>JBBRZP010000089.1:0-14378 GCA_038236565.1 Burkholderiales bacterium | reverse complement strand
CTCGGGTCTGAGCTTCGCGATCCCGCAGTTCCTCGTCTCGAACTACATCGGCCCCGAGCTCGTCGACGTCATCGCGGCGATCAGCTCGATGGTCTGCCTGATCCTCTTCCTGCGAGTCTGGAAGCCGAAGACGATCTGGACCTCGACGTCGCTCGGCCGGCGCGAAGAGCGGCTGGCCGCCCGCACGCCCGCGACCGGGCTCACCGACGCCGTGCGCGGCACCGGCCTGGCGCCGCTCGCCGTCGCCGGCGCGGGCGCGCCGCTCAGCGCGCTCCAGGCCGAGTCGACCGTGCACACCGGCCGGGGATCGCCCGCCGCCGGCGCGGGCCCTGCCGGCACGGCCGCGGTCAAGACCTTCACGCGGCATCCGCGCGACGTCGTGATCCGCGCCTGGCTGCCGTGGCTGATCCTGACGGTGTTCGTCTTCGCCTGGGGCCTGCCTCCGGTCAAGACCGCGCTGAACGGGATCTTCGCGCCGTCGTTCCCGATCAGCGGCCTGCACAACGCGATCGAGAAGATGCCGCCGGTGGTGATCAAGCCGACCAAGGAGGGCGCGGCCTACACGTTCAACCTCCTGTCGGCGACGGGCACCGGCATCCTGCTCTCGGCGATCATCGGTGGCCTTTTCATGAAGTACAGCCCGTTGCGCCTGTTCGAGGAGTACGGCAAGACGATCTGGAAGGTGCGCTATTCGCTGCTGACGATCGTCCTGATGCTCGGCCTCGGCACGCTGACACGCTATTCCGGCCTCGACACGACGCTCGGCCTGGCCTTCGCCAACACCGGCGTGTTCTATCCGTTCTTCGGCACGCTGATGGGCTGGCTCGGCGTCGCGCTGACCGGCTCCGACACCGCGTCGAACGTCCTCTTCGGCGGCATGCAGCGGGTCGCCGCCGACCAGCTCGGCCTCAGCCCGAACCTGATGGGTGCGGCGAACAGCGCCGGCGGCGTCATGGGCAAGATGATCGACGCGCAGTCGATCGTCGTCGCCTCGACCGCGACCGGCTGGTTCAACCACGAAGGCGACATCCTGCGCTTCGTCTTCTTCCATTCGCTCGCGCTCGCGGCCTTGGTCGGGCTCTTCGTGACGCTGCAGGCCTACGTCTATCCGTTCACGGAGATGGTGATTCGTTGAGCGCCGCGGTCGGCAACGACAGGCCGACACCCGCGTGAGGGGCCGCTTCGCGGCGGCACCCCGTCAACCTGTCGAAGCGCACGGCGAGCTATGCGGCGCTCGGGCGTGTCGCGAACGGCGGCAATTCGGCCCTGTCGGTGAGCGGCGGCGCGCCCGGCAGCAACCCGCTGTCGGGGGTCGCCAGAACGGCGTTGGCGCCGACGTGCGCCATTCGTTCTGATCTGCGCCGCATTCTTGCGGCAGGTCAAAGCGCCGCCCACGCCGGGCCGGGACACTGCGACCGATGCAGGAGCAAGACATGACGCAGACCTCGCAGCATCTCTCGGCGCATCCGTTCGTCGCCGAGTTCCGGCCCGAGCACAAGGCTCGTCTGGCCGGCATGGCGAAACAGGTCCGCTTCGCCGCCAACCAGGTGATCTTTCGCGAGGGCGACGACTACTCGGTGCTGTACCTGCTCGAAGAAGGCATGCTGGCGCTCGAGCTCGAGGTGCCGGGCCACGTGCTCAGGGTGCAGACTCTCCATGGCGGAGACGTGTTCGACTGGTCGGCGCTTCTGCCGCATGCAGGCAAGCACTTCCAGGCGCGCGCCCTCGAACCCGTGGCCGCGCTCGCCTTCGAAGGCGAAGAGCTTCTCGCCAGCTTCAAGAGCGACCCGGAATTCGGCCTGGCCTTCATGCTGCGCCTGATGGGCGTCGTGTCCGAGCGCCTGCGCGCGACGCGGATGCAGCTGCTCGACATGTACTCGCCCGTCGCCAAGCGGGCGGGGACCTGAATTGGACGTGGCGCGCGGCGCCGCGTATGTGCTCCAGCGCACAGACGCTGCCGGTGGCGCTGCCTATCGTTCGCCATGCAAGGGGTTTCGAAGGTCCGTCTCGTGAGCAACCGTCTCGCCACGCATGCGCTTGCGAGCGACCGCGGCGATCCGGGAAGAGCCGTATCGGCGGCGACCGGAAGCAGTCCGACCATGTCGGCGTTGCTCGAACCGGCGATCACCGAATACGGGCGCGAGAACAAGAGCGAAGTCGACTTGCCAGTCGTCCGGCCGCTTCGCGCTGCGCCGGCCAGCGTGCCGTGCTCCCAATGCAAGATGCGACCGCAATGCCTCCCCGCCGAGCTGGCCGGAGCGGAGTTCGACCTCGTCGACAAGCGACTCGTCGCGGGTCGTCGCAAGGTCGCCCGAGGGGCCACCCTGTTTCGCGTCGGCGATCCCTTCGACGCGGTGTTTCCGGTGTGGACGGGCTTCTTCAAGACCGTTGTCGCGTCCGATCAGGGACTCGAGCAGGTGACGGGCTTTCACATGTTCGGCGAGCTGCTCGGCCTCGGCGGGATCGACACTGGCCGTCACGAGGTCGATGCGATCGCGCTGGAGGATTCGCAGGTCTGCGTCGTTCCCTACGCCGGGCTGAGCTCGCTCCTGCGTGAGCTGCCGACCCTGCAGCAGCATTTCTACCGTGTCATGAGTCGCGAGATCGCGGGTGATCATCTCGCGATGCTGCGGCTCGGCAGCATGCACGCCGAGGAGCGGCTCGCAGCGTTCCTGCTCAACCTCATGCATCGGTTGCAGGCGCGCGGCTTCTCGGAATCGTCGGTCCTGCTGCGAATGAGCCGCGAGGAGATCGGCAGCTACCTCGGCCTCAAGCTCGAGACGGTGAGCCGGACGTTCTCGAAGTTTCAGGCGCGGGCCTCCTGTCCGTTCATCAACGGGAAATCCATGTCACCGACCTTGTCGGCCTGCAGCATGTGCTCGCGCCGTCGCTGGCCGACGCCGGGTGACGTCGGGGCGAGAGGTCAACGGGCGACTCTGGCCGACTGAAACTTCCGCGGCCCGATCCGGGGCCCTCACGGCCCGACTGGCCGCGATTAGGGAGATAGCGCTGGCGGAGACGGTGAGATTCGAACTCACGGAGGAGTTGCCCCCTCGGCAGTTTTCAAGACTGCTGCCTTAGACCGCTCGGCCACGTCTCCAGCGCACCGCGCCACGGCTGGCGCGGAAGGCGGCGTCATCTTCGCACGAGTGGTGCGCCGCCTCCTGTTCTGTCGCTAGAAGCTCGCCATCACCGTCAGGCGAAGGCGCCTCGGCTCGACCGGGTGGAAATGGATGTCGTCGACGCCTGCCGCCGGCTCGCCGCGCAGGCGCGAGCCGTAGAAGTAGTCGATGTCGCTCGCCTTGCGGTCGAAGAGGTTGAAGACGTCGAGCGCGAGGCGCACGTTCGGCGCGAGCTTGTAGCCGACGCGCAGGGAGGCGAGCGTCGTCGAGCTGGAGCGCACCGAGTTGTCCTCGATCAGCGGGCGCGGCCCGAAGTAGCGCAACTGGAAGTGGCCGAACCACGGACCGAGCTGCTTCACGGTGGCGCCGACCGAGACGGCCTTGTCGACCGAGCCCGGGATCGCGTCGCCGGCGGGGTCGAACTCGGTGAAGCGTGCCTTGGAGGCCGCGAAGTCGGCGTCGAGCAGCAGCCAGGGCGTCGCGATCCAGTGGTTGTTCCACTCGACGCCGTGGCGTCGGCTGGCGCGGCTCGCTTCGGTCTCGCCGGCATCGCCGACGAAGAGCAGCTCCGAGCCGAGCTTGAGCTGCCAGAGCGCGAGCGAGCTCTGCAGGCCGGGAACGACCTCCGTGCGCAGGCCGAGCTCGCCGCCCTTCGAGCGCACCAGCGGCGTCACCGGAACGACCGGATCGCCGGACTTCGCGGCCACGGTCGCGGTGGCGCCGCGCGCGTCGTTGCTGTGGTAGCCGTAGCCGTAGTTGACGAAGTACTCGGTCTTCGCCCACGGCCCGAAGACGAGCGCGAGCTTGGGCGAGACGAGGCCGGCGTCGGTCTTGCCGCCGTTGGCGGCGATCGAGCTCTTGACGTCGAAATGGAACCGGTCCGCGCGCACGCCGGCGACGCTGCGAAACCACGGCAGCCATTGCGTCGCGTTCTCGCCATAGGCCGCCTCGCTGGTCTCGCGCACGACGCTCTCCTGCGTCACCGCGACGCGCCGCTGCGCTTCGGTGGCGTAGAGGCCGACCGGATCGAGGCGGTCGTGGCGCACCTGCAAGCCGAGCGTGTTGCTCGAATCGAAGCGACCCAGCTTCAGGTTCCAGGTCCGGCTCGCGGCCAGGCCGAAGACCTTGCGCTGCTCGGCCTGTTCGAACTGGTCTCCGTTGATCCCCGAAGGATCGACGCCGGCGCCGAGGTCGATCGGATGCTCGAGGAAGTAGGTGAAGTTGGAGAACAGGTTGAGCTTCGAGCGGATCGCGTAGGCATTGAAGCGGAACTCGCCGTCGTCGAATCGACGCTGCGTCGCGAAGGAAAGGCTGTAGCGCTCGGTCCGGCCGCCGTCGCTCGGGTCGATGGCGCCGAAGCGGTCGATCGTGCCGTCGTTGATGGCGCGCAGCGGGATCTGGTCGGTCGAGCGCCAGCCGGCCGAGTAGCCCATCGCGGTGATCGTCGCGCGGCTGCCGTCGCCGCCGAAGCTGTAGCGCAGGACGCCGTTGGTGCGGTGGAACTTCTCCGGGTTGTCCCACGGGCCGTCGTTGTGCGCGACTTCGAGCGCGTAGAGCAGCTGCCCGCCGCCGAGGGCGTGCGAGTTCGCGACCAGGGCGCGACCATAGCGGTCCCGCCCGAGCGTGACCGATGCGATGCCGCGCGGCAGGGCGTCGATGAGGTCGATGCGCGCGGAGCCGGCCGAGGAGAAGTCGCCGTCCTCGGCGGCGTACGGGCCCTTGCGGTAGCGCAGGCGATCGACGAGCTCGGGGAGCAGCCAGTTGAGGTCGCTGTAGCCGTGGCCGTGCGCGTGGGTCGGCATGTTGACCGGCATGCCGTCGACGAAGGTCGCGAAGTCGGTGCCGTGGTCGAGGTTGAAGCCGCGCAGGTAGTACTGGTTCGCCTTGCCGTCGCCGCTGTGCTGCGACACGATGACGCCGGGCACGAACTCGAGCACTTCCGCCGGCCGCAGCGTCGGCCGGCTCTCGATCAGCTTCGAGGTCACGGTGCCGGCGCTGGCCGCGTCGGAGGAGCCGACCGAGTTCAAGTAGTTGCCGTTGATCTGCGCAGGGGGCAGCTGCTGCTGTGTCGCCGCTTGCGCGACGACAGTGGAGTCGCCTGCAGGCGCAGGTGCAGGCGGCGTAGCGGTGTCTGCGGCCGCCGCGGCGGCCGATGCCAGGGCGACGGCGGCCGCGGCGAGAGCGCGCAGGCGCAGGCGCGGCGCGAAATGATGTCGATGCATGGAGAGTCCCGTCGATGACGTTGAAGGGCGCGTGCACCTGATGGGGCACACGCGCGGATCGCTTCGTTCAGCCGCGCTCGGCGGCTGCGTCAGACGGAGCGGGGCGGCCGCTCGAAGGGCTCGGGGTGGTGGGTCTGCGGCACCCAGGCGAGCCGCGAGACGGCGACGTCGCCCGCGCCGCGCGCCAGCCAGGCGACGACCCTCGGGACGATGGCCAGGAACGCGCCGAGCGATGGGCCGGAGCTGCCGTCGTCGACGTCGCCGGCATGGAGCGCGGCTTCGCCGTCGGCCAGCACCACGCTGTCGTCGCCGGGTGCGTGGGGATGTCGCAGGGACGTGCTCCTGCCGTGCGCGTGGCCGTGACGCAGCACGGCCGCGTCGATCGCCGACGTGCCGTGCCTCGGTCCGCGACGGACGTCGTCGAGGCCGACGATCGTCGGCGCGGCGGCTGCCGCGTGCGAATGCAGCGACCCGCGCGCCGACAGCGCGACGGCCGCGATGCCTTGCAGCGCGACGAGCAGCGCCAGCCCGAAGGCGATCAGCCGGAGGGTGCGCGTCGTGAAGTCGAAGGTGGCGGAGCGGAGCATGGAGTCGGGGGTCGCGACAGCGCTTTACGTGGTTCGTTGGCCGCCGGATGCGTTCGACTGCGAACCGCAATCGACCTGGATGATCTCGCGCCGGTCGCCGTCGATCCGCACGGCTGTGAGCTTCCCGCCCCAGACGCAGCCGGTGTCGAGCGCGAGCAGGTCGGCGCGGTCGACGAGGCCGAGCGACGACCAGTGGCCGAATGCGATCGGGACCCCGGCCGTCTTCCGCCCGGGAACCTCGAACCACGGTCGAAAGCCCGGCGGCGCGGCGTCGGCGCCGTCCTTGGTCTCGAATTCCAGCGTCCCGTCCTCGGCGACGAAGCGCGCCCTGGCGAGGGTGTTGAGCGTGAAGCGCAGGCGCGCGTCGCCGGCGAGCGACTCGCTCCAGCGCCGCGGCTCGTTGCCGAACATCGCGCTCAGGAACTCGCGCGGCGGCCGCTCGCGCAGCGCTGTCTCGAGCTCGCCGGCCAGGCGCAGCGTCGTCGCCAGGTCCCATTGCGGCACGACGCCGGCGTGCAGCATCAGCCAGCCCTGTTCGAACACCGCCATGCGCCGCTGGCGCAGCCAATCGAGCCAGGCCTCGCGATCGGGCGCGTCGAGGATGTCGTCGATCGTGTCGCTGCGGTGGCGCGGCCGCACGCCCGCCGCGACCGCCAGCAGGTGCCAGTCGTGGTTGCCGAGGACGCAGGTCGCGGCCGCGCCGAGGTCGCGCAGGCGGCGTAGCGTGGCGAGCGAGCCGGGACCGCGATTGACGAGGTCGCCGAGCACGTAGACCCGGTCGCGCGACGGCGAGAAGTCGATCGTCGCGAGCAGCCGATCGAGCGCGCCGTCGCAGCCCTGGACGTCGCCGATGAGGTAGTTCATCGTCCTGTCACGAAGTCGACGGTCGCGACCCGGCGCTCCGCGCGGCGGCGGGCAGGGCTGGCGTGGCGGGGTGCATGGCTGATTCTGCTACGCTGGCGCCCCGCTTACGCCTGCGCTCGCATGGACGTTGCCCTCCTGCTCTTCCTGATCTTCCTGAATTCGCTGTTCGCCATGTCGGAGATGGCGCTCACCGCCAGCCGCAGGGCGCGTCTGCAGGTGATGGTCGAGGCGGGCGACTCCGGCGCCAGCCACGCGATGGTGCTGCACGACAACCCGACCAAGTGGCTCTCGGTCGTGCAAGTCGGCATCACCTCGATCAGCATCCTGAACGGCATCGTCGGCGACGCCGCCTTTTCGGCGCCGTTCGGCCGCTGGCTGCACGAGACCTTCAACCTGCGCGACCGCGTCGCCGACGTCGCGGGGACGGCGATGGTCGTCATCACGATCACCTTCCTCAGCATCGTCTTCGGCGAGCTCGTGCCCAAGCGGCTCGGCCTGATGTACCCGGAGACGATCGCGCGCCTGGTCGCGCGGCCGATGGAGTTCCTCTCGTTGGTCGCCCGGCCGTTCGTGCGGCTGCTGTCGTGGTGCACCGAGGCGACCCTGAAGCTGATGGGCATCCGCGGCGGTCCGGACAGGAGCGTCACGGAAGAGGAGATCGCCGCCAGCCTCGAGGAAGGGCTGGACGCCGGCGTCATCGAGGCGCAGGAGCACCAGATGGTGCGCAACGTCTTTCGCCTCGACGATCGCCAGGTCGGCTCGATGATGATCCCGCGCGCCGAGATCATCTGGCTCGAGGCGACGAGCACCGCTGAGGACGTGCTGCGCGTGATCCGCGATGCCGAGCATTCGCGCTATCCGGTCTGCCGCGGCAGCCTCGAGGACGTGCTCGGCGTCATCAGCGCGCAGAAGCTCCTGGAGCAGGCGATCGAGGGCCGGGCCTTCGCCGTCGACCAGAACCTGACCTCGCCGGTGTTCGTGCCCGAGACGCTCTCGGGCATGGAGCTGCTCGAGCACTTCCGCGCCTCTGCCGCGCAGATCGTCTTCGTGGTCGACGAGTACGGCGAGGTGCAGGGGATGATCACCGTGCGCGACGTGCTCGAGGCGATCACTGGCGAGTTCGCGACCGAGACCGCGTCCGACTCGTGGGCGGTGCAGCGCGACGACGGCAGCTGGCTCTTCGACGGCCTGATCCCGACGCCCGAGCTCAAGGACCGGCTGGCGCTGAAGGACCTGCCCGAAGAAGACCGCGGCCGCTACAACACGCTCGCCGGGATGATCATGCTGCTCCTCGGCCGCCTGCCCGACGAGGCCGACTCGGTCGAGTGGGAAGGCTGGCGCTTCGAGGTCGTCGACCTCGACGGCAAGCGCGTCGACAAGGTGCTGGCGTCGGAGCTGGCGGCTGTGCCTCCGCAGAAGCACGCGGCGCATTCGTGACGGCGACGCGACCATGACCGCATCGCTGTTCGAGCGCACGCTGGCGCGGCCGGCGATGCTCGACGTCTTCGCCGACGCGTCGCTCGTCGAGGCCATGCTGACGTTCGAGTCGGTCCTCGCCGAAGCCGAGGCGGCGGCGGGCGCGATTCCGGCGAGCGCGGTCGCGTCAATCGCGATTGCGTGCCGGTCGGTGTTCGACATCGAAGATCTCGTCGCGGAGGCGCGTTCGGCCGGCAGCCTTGCGATTCCGCTCGTCAAGCGTCTGACTGCGCGAGTCGACGAGCACGACGCGGCCGCCGCCGGCTTCGTCCACTGGGGCAGCACCAGCCAGGATGCGGTCGACACCGCGATGGCGCTGGTGACGCGGCGCGCGCTAGCGCTCGTCGACGATGAGCTCGTGCGACTCACGACGTCGCTCGTCGCCCTCGCACACCGACATGTCGATACGCCGATCCTGGCGCGCACGCTGATGCAGCCGGCGCAGGTCGTCAGCTTCGGCTTCAAGCTCGTCGCCTGGATCGCGCCGCTCGTGCGCGCCCGGTCGCGTCTCGCCGCCGCGGGCCGCGCCGCGCTGAAGCTGCAGCTCGGCGGCGCGGTCGGAACGCTCGCAACGCTCGGCGACGCGGGGCCGGCGGTCGCGCGCGGTGTCGCCGATCGGCTCGGGCTCGCGCTCGGCGAGGGCGCCTGGCACACGCAGCGCGACGAGTGGGTCGGGCTCGGCTGCGAGATCGCGATCCTGTGCGGCTCGCTCGGCAAGATCGGCCGCGACCTGGCGCTGCTCGCGCAGGGCGAGGTCGGCGAAGTCGCCGAGCCCGTGGGTGCGGGTCGCGGCGGCTCGTCGGCGATGCCGCACAAGCGCAATCCCGTCGCCGCGATGATCGCCATCGCAGCCGCGACGCGCGCGCCGCATCACGCCGCGGCGCTGCTCTCGGCGATGGGACAGGAGCAGGAGCGCGGGCTCGGCGGCTGGCAGGCCGAGCTGGCGGAATGGCCGTCGCTGTTCATCGCCGCGCACGGCAGCGTGGCAGCGTTGGCCGACGCCGCCGCCGGCCTGGAGATCGACGCTGCGCGCATGCGCGACAACATCGTGCGCCAGCATGGAGTCGTGTTCTCGGAGGCCGCGGCCGCCGTCGTCGCAGGCGCGGTGGGCAAGAGCGCGGCGCACACGCTGCTCGCACGTCTCGCGGCGCAGTCGGCGAAGAAGGGCGGGGAACTGCAGGCGCTCGTCGCTGCCGCGCTGTCGGAGGATGCCGCGCTGGCCGCGGTCGACGCGAAAGCGCTGGCCGCCGCGTTCGACATCGACGCCGCGGCACGTCGCGCCGGTGCCATCGCCACGGCTCAGCTCGACGCGCTCGACGCGCAGATCAAGAACAGCGGAGACAGACCATGAGCATCGACGACGCCGACCAGCGCATCGACGACTTCGAGCGCGGCGCACGCAACCGGCGCGCCATGCTCGGCGACGAATGGGTCGACAGGTCGCTCGCCGGCGCGACCGAGTTCAACGCCGACTTCCAGAGCCTGATCACACGCTACGCGTGGCACGACATCTGGAGCCGGCCCGGCCTCGACCGCGAGACGCGGCGCCTGCTCGTGCTCGGCATGACGATGGGCATGGGCCGCTGGGAGGAGTTCGAGCTGCACTGCAAGGCCGCGATCCGCGGCGGCGTTCCGGTCGACAAGATCAAGGAGACGCTGCTCCAGGGCGCGATCTATTGCGGCGTTCCCGCGGCCAACACGGCGTTCAAGCTCGCCGGCGAGATCCTGAAGGCCGAAGGCCGCGCGCCGGCGCCGAGCTCGCTCGCGACGCCGGCGCGCGTCGTCTCGCACGACACCTTCAGCACGCCGCAGCTGCGCGTCGCCGTGCAAGGCAGCGGCGCGCCGGTCGTGCTCGGCCACGCGCTCGGCCTCGATCTGCACATGTGGGACGCTTTCGCGACGCGCCTGGCCGCCGACCATACGGTGCTGCGTTACGACCAGCGTGGCCATGGCCTGTCGGCCCGGCCGCCGGGCCCGTACGCGATGGACGAGCTCGTCGACGATGCCGCCCGCCTGATCCGCGAGTGGGGCCGCGGACCGGTCGTCTGGATCGGCCTGTCGATGGGCGGCATGGTCGGGCAAGGGCTCGCGATCCGCCACCCCGAGCTGCTGCGCGGCGTCGTGCTCGCCAACACCGTGGCGCGCTATCCCGACGTCGCGCGCGCGACCTGGGCGCAGCGCATCGCGGCGGTGGAGCAGGGCGGCATGGCCGCGGTCGCCGACGCGGTCGTCGAGCGTTACCTGCACGCCGACCATCGTGCCGAGCATCCCGACGAGGCTGCGGCCATTCGCGCCCGCTTGCTGCGCACCGATCCGGCGGCGTACGTGGCCGCCTGCCATGCGGTCGCCGGCGTCGACTGGCTGGACCGGCTGGCGACGATCCGCACGCCGACGCTCGTCCTCGCCGGGGCCCGCGACGCCGGCGCCACGCCCGAGATGGCGCGCGCGATCGCAGACCGCATCCCGGGGGCGACGCTCGAGGTGCTCGCCGGCGCCTCGCACCTGAGCGTGGCCGAGGTGCCCGAGAAGTTCCTCGGCGCGGTATCGTCGTTCCTCGCCGGGCTGCCTCCTGCCTGAGCCTTCGCGCCGAGCGCGCGATCCACCGGACACTTCCATGAGCAAAGCCTTCGCGTCGCAAGCCGACCTCGCCGACAAGGTCATCACCTTCACGCGCCTCTCCGACAACGCCTACGCGTACACGGCGGAGGGTGACCCGAACACCGGCATCGTCATCGGCGACGACGCGGTGATGGTCATCGACACGCAGGCCACGCCGGTGATGGCCGAGGACGTGATCCGGCGCATCCGCGAGGTCACCGACAAGCCGATCAAGTACGTCGTGATGAGCCACTACCACGCGGTCCGCGTGCTCGGCGCGAGCGCGTACGGGGCGAGCGAGATCATCGCCAGCGAGGACACGCGCGACCTGATCGTCGAGCGCGGCGCGGCCGACATGAAGAGCGAGATCGAGCGCTTCCCGCGGCTCTTTCGCGCCGTCGAGACGATCCCCGGCCTGACCTGGCCGACGATGACCTTCAAGGGCGAGATGACGGTCTGGCTCGGCAAGCTCGAAGTGAAGCTGATCCAGCTCGGCCGCGGCCACACCAAGGGCGACACGGTCGCGTGGCTGCCGCAGCAGAAGATCCTCTTCAGCGGCGACCTGGTCGAGTACGGCGCGACCGCCTATGCCGGCGACGCCTATTTCAACGACTGGCCGACGACGCTCGACAAGGTCGAGGCGCTCGGCGCCGTCGCGATCGTGCCCGGCCGCGGCGCGGCGCTGACGACTCCGGCGATGTGCCGCGACGGCGTCGCGACGACGCGCGCCTTCATCCGCGACCTGTTCGCGAGCGTGAAGACCGGCGTCGCGCAAGGCCACGACCTCAAGCGCGTCTTCGCCGACACCGACGCCGTGCTGCGCCCGACCTATGGCACGCAGTTCATCTACGAGCACTGCATGCCCTTCGACGTCTCGCGCGCCTACGACGAGGCGACCCAGCACCGCGACCCGCGCATCTGGACGGCCGAGCGCGACCAGGCGATGTGGGCCTCGCTCGGATGAGCGAAGCGCTGGCCTACCTCTCTGGCTTCGGCAACCAGCACTCGACCGAAGCGGTGCCTGGCGCGCTGCCGGTCGGCCGCAACAGCCCGCAGCGTGCCGCGCACGGTCTCTTCGCCGAGCTGTTGAGCGGCACCGCGTTCACCGCGCCGCGCGCCGTCAACCTGCGGACATGGATGTACCGCAGGCATCCGTCGGTGCAGGCCGGGCCGTTCACGCCGCTTGCGCAGCCGTTTCTCGTGTCGGGCGCGGCCGGCGGGGTCGCGATGCCGCCCGATCCGCTGCGCTGGGGGCCGCTGCCGATGCCGGCCGGCGACGTCGCCATCGACTTCATCGAAGGACTGCGCACCTGGGTGGTCAACGGCGACGTCGCGGCGCAGACCGGCTTGGCGGCGCACCTCGTCGTCGCCAATCGCGCGATGGCGCGTCGCGCGTTCGTGGATGCCGATGGCGAGATCCTGATCGTCCCGCAGCAGGGGCGGCTCGCGATCACGACCGAGCTCGGCCGGCTCGACGTCGCGCCGGGCGAGATCGCGCTGATCCCGCGCGGCATGGCATGGAGCGTCGCGCTGCCCGACGGCGCAGCGCGCGCCTACCTGTGCGAGAACTACGGTGCGCCGTTCCGCCTGCCCGAGCTCGGGCCGATCGGCTCGAACGGCCTGGCCAACGCGCGCGACTTCCTCGCGCCCGTCGCGTCGGTCGACGACACGCCCGGCGACTGGGAACTGGTCAAGAAGTACGACGGACGCCTCTGGCGCGCGACGCTCGCGAGCTCGCCCTTCGACGTCGTCGCCTGGCACGGCAACCTCGCGCCGTACAAGTACGACACGGCGCGCTTCATGGTGATCGGCTCGATCAGCCACGACCATCCCGATCCGTCGATCTTCACGGTGCTCACGTCGCCGAGCGACACGCCGGGCACGGCGAACTGCGACTTCGTCATCTTCCCGCCGCGCTGGCTCGTCGCCGAGGACACGTTCCGGCCGCCCTGGTACCACCGCAACGTGATGAGCGAGTTCATGGGGCTCGTCCACGGCCAGTACGACGCCAAGGAAGAGGGCTTCCTGCCCGGCGGCGCGAGCCTGCACAACATCATGGTGCCGCACGGCCCCGACGCCGACGCCTTCGAGAAGGCGAGCGCGGCCGAGCTCAAGCCCCAGAAGCTCGACGACACGCTCGCCTTCATGTTCGAGAGCCGCTGGCCGTTCCGGCCGACCGCCTTCGCGATGCAGGGCGGCACGCTCGACACCGATTACGCA
The DNA here is from genome assembly GCA_038236565.1 of Burkholderiales bacterium. Classification (GTDB taxonomy): domain Bacteria; phylum Pseudomonadota; class Gammaproteobacteria; order Burkholderiales; family Burkholderiaceae_C; genus Schlegelella_A. The sequence continues at coordinate 1,289 of JBBRZP010000089.1, read as the reverse complement.
CGCTGCTGGGCCGGTCTCGGCGCGACGCGATGAACCAGGACCCGACCCCATGAACACCCCCGACGCAGCGACACGATTCGGCAGCGGCCGCGCGGTGCCGCGGATCGAAGACGCCGCGCTGCTCGCCGGCAAGGGCCGATTCGTCGACAACCTCGTTGTCGCCGGCCAGGCGACCGTCGCCTTCCAGCGCTCGCCGTACGCGCACGCACACATCGTCGCAATCGACGCGACGGCGGCGCGCTCGATGCCGGGCGTGCTCGCGGTCTACACCGGCGCCGACCTCGTCGCCGCCGGCCTGAAGCCGATGCCGGCCAACGCCGGCTTCAAGCGCGCCGACGGCGTCGCCGCCGGGCCCGATCGCACGGCGCTCGCGCACGAGATGGCGCGCTTCGTCGGCGAGCCGGTCGTCGCAGTCGTCGCCGAGTCGCGCGAGGCGGCGCGCGACGCCGTCGACAGCATCGTCGTCGACTACGACGAGATCGCCGCCGTCACCGAAGTCGTCGCCGCGACGACGGCCGGCGCTGCCGCGATCGTGCCGAACGCGCCCGACAACATCGCCGCCGAGATGCGCCACGGCGACGCGGCGAAGACCGAGGCGGCGTTCGCGCGCGCATCGGTGCGCATCGCGCTCGACCTGGTCAACCAGCGCGTCGCGCCGGTGTCGATGGAGCCGCGCAGCATCGCCGCGACCGTCGACCCGACCAGCGGCCGTCTGCTCGTGCGGATCAGCAGCCAGATGCCGACCGGCGTCGCCGCGACCATCGCGGGCGCGTTGCCGAACCTCGCCCAGACCGACGTCCACGTCCAGGTGGGCGACGTCGGCGGCGGCTTCGGCATGAAGACAGGCATCTATCCGGAAGACCTCGTCGTCGCCCACGCGGCACGCACGCTCAAGCGTGCCGTGCACTGGCAGGCCGACCGCAGCGAGGAATTCCTGTCGGCCTCGCACGGCCGCGACGTCGTCAGCCGCGCCGAGCTCGCGCTCGACGCCGACGGCAAGGCACTGGCGCTGCGCGTCCATTCGCTCGCCAACGTCGGCGCCTACGCGACGCCGGCGGGCGTGGCGATCCAGGTGCTGATCGGCCCGTGGGTCTCGACCAGCATCTACGACATCCCGACGATCGACCTGCACCTGAAGGCGGTGCTCACGAACACGACGCCGACCGGACCCTACCGCGGCGCCGGCCGGCCCGAGGCGATCTACATCATCGAGCGGTTGTTCGACGCGGCCGCGCGCGAGATGAAGCTCGACCCGGCCGAGCTGCGCCGCCGCAACATGATCGCGCCCG
>JBBRZP010000088.1:0-14407 GCA_038236565.1 Burkholderiales bacterium | reverse complement strand
ACGACCGGCAGCGTGAAGTAGGTGTTGTGGACGCTGCGCTGCTTGCCGCGCTGGCCGTGCACCGGATCGACCGGCCGGCCTTCGCGCAGCGCCGCGACGACCTTGCGCTGGCCGGGGATGATGACCATCGCGACGTTCGCGGTCATCGTCGTCGCCATCATCGCGCCGACGAGCAGGAACGCCGCGCGACCCGCGAACAGGTGGCACGAGAGCCACGAGGCGAAGACGATGAACGCGAAGACGAGCGCGCCGACGATCAGGTCGCCGCGCACCCCCTTGCCGAAGACGCGGCAGATGCCGTCGTAGATCACCCAGAAGGCGACGAAGAAGGCGAGCGAGGTGGCGATCGCCGCGGCGGGCGACCAGTCGAACACCGTCTTGTCGATCAGGAAGGTGCTGGCGTTGAGGAGGTAGAGGACGGCGAAGAGGGCGAAGCCGGTGAGCCAGGTCGAGTAGCTCTCCCACATCGACCAGTGCAGCTTGTCGGGCAGCTGCGCCGGCGCGACCGGGTACTTCTGCTGGTGGTAGAAGCCGCCGCCGTGCACCGCCCAGAGCTCGCCGCCGATGCCCTTGGCGCGGTCGCCCTCGTCGGCGGGGCGCGTGAGGCTCGAGTCGAGTCCGACGAAGTAGAACGATGCGCCGATCCAGGCGATGCCGGTGATGACGTGCGCCCAGCGCAGCAGGAGGCCGATCCAGTCGAGAACGTAGGCGTCCATCGTCGCAACCGTATGCAAATGCCGGGCCGGCGGCGCCCTTGCGGCTCAGCTGCCGCGGTAGGTCGAGTACGACCAGGGGCTCACGAGCAGCGGCACGTGGTAGTGCTGCTCGGTCGAGGCGATGCCGAAGTCGAGCGGCACGCGGTCGAGGAAGGGCGGCTCGTCGAGCTTCGCGCCCCGCCCTGAGAAATACGCGCCCACGGCGAAATCGAGACGGTAGCGGCCGGTGCGCAGCTCGTCGTCCTCGAGCAGCGGCGCGTCGGCGCGGCCGTCGCTGTCCAGGACGATCGACTTCACCAGCGCCGCACCGGCCGGGTCGATGCGGAACAGCGTCACGCGCATGCCAGCCGCCGGGCAACCGTTGGCGGTATCGAGCACGTGCGTCGTCAACTTTCCCATGCGGCCTCCGCGCCGCGCGAACGGGCGGCGGCACTGTCTCTTCCCAGTTGTCAAAAGTGTATCGTCGCCGGCAGCAAATGAGTCCCACTTCCTATCCGCGCGATCTTCGCGGCTACGGCGCGAGCCCGCCGCACGCCCGCTGGCCGGGCGGCGCACGCATCGCCGTCCAGTTCGTCCTCAACTACGAGGAGGGCGGCGAGAACAGCGTCCTGCACGGCGACCCGACCTCCGAGACCTTCCTCTCCGAGCTGGTCACGGCGCAGGCCTACGAGAACCGGCACATGACGATGGAGTCGATGTACGAGTACGGCTCGCGCGTCGGCCTCTGGCGCATCCTGCGCGAATTCGAGTCGCGCTCGCTGCCCCTCACGGTCTTCGGCATCGCGATGGCGCTGGAGCGCTACCCAGAGCTCGTCGGCGAGTTCATGGGCCGCGGCCACGAGATCGCCAACCACGGGCTGCGCTGGATCCACTACCAGAACCTGCCCGAGGCGACGGAGCGGCGCCACCTCGACATCGCCACGCGCGTGCTGCGAGAGCTCACCGGCGGCGCCTGGCCGCTCGGCTGGTACACCGGGCGCGACAGCCCGAACACGCGCCGCCTCGTCGTCGAGCACGGCGGCTACGAGTACGACAGCGACTACTACGGCGACGACCTGCCGTTCTGGACCGAGGTCGAGACCACGGCCGGCGACAAGCGCGCGCATCTCGTCGTCCCCTACTCGCTCGACACCAACGACATGCGCTTCGTCCAGACCCAGGGCTTCAACACCGGCGAGCACTTCTTCGCCTACCTGCGAGACTCGTTCGACGTGCTCTACGCCGAAGGCGACCCGGCGGGACTCGACCGGCCGAAGATGATGTCGATCGGCATGCACTGCCGCCTGCTCGGCAAGCCGGGGCGGATCGGCTCGCTGCGGCGCTTCCTCGACCACGTGCAGGCGCACGACAACGTCTGGATCACGCGCCGGATCGACATCGCCCGACACTGGCGCGCCGAGCATCCCTTTGCCCGGTCCGTCGCCCGTGGCGATGGCGCGAGAGTTGCGTAGCGATGGTTCCCCCTGTCAACAAGGAACGACCATGACCCGACTCCCCAGCCGTCGCGACTGCCTGCGCGTCGGTGCCGCCGGCGCAGCCGCCCTCGCCTGGCCCGCGTGGGCGGCCTACCCCGACAAGCCGATCCGGATCGTCGTCACCTTCGCCGCCGGCGGCGCGAGCGACATCGTCGCCCGCGTCGTCGGCGAGCAGCTCGGCAAGAAGCTCGGCCAGGCGGTGATCGTCGACAACCGGCCGGGCGCAGGAGGCAGCATCGGCGGCACCAACGTCGTCCAGTCGCCGGCCGACGGCTACACCCTGATGCTCTCGAACTCGACGCCGATCTCGATCGGCCCCTTCGCGCTCGAGAAGCAGCCCTACGACCCGCTCGCCGACTTCACCCACATCGCCTCGATCGGCTCGGCGCCGTGCGTCGTGATGGCCAACCCGACGGTCGGCATCAACACCATCGTCGACCTCGAGAACGCCGCGAAGAAGGCCGGCTCGCTCCAGTTCGGCTCGGGCGGGCCGGCGTCGATCGGCCACATCTACGGCGAGATGATGAGCAAGGCGCTCGGCATCAAGATGACCCATGTGCCCTACCGCGGCGGCGCGCCGATGACGACCGACCTGATCGCCGGCACGATCCCGGTCGGCATCGACGTCATCACCGCCTTCGTGCCGTATTTCAAGAGCGGCCAGATCAAGCCGCTCGCCGTGACCTCGGCGCAGCGCTCGCCGCTCGCACCCGACGTGCCGACGGTCGTCGAGTCCGGCCACGGCCGCCTCGTGCTCGACAACTTCTTCGGCCTCTCGGGCCCGGCGAAGATGCCCGCCGACCTCGTCGCCCGGCTCAACGCCGCGACCAACGAGGTGCTGGCGCAACCCGACATCAAGAAGCGCCTGCTCGAGCTCGGCATCACGGCGACACCCGGAACGCCGGCCGACTTCAACGCCTTCGTCCGCGGCCAGGTCTCGGCACTGCAGCCGGTCGTCAAGACGGTCCGCGTCACGCTCTGAAAGCTGAAAGCCGAGGACGGGACCGCAGCGACGATGAACGAAGCTCTCACGCTCGACCGCTTGAACGGGTCCTCGCACACCGACTTCGTCGCCCTGCTCGCCGGCACCTACGAGCATTCGCCCTGGGTCGCCGAGCGGGCCTGGCCGCGCGGCCCGTTCGCGTCGCTGGCGCAGCTCAAGCGCGCGCTCGTCGAGGTCGTGAGCGAGGCCGGCCGCGACGATCAGCTCGCGCTCCTCAACGCCCATCCCGAGCTGGCGGGCAAGGCGATGGCCGCGGGAACGCTGACGCGCGAATCGAGCCACGAACAGGGCAAGGCCAGTCTCACCGCGTGCATGCCGGCCGAGCTGGCGACGATCGCGCGCCTGAACGCCGCCTATCGTGAACGCTTCGGCTTTCCCTTCATGCTCGCCGTGCGCGGGCCGCGCGGCGACGGCCTCCCGAAGGCCGAGATCATCGCCACCTTCGAGCGCCGCCTCGAGCACCACCCCGACTTCGAATTCGCCGAAGCGCTGCGCAACGTCCACCGCGTCGCCGAGCTGCGCCTCGACGATCGCTTCGACGCGCCGCCGCTGCTCGGTCGCCAGGCGTGGGACTGCGCCGAGCTGCTGGCGCGTCACTCCGATCCGGGCTTCGCCGAGAACGGCCAGCTCACCGTCACCTACCTCACCGACGCGCATCGCGCGTGCGCGGCGCAGATCGCGAGCTGGATGCGCGAATGCGGCTTCGACCGCGTCGCCGTCGATGCCGTCGGCAACGTGGTCGGGGTCTACGACGCGGCCGCGACGGGCGCGAAGACGCTGCTCACAGGCTCGCACTACGACACCGTCCGCAACGGTGGCAAGTACGACGGCCGGCTCGGCATCCTCGTGCCGATGATCGTCGTGCGCGAGCTGCACCGCACCGGCCGTCGCCTGCCTTACGCGATCGAGGTCGTCGCCTTCGCGGAGGAGGAAGGCCAGCGCTACAAGGCGACCTTCCTCGGCTCGGGCGCGCTCGTCGGCCGGTTCGACGCGACCTGGTTCGACCAGCGCGACGCCGACGGCGTCAGCATGAAGGACGCCATGCGCCACGCCGGCCTGCCGGCGACACGCGCCGCGATCGCCGCGCTGAAACGCGATCCGCACCGCTACCTCGCATTCGTCGAGGTCCACATCGAGCAAGGGCCGGTGCTGAACGCACTCGGCCTGCCGCTCGGCATCGTCACCTCGATCAACGGTGGCCGGCGCTTCGCCGGCGAGGTGCGCGGCATGGCGAGCCACGCCGGCACGACGCCGATGGCGACACGGCGCGACGCCGCCGCCGCTGTCGCCGAGATCGCCGTCTACCTCGAGCAGCGCTCCGGCGCGGCGCCGAATCTCGTCGGCACGATGGGCATGCTCGAGGTTCCGAACGGCTCGACCAACGTCGTTCCGGGCCGATGCAAGTTCACGCTCGACATCCGCGCGACGACCGACCCGGTGCGCGACGCCTGCGTCGCCGATGTCGTCGCCGCGGCCGAGGCGATCTGCGCCCGGCGCGGCGTCTCGCTCGTGCTCGAGGAGACGATGAAGGTCGCGGCATCGCCGTCGGCGCCCGAGTGGCAGGCGCGCTGGGAGCGCGCCGTCGCCTCGCTCGGCCTGCCGGTGCACCGCATGCCGAGCGGCGCCGGCCACGACGCGATGAAGCTCGGCGAGTTCCTGCCACAGGCGATGCTCTTCGTGCGCGGCGAGAACGCCGGCATCAGCCACAACCCGCTCGAATCGACGACCGCCGACGACATGCAGCTCCTGATCGAAGCCTTCGCCGCCTTTGCCGACGCGCTCGCCGCAGAGCAGGACCGGATCGCCTGCGAGGCGCACCTGTGACGAGCACCGACGACAGCCGCCTCGACGCCTGGATCGACGCCCACTTCGACGAGGAGGTCGCCTTCCTGCAGGCGCTCGTGCGCGTGCCGACCGACACGCCGCCGGGCGACAACGCACCGCATGCCGAGGCGACGGCGACGCTGCTCGAAGGCTTCGGCCTGGCCGTCGATCGCTATCCCGTGCCCGCCGCGCTGGTCAAGGAGCACGGCCTGACCTCGATCACCAACCTCGTCGTGCGGCGCCGCTACGGCGAAGGGCCGACGATCGCGCTCAACGCCCACGGCGACGTCGTTCCGCCCGGCGAAGGCTGGTCGCACGATCCCTACGGCGGCGAGGTCGAGGGAGGCAAGCTCTACGGCCGCGCCGCGGCGGTGAGCAAGAGCGACTTCGCGACCTACACCTTCGCCGTGCGCGCGCTCGAGTCGCTCGGCGCGACGCTGGCGGGCGGCGTCGAGCTCCACTTCACCTACGACGAGGAATTCGGAGGCGAGCTCGGCCCAGGCTGGCTCCTGCGCATGGGGCTGGTCAAGCCCGACCTGCTGATCGCCGCCGGCTTCAGCTACCAGGTCGTGACCGCGCACAACGGCTGCCTCCAGCTCGAGGTGACGGTGCACGGACAGATGGCCCACGCCGCGATCCCCGCGACCGGCATCGACGCGCTCCAGGGCGCGGTCGAGATCCTCGACGCGCTCTATGCGCAGAACGATCTCTATCGCCGGGTGACGTCGCGCGTCGCCGGCATCACCCATCCGTACCTCAACGTCGGCACGATCACCGGCGGCACGAACACCAACGTCGTGCCCGGCAAGGTCGTGTTCCGGCTCGACCGCCGCATGATCCCCGAGGAAGACCCGACCGAGGTCGAAGCCAAGCTGCGCCGCGTGATCGTCGACGCGGTTGCGCACCGGGCCGGGCTCCAGGTCGACATCCGGCGCCTGCTCCTGGCACGTGCCCTGAAGCCGTTGCACGGCAACGCGACGCTCGTCGCCGCCTTGCAGCGCCACGGAGAAGCGGTGTTCGGCGAGCCGATCCCGGTGTCGGGAACGCCGCTGTACACCGACGTGCGCCTGTACGGCGAGGCGGGCATTCCGGCCGCGATCTACGGCGCCGGTCCGCGCACGGTGCTCGAGTCGAACGCCAAGCGCGCCGAGGAGCATCTCGATCTGCAAGACCTGCGCCGGGCGACCAAGGTCGTCGCCCGCACGCTGCGCGAGCTGCTCGCGCCGGCCAAGGCCTGAACGGGGTCGCTCAGGCTCGCGCCGGCGCCTTCGGCCGGCGCTTCGACATCCAGCCCACCGCCGCCAGGCCGGCCATGAACAGCGCCCATGTCTCCGGCTCCGGCACCGGCACGGCGAAGGCATACATCGCGTCGGCGATGGCGGCGTGGCCGGCGGCCGTCGGATGAATGCCGTCCCAGTAGATGTACTTGCTGCAGTCGGCGTTGGCGACGGCGCCGCAGGCGTCGGCCGCATTCGTGAAACCGAACGCCCCCGGGTTCGCGGCGAACGTCGTGCCGAGGCCGAAGATGTCGAAGGTCGACACGCCTGCTTCGCCGGCAAGGCGCAAGGCCAGCGCGGCGTTCATGCTCGACGCAAGGAACGATCCGACGGCGGCACCGCCGCCCGCGACGATCGCCGGGGCGAGGCCGACGTTGGGCGTGTTCCAGACGACGATGTGCTTGGCGCCCGCGGCCTGGAGCTGGTCGACGATCGTGCCGATGTCGGACGCGTACGAGGCGACGGTCGTCGCGAAGTCGGCTGCGCCCAGGAGCACGGCGCGGGCGTTGTTGCCGCCGCCTGCAACGACGTACAGCGCGTCGGGCGAGGCGACGTTCGAGGCCGCGGTCAGATACTTGCTGGTCTGCGTCAGAAGGCTGAACGGGAAGGCGCTCGGAATCGGGCCGGTGGTCGCGCCGCCGTAGGCGTAGTCGGTGCCACCGAGTGTCGCCGAGGGCAGCAACGACACGCCGATCTTGGCGGCGAAGTCGCTGGCCCAGACCGGGCCGTTGCTGTAGACGTGGGATGCGTAGGTGAACGACGGGATGTAGTCGTTCCCGGTGACGATCTGCCCCGGATTGAACAGACCCGCCGCAAAGTTGTTGCCGTTGTCCGAGAGGCTGTCGCCGAAGACCACGAGCGAGCTGAACGGCCCGGCTTCGGCCGGCGCGGTCACGACGGCGGCGACTGCGAACGGAATGGCGACGAGGAGGCGGCGGAAGGATGGAAGCGGCATGGCGAAAGCCCTGAGTCGACGGTGAAGGGGTCAACATAGCATGTGCCTCGACCCGAAACAACGCGGCGCAACCCCGGATCGCCCCGCGCCATCCCGGGCCTGCGGGGGGATCGGTCGGCGACCTGAACACCCCTCGCACAGAATTTGCATTCCGGGTTCAAGGCCCTTTTGCCCGTCTCTCTTTTCCGATCGGAGTCCTCGTGAACGCTTTCCAACGCTTTCGGCCGTCGCGCCGGGTTCTGCTCGCCGGCTGCGTGCTCGCCGTCGCCGCCGGGGTGGCATCGGCCCAGGACACCACGATCAAGTTCCAGCTCGACTGGCGCTACGAGGGCCCGGCCGCGCTCTTCCTCGTCCCGCTCGCCAAGGGCTACTTCAAGAGCGAGAAGCTCGACGTCGTCGTCGATGCCGGCAACGGCTCGGGCGGCACCGTCACGCGCGTCGCCTCGGGCGCGTACGACATGGGCTTCGCCGACCTCGCCGCGCTGATGGAGTTCCAGGCCAACAACCCGTCGGCGCCGAACAAGCCGGTGGCGGTGATGATGGTCTACAACAACACGCCGGCCGCGGTGCTGGCGCTGAAGAAGTCGGGCATCACCAAGCCGTCGGACCTGAACGGCAAGAAGATGGGCGCGCCGGTGTTCGACGCCGGCCGCAAGGCCTGGCCGATCTTCGCCAAGGCCAACTCGATCGGCGCGGTCACGTGGACGGCGATGGACCCGACGCTGCGCGAGACCATGCTCGTGCGCGGCGACATCGACGCCATCACGGGCTTCTCGTTCACGTCGCTCCTCAACATCGAGGCGCGCGGGGTCAAGGCGGAGGACGTCGTCGTCCTGCCGTATCCCAGCTACGGCGTGAAGATGTACGGCAACGCGATCATCGTCTCGGAGCCTTTCCTGCAGAAGAACCCGGAGGCTGTGAAGGCGTTCCTGCGCGCCTTCACGAAGGGCACGAAGGACGTGATCGCCGACCCGAAGGCGGCGATCGCGACGCTGAAGGCGCGCGACGGCCTGGTCAACGAGGAGCTCGAGCTGCGCCGGCTCAAGCTCGCGCTCGACGCCACCGTGCTCACGCCCGACGCCAGGGCCGAAGGCTTCGGCGAAGTACGCGCGCCGCGTCTCTCGCTGATGGCGAGCCAGGTGTCGGACGCGTTCGCAACCAAGGAGCGCATCAATACCGCCTCGATCTGGAAGGACGGCTACCTGCCGAGCGCCGCCGAGCGCGACATCTTCAAGGCCGCGAAGAAGTAGAGCGGCCGATGAACGACTTCGTCGACTTCAGCCACGTCTGGCTCGCCTACAACGACGAGCTGCTCGCGAAGAAGCAGTACGCCGTCGAGGACATCAACATGAGGATCGGCGAGGGCGAGTTCGTCGCCATCGTCGGTCCGTCGGGATGCGGAAAGTCGACCTTCATGAAGCTCGCGACCGGGCTCAAGATGCCGTCGCAAGGCACGATCGTGATCGACGGCAAGGAAGTCGCCGGGCCGCTCAAGATCACGGGCATGGCGTTCCAGTCGTCGTCGCTGCTGCCGTGGCGCACGACACTCGACAACGTGCTGCTGCCGCTCGAGATCGTCGAGCCGCACCGCTCGAACTTCCGGCGCGACCGGGCGAAGTTCGCGGAGAAGGCGCAACGACTGCTCGAGAGCGTCGGCCTCGCGGGCTACGGCGATCAGTTCCCATGGCAGCTCTCGGGCGGCATGCAGCAGCGGGCCTCGATCTGCCGCGCCCTCATCCACGAGCCGAAAATGCTGCTCCTCGACGAGCCCTTCGGCGCGCTCGACGCCTTCACGCGGGAAGAGCTGTGGTGCATCCTGCGCGACCTGCACGCGGCGCAGAAGTTCAACGTCATCCTCGTCACGCACGACCTGCGCGAAGCGGTGTTCCTCGCCGACACGGTCTACGTCATGAGCCGCGGCCCGGGCCGCATCCTGGCGCGACGCGAGATCGGCCTGGCCCGACCGCGCGATCTCGAGGTCACCTACACGCCCGAGTTCATCGACATCGTCCACGAGCTGCGCGCGCACATCGGCGCCGTCAGGAAGCCACTCGTCGCGCCCGGCGTCGAAGACAGGGCAGTGGCGCGATGACGCGGCGCGACAAGGAGCGCTGGGCGCCGTGGGCGCTGCTGGCCCTCACGCTCCTGCTCTGGGAATTCGTCTGCCGGGCGTTCCAGGTCTCGGAGTTCATCTTCCCGAGCCCGTCGCGGATCGCGGCACAGCTCTGGGAGTTCCGCGGCACGATCGCCGGCCACGCCTGGCGCACGTTCTGGGTCACGATGGTCGGCTTCGGCATCTCGATTGTCGTGGGCACGATGCTCGGATTCCTGATCGGCAGCTCGCGCACCGCGTACGCGGCGTTCTATCCGCTGATGACCGGCTTCAACGCGCTGCCGAAGGCCGCGTTCGTGCCGATCCTCGTCGTCTGGTTCGGCATCGGCGTCGGTCCGGCCGTGCTCACCGCGTTCCTGATCTCGTTCTTCCCGATCACGGTCAACATCGCGACCGGCCTCGCGACCCTCGAGCCCGAGCTCGAGGACGTGCTGCGCGTGCTCGGCGCCAAGCGCTGGGACGTGCTCGTCAAGGTCGGCCTGCCGCGATCGATGCCGTACTTCTACGGCTCGCTCAAGGTCGCGATCACGCTCGCCTTCGTCGGCACGACGGTCTCGGAGATGACGGCGTCGAACGAAGGCATCGGCTACCTGCTGATCTCGGCCGGCTCGTCGATGCAGATGGGCCTGGCGTTCGCCGGCCTCGTCGTGATCGGCGCGATGGCGATGATCATGTACGAGCTCTTCGCCGTGATCGAGAAGCGCACGACGGGATGGGCGCACCGCAGCGGCAACGCGTAGGCAGGTCTTGTCGCGCTCCACCAGCATGGCGATTTCGCGATCGACGATGCGCGGCTCAGGCGAGCGGTCGGCGCAAGCCAGAGCGAACGGGTTGATCGTCGCTGGTCCGATCCCTCCCCGCCATGAGCTGCCGGGTGCGGCAGGCTGCACCTTGGACGCCCGGTTCGCGAGACGGCCTTCAGCCTGGACTCAAGGCCGCAATCATGCGATCGGTCATGACGCTCTCACCGATGACCGAGTGCGTCCACCGTGACGTCATTTGGGCTGGAAAGCCGGATCGCCCATTTGCCGCAGCGCGAACGCCCATGTGTCCGCCAGCAGCAGTTCGCGCTGAGAGCGGTTCGAGCCCATGCCGTGGCCCGCGTCGTAGTCGATGCGCAGCAGCCCGGGGCTCTTGCTCGACGTGGCGGCCTGCATCTTCGCGGCCATCTTCATCATGTGCCACGGCGCCACGCGTGGATCGTTGGCCCCGGTCACGAACATCACCGCCGGGTACGGGGTGCCCGCGGTGATGTGCTGGTATGGGCTCATGCCGTAGAGGCCATGGAAGCCGTCTTGCGTCTTGATCGAGCCGAACTCAACGACGTTCGGTGGCCCGTTCGGTTCGGTCTCCGAGCGCAGCGTGTCAGACATTCCGACATGGTCGAGCACGACGCCGAAGAGGTCGGGCCGGATCGGCCGGCAGCCAATGGCGTGATGATGTCGCTGCGCCGCGGTCGGATGCGCCACGCTGACACGCAGGTTCCTGGGATGGCCGTGTAGCCACACCCGGGCCACTTCCTGTCGTTTGCCAGGTGTGCTTTCCTGCATCTCAAGAGATCGTTTCCGTGGCCTGAGGCGACACGCAGGTGGTCACCTGGAGGTGGTCACACGGAGGTAGGCAGCCACAGGCAGGCGAACCGGCAGCAAAGACTGCGCGCTTGCGCACCGCTACGATTGCGCCGGCTGGCGCGCGAATTCCGCGTACTCGGACCACCCCTCGCATGAACCGAAACCTCTGGCTGCTCACCCTGTGTCAGGGCCTTTTCCTGACCAACAACGTCACCTTCATCGCGATCAACGGGCTGGTCGGGCTGAGCCTGGCGCCGCTCGGATGGATGGCGACGTTGCCGGTCATGGGCTACGTGGTCGGCGGCGCACTGTCCACCGGTCTGGTGGCACGCACGCAGAGCCGCTACGGCCGGCGCACTTCGTTCCAGCTCGGATTGGCAGTGGCGTTCGGCTCGGCCCTTCTGTGCGCCTATGCCGCCTTTTCGCGGAACTTCTGGCTGCTTTGCCTGGCCACCGTGGTGGCCGGCTACTACAACGCCAACGCCAATCTCTACCGCTTCGCGGCGGCCGAACTCGCTACACCCGCCTGGCGCGAAAAGGCCGTCTCGCTCGTGCTGGCCGGCGGACTGATCGGCGGCGTGCTGGGGCCGAACATGGCAGCGCACACCCGCACCTTGTTTGCAGTGCCGTTCGCCGGCGCGTATCTGGCCTTGGCCGTGATCGCTCTGGCCTCGATGCTCGTCATGAGCTATATCCGTTTTCCGCCGGCGCCGGTGCACCCCGCCTCGCAGGGCGGACGCTCCATGGCTCAAATTGCGCGCCAGCCGGTCTTCATCATCGCGGCCGCCTCGGGAGCGTTGGCCTACGGCGTGATGAACCTGCTGATGGCGGCGACGCCGATCGCCATGCAGATGTGCAGCTTGCCGTTTTCCGACGCTGCGCTGGTGCTCGAATGGCACGTGATCGGCATGTTCGCGCCGGGCTTTTTCACCGGCCACCTGATCCGCCGCTTCGGCGCCTTGCCGATCATGCTGATCGGACTGGTGCTCAACGTTGTCTGCATCGCGATCGCGTTGTCGGGCGTCGAGCTGCACCACTTTCTGGTAGCACTGTTTGTGCTCGGTGTCGGCTGGAACTTCCTCTTCACCGGCAGCACGACGCTGTCACTCACCACCTTTACCGATGTGGAGCGCGATCGCGCACAGGGCTTCTTGAATCTTTGCGTGTTCGCGACTCTGGCGGTGACGTCTTTTTCATCTGGCGCGTTGGTGACGACGCGCGGCTGGCAGTTGCTCAACCTGGGTTCGCTGCTCCCTCTGGCCTTGATCGCTGGCGCACTGGTGTCGCTGGCGCTCACGCAGCGGCGCGCGGCCTTACCGGCTTGACCAGGACCGCCGATGGCCCCTGCGCGCCGGCTTGTCCCGCTGGCGCATTCCGGCATGTCAGCACGCAGTTCCGAACTACCTGGTTGGTCGCCTGAGCTCGGCACTGCGGCGCCGGTGATCTAGCGCCCCGTCGGCTGCCGCCCTGAGCAGGCGCTGAAATGTCGGGCATTGAGCGTGACTCGGAGCAGGGCAAGCGGCCGCATGGCGCAACCCCCGGCTCACTGCCCGCAGCTGCCTGACCGTCGCGTCAATGTCCTCCGCCTTGGCCGCGAGAACCTTCCGATCGATGTTCGGCCCGCCCTGGGGTGACAACATCGAACGAATGTCGTCCAGTGAAAGTCCGGCCGCCTGCCCCAGCGCAATCAGGGCCAACTGGTCCAGCACGCCCGGCGCGAACTGGCGACGAATTCCCTGGGGACCCATGGACGCGATCAGCCCGCGCTTCTCGTAGAAGCGCAGCGTCGATGCAGGTACGCCTGCTCGCTTGGCGACATCGGCGATGTCCATCAAATACCTCTTGACTTGAAGTTGACTTCAACTTCTATATTGGACCCCATACCGCCTTCCGTCAACTTCCAAGGGGCCAACATGGCATCGCTTCAAGACCTTTCACAGATCATCTTCATCGGCATCGGGGCCACCGTCGTCATGGATGTATGGCTCATGTTCCTGAAACGGATGGGCGTGCAGACGCTCGACTTCGGATTCATCGGACGCTGGGTGGGGCACCTCTTGCGGGGAAAGTTCGCGCACGCGTCCATCCGGCAATCGCCGCGCATCCCTGGCGAACTCGCCTGGGGTTGGCTCACCCACTACGCGGTGGGCATCGTCTTCGCCGGTTTGCTGGTGGCCGTACGTGGCCTTGCCTGGACCCAGAGCCCATCCTTGCTGCCTGCCATCGCGGTGGGCATGAGCACGGTGGTTGTACCTCTGTTCCTGATGCAGCCGGCCATGGGTAGCGGCTTTGCGGCATCCAAGACGCCCACGCCGCTCAAGAACTGTCTCCGGAGCCTGGCCAACCACACGGTCTTTGGCCTGGGCCTGTACGCATCTGCCGTCCTCATGGCACTCGCTTCTCGATGACAGCGGCTCACCCACGAGAAACCACCCCAACTCTCGGAGCGAATGAATGAACAGACTTGCCGTCATCTACCACAGCGCTCAGGGTCACACTGAGCACATCGCCGGCCATGTGGCCGGGGGCGCCCGCTGCGTCGAGAACACGGAGGTCCATCTGCTGAAGGCCGACGATCTGGCCAAGGCCCCGGATGAACTGATCCAGTACGACGGATTCATCCTCGGCTCGCCGACCTACCTCGGGGGCGTCTCAGGCCCCTTCAAGAGCTTCATGGACACCACCGGGCGCCTGTGGCGCACGCAGCTGCTCAAGGGCAAGCTGGCCGCCGGGTTCACCGTGTCGTCGCTGCCCTCTGGCGACAAGCAGTCGACGCTGATGTCCTTGTTCGTGTTCAGCATGCAGCACGGGATGCTCTGGGTCGGCAACCCCTTCCTTCCCGGGCAGCACACCGGCGTGGCCTACGACGAGGCCGTCAATCGGCTCGGTTCCTGGTCGGGCCTGATGGCGCAGGCAGGGCACTCGGCGCCTGCGGATTCGTTTGCGGCGGGTGACATCAAGACGGCCAGGATGTTCGGGAGGAACTTCGCCGAAACACTCGATCGCGTTGCCATCGCCGCATGACCACCCGACACAGACTGGAGATCCCCATGATTCCCGAGAAATTTTCGCCGCTGCTGTTCGGACTGATCCTGTCGGGGCTGATGTCCCTGCTGGTTTCCGGCATCTCGATGCTCCTCGCCACGGGACTGATTCACGGCTTCATCGGCGTTTGGACCAGTGCCTGGCTGACGGCGTGGTTGTTCGCGTTTCCTGTCGTTCTGCTGATCGCACCGCTTGCGCACGCTGCTGTCGCGCGTCTGACCGCGAAGTCCTGAACCTGCCCCCCGGGTGACAAGCAACGCGCCACTCGGCACAGCGGCCTTCGAGCTTCGAACGGCAGGTTCAGGGCGCTGAGTTCCCCCTGTGCCAATATGACCTGCGCCACCTTCCTCTGAGAAATCAGTGAGCAACGAGGTAGGTATGACAGTCAACAATCGATCTAAGGCAGAGATGCATGCAGTGAAGAGTTT
>JBBRZP010000087.1:0-14740 GCA_038236565.1 Burkholderiales bacterium | reverse complement strand
CGCCATGTAGGAGCCCGCCCACGACTCGTCCGCACGCGCGACGACTCCGCCAGGCGGCGGCTTCCGCTTCGAGGCGCACCGCGCCGGTTTCATGCTTCGTCCCTGGTTCCAACCGACAGGAGTGACGCAATGAATACCAATACACCGATGCTGACCGGCCTCTTTCGCGATCGCGACAGCGCCGAGCGCGCCTACCAGTCGATCTCCGACCGCGGCTACACCCGCGACGACGTCAACGTCGTCATGTCGGACGACACCCGCACGCGCCACTTCGGCGGCACCTCGGCTGGACGCGAGACCGAGCTCGGCTCGAAGGCGGCCGAAGGCGCGGGCATCGGCGGCGCGATCGGCGGCAGCCTGGGCGCGATCGCCGCGGCCATCGCGGCCGTCGGCACCACGATCGCATTGCCGGGACTGGGTCTCGTCATCGCCGGTCCGCTGGCTGCGGCCATCGCCGGCGCCGGTGCGGGCGCGGCGACCGGCGGGATCGTCGGCGCGCTGGTCGGCTGGGGCATCCCGCAAGAGCGCGTCAAGGAATACGACGCCGGCATCCGCGACGGCGGCATCCTGATGGCCGTCCGTCCGCGCAACGACGAGGACGCCAGCTTCTTCGAGAATTCGTGGAAGACCAACCGAGGCGAGCACGTCTACCGCTGACCAGGGGCCGCGGACTGCGGCCTCCATTCACTTCGGATTGATCTCGAGCAGCTCGATCTCGAACTTGAGCGTCGCGCGCGGCGGAATGACTCCGCCCGCGCCACGATCACCGTAGGCGAGCTCGGGAGGACAGATCAGCTCGGCCTTGCCGCCGACCTTCATCCGCTGCACGCCCTGGGTCCAGCACGGGATCACGCGGCGCAGCGGGAAGGTCGCCGGCTCGTTGCGCTTGTAGGAGCTGTCGAACTCGGTGCCGTCGACGAGCGTGCCGCGGTAGTGGACCTTGACCGTGTCGGCCGCCGTCGGGCTTTCGCCCTTGCCCTCGCGCAGCGAGCGGTAGGCGAGGGCGGGCGCGGCGGGCGATGCCGATGCCGCCGTCGATTGAGCGGCGACCCCGTGGCTCGTCAGAGCGGCGACGGCGATCGCGACGCATGTCGAGAGATTCAGAAGAGACGTTTTCATTCGCTTGACGGAGCTGTTTGAACGCCAGGATTGTCTCCCAGTGCAAACCGAAGGACCCGCCGGCGCGCGACGGTTTCACGCCGCCGATGCGAGCCCGCTCAGCGCGACCAGGTGTCGCGCAGCGTCGCGGTGCGGTTGAAGACCGGCCGGCCCGCGGCGTGATCGACGAGGTCGGCAACGAAATAGCCGTGGCGCTCGAACTGGAAGCGATCGCCGGGCCTGGCGGCGGCCAGTGACCGCTCGAGATAGGCGCTGACGATCTTCTTGCTGCCCGGGTTCAGGCTGGCGAGGAAATCCTTGCCGCCGGCGTCGGGGTGCGGCTCGCTGAAGAGACGGTCGTAGAGGCGCACTTCGGCCGGCAAGGCGTCGTCGACGGCGATCCAGGTGAGCGTTCCCTTGACCTTCACCGCATCGGCGCCGGGCGTGCCGCTCTTGGTGTCGGCGACGACCGTGGCGAGCACGCGCGTCACGATGCCGTCGGCGTCCTTCTCGCAGCCGGTGCACTCGACGACATAGCCGTACTTGAGCCGCACTCGGTTGCCCGGAAAGAGGCGGAAGAAGCCTTTGACCGGAACTTCGGCGAAGTCGTCGCGCTCGATCCAGAGCTCGGGGCCGAGCGCGATGTCGCGCAGGCCGAGCTCGGCGTGCTGCGGATGCGCCGGTGCATGCGCCGGCTCGCGGTGCGATTCGCTGCCGAACATCGCGGTCCAGTTGGTGAGCGTCAGGCGCACGGGGTCGAGCACCGCCATCGCCCGCGGCGCCTTGGCGTCGAGGTCGTCGCGCAGCGCGATCTCGAGGCTCGCGTAGTCGGTCCAGCCGCCTGCCTTGCTCGTGCCGGCGCGCTCGCACATCAGGCGGATCGATTCCGGCGTGTAGCCGCGCCGGCGCAGGCCGGCGATCGTCGGCATGCGCGGGTCGTCCCAGCCGTCGACGATCTTCTCGTCGACCAGCTGCTTGAGCTTCCTCTTGCTCGTGATCACGTACGTGACGTTGAGCCGCGCGAACTCGTACTGGTGCGGCCGCGGCTGGGCCAGCAGGCCGAGCGTGCAAAGGGTGTCGAGCAGCCAGTCGTAGAACGGCCGCTGGTCCTCGAACTCGAGCGTGCAGACCGAGTGCGTGATGTTCTCGAGCGCGTCCTCGATCGGGTGCGCATACGTGTACATCGGATAGATGCACCACGTGTCGCCCGTGTTGTGGTGCGTCGCCCGCTTGATGCGGTAGAGCGCCGGGTCGCGCAGGTTGATGTTCGGGCTCGCCATGTCGATCTTGGCGCGCAGCACCGCTGCGCCGTCGGCGAGCTCGCCGTTCTTCATCTGGCGCAGGCGCGCCAGGTTCTCGTCGGGCGTGCGCGCGCGACAGGCGCTCTCGCGGCCCGGCGTCGAGAAGTCGCCGCGGCTGGCGCGCATCTCCTCCGCACTCTGCTCGTCGACGTAGGCGTGGCCGGCGACGACGAGCGCCTCCGCTGCGCGGTACATGAAGTCGAAATAGTCGCTCGCGAAGTAGAGATGACTGGTCTTCGCGCCGCCGGCGCCGAGCGCCGGCTCGGGCGCGTGCCAGTCGAAGCCGAGCCAGTGGACAGCGTCGACGATCGCGTCGACGTACTCCTGCTCTTCCTTCTCGGGATTGGTGTCGTCGAAGCGCAGGTGGCAGATGCCGCCGTAGTCGTTGGCGAGGCCGAAGTTGAGCGTGATGCTCTTGGCGTGACCGATGTGCAGGTAGCCGTTCGGCTCGGGCGGAAAGCGCGTGCGGATCCGCGCCGGATCGGCCGGCGCGCTCGCGTGATGCGCGGCGTCGCCCGGCGTGCCGGCGAAGCGGCGCGCGGCGTAGGCGCCTTCGGCGAGGTCCTTCTCGACGATGTGGCGCAGGAAATTGCTGCCGTGGGCGGCGGCGTCCTTGGGATGGCTCATGGGGGCTCGGTGGCGAGCGGCGATTCTAGGAGGCGCGGGGGCTGCTACATCGCCCTGAAGCGATGCGCGTGCAGCCGGCTCACCGCGAGCTTCTCGGGCCTGCCCTGCAGGCGCAGCGTCACCTTGCCGCTCTCGTCGCGCTCTGCCGAGGCGATCGCCTCGGCGCGCACGACGGTGCCGCGATGGATCTGCCAGAAGCGCGAGCCATCGAGGCGCGGCAACAGCTCGCGCAGCGCGACCCGGATCAGGTACTCGCGCGTCGCCGTCATCACCCGCACGTACTTGTCGGCTGCCTCGAAGTAGACGACGTCGTCGACCGGCACCATGTGGATCGCATTGCCCACGCCTGCCTGGATCACGCGCAGCGGCTCGAGGGCAGCCGCAACGGGCGCCGACGCGAGCAGGGCGCGGAGCTGCTCGACGGCTCCGGCCAGGCTGACCGAATCGGCCGCGGCGATCGCCGCACCCGCGGCGGTCGGCGCATCGCGGCCTGCCGCCGCGCGCGTGGCGAGCGCCTGGCGCAGGCGCGCGCAGGTCTGCGCCAGCCGCACCGGCTCGACCGGTTTCAGCACGTAGTCGAACGCGGCGCGCTCGAATGCCTGCAGCGCGTACTGGTCGTAGGCGGTGACGAAGACGATCAGCGGGAACGGCGCGCCGTCGTCGGGCCAGTCCTCGGCGAGGGCCTGGGCGGCTTCGAGGCCGCTCATCTCCGGCATGCGGATGTCGAGGAAGCACACCTGCGGCCGCAGCGCCAGCGTCTGCTCGACCGCGCTTTCGCCGTCGCCGACGACGGCCGCGATCTCGAGCTCCGGCCAGAGCTTGGCGAGCTCGGCCTGCAGGCTGGCCGCGAGCAGCGGCTCGTCTTCGGCGATGAGGGCGCGCGCGGGCGACGCGTCGGCGCTCACGGCACGCACTCCGCTTTCACCGCCGGCGACGGGACAGCGCTGAAGGAGCAGGGCAGCCGCACCGAGGCGAGCATGCCGCCGCGTTCGTCGTCGACCGGCACGAGCTCGAACGACGCGGCCGCCCCGTACAGCGTCGCCAGCCGCTCGCGCACGTGGCCGAGGCCGAAGCCGCCGACGTCGGCCTCGCGCTGCGCCAGCGCAGCCGACGCGCCGGCGCCGGTGTCGCGCACGCGCACGACGAGTGTCGCGCCGTCGCGCTCGGCCGTGACCTCGATCCGGCCGCCCTCGCGCTTGGGCTCGAGTCCGTGCTTGATGCTGTTCTCGACGAGCGGCTGGAGCAGGAACGGCGGCACGAGCGCGTCGGCGAGCTCGGCGGGCAGCGCGAACGACGTCGACAGGCGCGGGCCCATGCGCACTTCCATCAGCGCGAGGTAGTCGCGCAGGCGGGCGAACTCGAGGGCGAGCGTCTGCGCGCCGACGCGCGAGCCGGCGAGCGATGCGCGCAGGAAGGCGATCAGGCGGTCGAGCATCGCCTGTGCCCGCTCCGGATCGACGCCGATGAGGGCGCGCAGGTTGGCGAGCGTGTTGAAGAGCATGTGCGGCTCGAGCTGCGACTCGAGCAGCTTCAGCTGCTGCTCGGCGGCCTGGCGCTCGGCGCGCTCGACGTCGGCCTTCTGGTTCGCGATGACCTCGCGCGACTGGAAGAAGTAGGTGATCGTCACCGCGGGGACGAGCGCCGTGACGAGCAGGCCGAGCGTCTGCCTCGGGTTGGCGTTGAAGGGCCCGGGCAGCGCCAGGCCGGTGATCCGGTTGCCGATCGCGTTGCCCATCGCGTAACCGAGCACGGCGCCGATGACGACGATGAAGAGCATCCAGATCCAGCCCGGCCACTGGCCTTCGCCCGACGTCGGCTTGCCGTACCAGCCCGGCATGCCCGAGGCGACCGTCATGCGCGCGAGGTCGATGATCAGCCAGATCGAGAGCGAGATGCAGAGCGAGTAGACGAGCGTCGTGCCGAACGGCTGCGGCATGAGCGCCCAGAGGCACGTCGCGATCACGAAGGCCGCGCCGGTGACGCGCACGCCGCGCAGCGCGAACCGCGGCCAGCGGTTCGGCTGAGCCGGCGGTGCGACGGCGGCGCGGGTCGGGTCCATGGCGCGATTCTGGGCGACGTGCCGCCGGCTGCGTGCCTCGATGCGATGGGCTGCCCGGCCGCGGCGCGAAGCGTCCGTTTCGGGGTGCGGGGCGCGGATCGCTCCGGCCGAGGTCTCCGCCGACACGGCCGCGACGACCGCGCAGCTATATTCGTCCGGCCTGTGCCCGTCGGCGCAGAGGAGAGTCCATGGTCCGGTCCGTTCGACTGCTCGCCCGCCACCCGTTTGCCTGCGCCACGGTCGCGCTGCTGGCGGCGTGCGCCTCGTCGCCGCCGCAGGGAAGGGCGCCGGTCACCACCGCGTCGCCGATGCCGATCTTCATGGCGCGGCCGGCGCCGGTCGTGCCTGCCTCGGCACCCGTCGCACGCCCGCCGCCGCCGGTGGCCGTCGCGTCGCCGGTGCCGTCGCGGTCCCTGCCGGAGCTCGCCGTCGCGACGCTGCCGGTGCCGGAGGCGATGCCGCCGGCAGTGGCGGCACGCTTTCCCGAACCGGCGCTGAGCTTCGCGACGCCCGCGTTCGAAGCCGGCCGCCAGACCTTCACGACCGACGACGAGCTGCGCGCGATCCTCTCCGGGCTCGAGCGGAACAGCTCGCTCGCCGAGCGCGGCACCGAGATCCGCGTGGCGAACCTCGGCGCATCGCAATCGGGGCGGTCGATCGACGCGCTCGTCTTCACGCGTCCCGGCGGCGAGCCCCCGGCCGGCGCGTCGGTGACGGCGCCCGTGAGCCGGCCGGTCGTCGTCGTCATCGCCGCGCAGCACGGCGACGAGCCGGCGGGCACCGAGGCGCTCGTCGTCGTCGCCCAGGATCTCGCCAACGGGCGCCTGTCGGGCGTGCTCGACAAGGTCGACGTCGTCCTGCTGCCGCGCGCCAATCCCGACGGCGCGGCGGCATTCGTGCGCGGCGCCGCCGACGGCAGCGACGTCAACCGCGACCACCTGCTGCTGCGCACGCCGGAAGCGCGCGCCATCACGCAGCTGATGACCCGGTTCGCGCCCGTCGTCGTCCTCGACCTGCACGAGTATCCGGTGGGCGGCGTCTTCACCGCCAAGTTCGGCGCGGTGCAGCGCTTCGATGCCCTGCTCCAGTACGCGATGGTGGCGAACCTGCCGCCCTTCGTCACCAAGGCGGCCGAGGAATGGTTCCGCCTGCCGCTCGTCGCGAGCCTGCGCGGCGCGGGCCTGACGACGGAGTGGTACTCGACGACCTCGTCCGATCCCGCGGACCGCACGCTCTCCATGGGCAGCGTCGGGCCGCAGGTCGGGCGCAACGCCGCCGGCCTGCGCAACGCCGTGAGCCTGCTCGTCGAGACGCGCGGCGGCGGCCTCGGCCGCGTCGACCTGAAGCGCCGCGTGCAGGCGCAGACGGTGGCCGTCGCGAGCGTGCTCGCGAGCGCGTCGGCGCATGCCGCCGACCTCGTCAAGCTGCGCCAGTACGTCGATCGCGAGACCGCGTCGCGGGCCTGCCAGGGCGAGATCGTGATCGAGGCCGTGCCGACGCCGAGCGAGTACGCGACCTCGATGATCGACCGCGAGAGCGGCGCGATCCGCAACGTCACGGTCTCGTGGGAGTCGGCGCTGCAGCTGCGCGCCGTGAAGAGCCGGCCGCGGCCGTGCGGCTACTGGCTCGCGCCGGGCGAGACCGACGCGGTCGCGAAGCTGCGCCTGCTCGGCGTCGAGGTGTCGCAGCTCGACGAGCTCGCCGAGATGCGAGGCGAGACCTACCGCGAGAGCGGGCGCGAGACGATCGGGGGCACGTCGCTGCAGGCCGCCTCGCTCCACGCCGGCGCGACGACGCGGCTCAGGGTCCGGACGATTCCGGCGCTGCTCGACGTCGCCGCCGGCGGCTTCTACGTCTCGCTCGAGCAGCCGCTCGCCAACCTCGTCGTCGCCGTGCTCGAGCCCGAGGCGCCGTCGAGCTACGCCGCCAACGGCGTGATCGCATCCGTTGCCGGCGAAGCGCGTATTCTCCTGCGGCCGGACGTGCGGATGTCGCCGGTGCCGTAGCGGTCGACAGGCGCCGGCGTGTAAGAAGCGCGCCGGCCGCGTCGACAGCCGCAAGAGCAGATCGGGAGCAGCCTCGCATGGACATTGAAGCGGACAGGGTCGGGACGTCACCGGCGCGCGCGGCCGACACCGTCGGCGGCACGAGCATCTACCGGCATCGCCTGCCCGTGCGCCTGATGCACTGGATCAACGTCGTCTGCATGACGATCCTGCTCGGCAGCGGCCTCAACATCTTCAACGCCCATCCGACGCTCTACTGGGGTCACGACTCGGTCACCGGCACGCCGTGGCTCTCGATCCGCGGCGAGAACACCCCCGCCGGCCCGGTCGGCAAGACGCGGCTCGGCAGCGCCGACTTCGACACCACCGGCGTGCTCGGCGTCTCGAAGGTGAACGGCGAGACCGCGTCGCGCGGCTTTCCGAGCTGGGCCACCATCCCCGGCCCTCAGTGGCTGGCGATGGCCCGCCACTGGCACCTCTTCTTCGCGTGGCTCTTCGTCGTCAACGGTGTGCTCTACGTGCTCTACACAGTCTTCGGCAAGCATCTCGTGCGCGACTTGATACCGACGCGCGAGGAGCTGAGGAACATCGGCCGCTCGATCGTCGACCACATCAAGTTCAAGCACCCGACGGGCGCCGCGGCGACGCGCTACAACGTGCTGCAGAGCCTCGCGTATCTCATCGTCATCTTCGTCCTGCTGCCGCTGATCGTCTTCGCGGGCCTCGCGCTCTCGCCCCGCCTCGACACGGTCATCACTGGTTGGGTCGATCTCCTGGGCGGCCGCCAGTCGGCACGCTCGCTCCACTTCCTCGCAGCGGCCGGGCTGCTGCTCTTCGTCTTCATCCACGTCTTCGAGGTCATCATCGCCGGCGTCTGGAACGAGATGCGCTCGATGATCACGGGCTGGTACAAGGTGCCCGCCGATCATCCGGCCGAGGAGGTTCGCCCGTGACCAAGACCTACACCCTCATGCGCGCGCGCCAGCGCGACCGGCGCCGGCTGCTGCGCGGCGTCTTCGCCGCGGCAGGCACGGCCGCGTTCGCGGGCTGCGACAAGCTCTCGAACAACAAGGCGTTCGTCGACACGCTGAAGAGCGCGCAGCGCCTGAACCACGGCCTGGCCGCCATCGTCGCGCCGCATTCGGCGATGGCGCAGGAGTTCAGCCAGGCCGATGTCGCGCCGGTGTTTCGCAGCAACGGCACGCTCAACCCGACGGATGCCGACTACGTGGCCCTGCGCAATGCCGCGTTCGCCGGCTACAAGCTCAAGGTCGGCGGCCTGGTCGACAAGCCCGCGGAGTACACGCTCGACGAGCTGAAGGCGATGCCGTCCCGCACCCAGATCACGCGCCATGACTGCGTCGAGGGCTGGAGCTGCATCGGCAAGTGGAAGGGCGTGCAGCTCGGTGCAATCCTCGACCAGGTGCAGCCGCAGCCGGAAGCGAAGTTCGTCCTGTTCCGCTGCTACGACTCGATGGACGGACCGTCGCTCGACGGCACCGATTCGCGCTACTACGAGAGCATCGACCTGAGCGAAGCCCGCCACGCGCAGACCATCCTCGCCTACGACCTCAACGACAAGGCGCTGCCGGTGAGCAACGGCGCGCCGCTACGCTGCCGGGTCGAGCGCCAGCTCGGCTACAAGCAGGCCAAGTACGTCCGTGCGATCGAACTGGTCGCGAGCTTCGACAAGATCCGCGGCGGCAAGGGCGGCTACTGGGAAGACGAAGGCTACGAGTGGTACGGCGGGATCTGAAGGAATCGACATGAAGAAGCCATCGTGGTTCCGCGGCTTCATCGCTGCCGCGGCACTCGTGGCGTGCTCTCTGGCGCACGCTGGCGAGACGGCGTTCAAGCAGGCCGCGTTCGACCAGGCGGTCGCCGCGGGCAAACCCGTGATCGTCGATTTCGCAGCGTCGTGGTGCCCGACCTGCAAGGCGCAGAAGCCCATCGTCGACGCTCTGATGAAGGAGCCGGCGCGCAAGGCGGTGACGCTGTTCAAGGCCGACTACGACACCGAGTCGGCGCTGAAGCAGAAGCTGCGCGTCACGCAGCAGAGCACCTTCGTCGTCTTCAAGGGCGGCAAGGAAGTCGGCCGCTCGACCGGCGAGACCGATCGCGCCGCCATCGCCGCGCTGTTCGACAAGGCGCTCTGACGCCTCGGCGCCGCACCGCCTCGTCCACCGCAGCCCGCGCCGCATGGATTTCGGCGCCTCGACCTACGGGCTCGGCTTTCTCGCCGGCGCTCTCTCCACGCTGTCGCCGTGCGTGCTGCCGCTGGTGCCGATCCTCGTCGCCAGCGCTTTCGCGCAGCACCGGCTCGGCCTCTGGGCCCTGGCGCTCGGGCTGGCGACGTCGTTCACGATCGTCGGCCTCCTGGTCGCGACGGTCGGCCTGTCGCTCGGGATCGACGGCACCGTCATCCATCGCATCGCCGGCGTCTTCCTGGTCGCGTTCGGCGCGGTCATGGCGCTGCCGGTGCTGCAGCGCCTGTTCACGCGGGCGACCGCGCCGCTGACCGCAGGCGGCGGTCGCGCGCTGGCGCGGGTCGAGGGCCGCGGCTGGCAAGGCCAGCTCGCGGTCGGCGCGCTCCTCGGCGTCGTCTGGACGCCGTGCGTCGGCCCGACACTCGGCGCCGCCTCGACGCTCGCGGCGCAGTCGAGCCGGCTGGTCGAGGTGGCGGCTCTGATGCTCGTCTTCGGCATCGGCGCGGCGACGCCGCTCCTTGTCGTCGGGACGCTCTCGCGCCGGATCGCCGCACGGCGCAGCGGCCCTTGGCTCGGCGCCGCGGAGACGGCGCGGCGCGTCCTCGGCGTAGGCCTCGTTGTCGTGGGCCTCCTGATCGTCGCCGGCGCCGAGCGGGCGGTCGAGACCTGGCTCGTCGACCACTCGCCCGACTGGCTGACGACGCTGACGACGCGCTACTAGGCGCCGTCGCGTCGCCGCGCGATCAGCGCCGCCTGCTGCCGCCGAGGATCGAGCCGAGCACGCCGCGGATGATCTCGCGGCCGACGCTCGAGCCGATCGAGCGCACGGCCGAGCGCGCCGCCGACTCCGCGAGGCCTTCGTGCTTGCCGCCGCGCGGGCCGGTCGTGCCGAAGAGCACGCCCTTGAGGCCGTCGAGCATGCCGCCGCCGGCGTCGGCTGGCGCCGCGGCCGCCGTCGCGCCCGAGGCCGTCGCAGCGCCGCTCGCCGTCGTCGACGGCGAGCCCGCTTGCGAGGCTTCGACGCGACCGCTCAGCTTCTCGTAGGCCGACTCGCGATCGATCTTCTTCTCGTAGACGCCGGCGACGAGCGAGCCGGCGATCAGTGCCTTGCGCTCGTCGTCGGTGATCGGGCCGATGCGGCTGCCCGGCGGCAGCACGTAGACGCGCTCGGTCACCGACGGCCGGCCCTTGGCGTCGAGCAGGCTGACCAGCGCCTCGCCGGTGCCGAGCTCGGTGATCGCGGTCTCGATGTCGAGCTTGGGGTTGGCGCGCATCGTCGTCGCGGCCGCCTTCACCGCCTTCTGGTCGCGCGGCGTGAACGCGCGCAACGCGTGCTGCACGCGGTTGCCGAGCTGGGCGAGGATGGAGTCGGGAACGTCGAGCGGGTTCTGCGTCACGAAGTACACGCCGACGCCCTTGCTGCGCACGAGGCGCACGACGAGCTCGATGCGGTCGAGCAGGACCTTGGGCGCCTCGTCGAAGAGCAGGTGCGCCTCGTCGAAGAAGAAGACCAGCTTGGGCTTGTCGAGGTCGCCGACCTCGGGCAGCCGCTCGTAGAGCTCGGAGAGCATCCAGAGCAGGAAGGTCGCGTAGAGGCGCGGGCTCGTCATCAGACGGTCGGCGGCGAGGATGTTGACGACGCCCATCTGATGCCCGTTCATCGATGTCGTCTGCATGAAGTCGGCGATGTCGAGCATCGGCTCGCCGAAGAACCTGTCGCCGCCCTGGGCGTCGATCTGCATCAGGCCGCGCTGGATCGCGCCGACGCTCGCCGCGCTGACGTTGCCGTAGCTGGTCTGGAACGCCGACGCGTTGTCGGCGACGTGCTGCAGCATCGCGCGCAGGTCCTTGAGGTCGAGCAGCAGCAGGCCGTTGTCGTCCGCGATCTTGAAGACGAGCTGGAGGACGCCCTGCTGGGTATCGTTGAGGTCGAGCATGCGCGCCAGGAGCAGCGGGCCCATGTCGCTCACCGTCGCCCGGACCGGATGGCCCTGCGCCGACTTCTCGTCGGCGAAGACGTCCCAGAGCGTCGCCGGGCACGCGGCGGAGGTCGGCGGCTCGATGCCGCGCTCCTTCAGCAGCGCCGTCATCTTGGCGCTCATCGTGCCGGGCTGGGTGATGCCGGTGAGGTCGCCCTTGACGTCGGCCATGAACACCGGCACGCCCTGGCGGCTGAAGTTCTCGGCCAGGGTCTGCAGCGTCACGGTCTTGCCGGTGCCGGTGGCGCCGGTGACCAGGCCGTGCCGGTTCGCCATTTCGGGCAGGAGAAAGCACTCGGTGCTGTCGTGGCGGGCGAGCAGGATCGGTTCGGCCATGGTGTCGCGCGCGAAGAGGGGATGAGGCAGTTTAGGGCCAGCCCGGCAAGAAGCACGAGCTCGCTGCGCGCCGCCGGCCTCGACTCGCGTTGACATTGGCGTGTGCAGTCGTCGACCATCGCGGACTTCATCCATCCATCCGACCGATGACCATGCTCCGACCGACACGCCGACTTCTGCTGCTCGTCTGCATCGCCCTGCTTGCGCCGATCGCGGCGCGGGCCGACGTCGCGCTCGACTGGCTCTCGACCAGCGAGGAGGCGACTGCCAAGCTCGGCGGACGCACCGATCGCGCCCGGGCCATCGCCTGGCTCGCTGCCTTCAATGCGCTCGATGCGATCGACCCGCGTTTTCAGCCGTACGCGCCGGCGCCGGCGGCAGTGCCGCCGGGCGGTGTCCGGCCATCGACCGACGCGGCCCTCGCCGCGGCGATCTACACCGTGCTCGTCGTCGAGCCCGACGCCGACCAGGCGCTGCTCGTGCGCCGCTACCGCGAGACGCTGGCGAGCGTGAAGTCGGCGCCCGAGCGCGAGTCGGGTGCGATCCTTGGCCAGCAGGCGGCACTGATGCTGCTCGCGGCGCGCTCTGCCGATCGCCTCGGCCGCGTCGAGCCGGCCGCGCGCGAGGCCGCGGCAGGACTCTTCGTCATGCCGGGCTACGCCAAGATGCCGCGCTCGATCACGATCACGGGACTCGCGCCGTTCGGCGTGCGTACCGTCGACGCCTTCGATCCCGGCCCGCCGCCCGCGCTCGGCAGCGACGTCGCCGCGCGCGAGATCGCCGAGACACGCTCGCTCGGGTCGGCCGCGAGCACGACCCGCAGCGGCGACCAGAGCGGCGCAGCCGTGTTCTGGAACTCGGGCGATCCGTCCGACTTCTCGGCGATGCTCAAGGCCGTGCTCGAGCCGAGGAAGCTCGAAACGCTCGACGTCGCGCGCATGCTCGCACTCGACGCGATGATCTCGATCGACGCCAACATCGTGAACACGACGCTCAAGGAGCGCTACCTGCACTGGCGTCCCGAGAGCGCCATCGCCGGCCCGTTCGCGGCGGCGGCCGACCGAGAACCAGCCTGGCAGGCGCTGGTGCGCGTGCCCAACAGCCCGCAGTACCCGTCGGGCGGCGGCACCTTCGCGGGCGTGCTCGAGGTCGAGCTGCCGCGCATCTTCGCCATCGCCGGCCCGGTCGAGTGGCGCAACGGCCAGACCGGCCAAACGCGGCGCTGGCCGGACGCCGCGACGCTGGCCGACGAGGTCGCGTCGTCGCGGGTCTGGGCGGGCGTGCATTTCCGCAGCGCGGTGGACGCGGGCCGTCGCGTCGGACGCCAGGTCGCGACCGAAATCCTCGACCGCCAGCTGCTGCCGCGCCGAGACGACCGGCCGCGCCCCTAAAATCGAGGCCCCTTCCCAGCGTCGGCGACCGCGAGTCGCCCGGCACCCGAATCGCCATGGCCGGTCATTCCAAGTGGGCGAACATCCAGCACCGCAAGGGCCGCCAGGACGAGAAGCGCGGCAAGGTCTGGACGCGCCTGATCCGCGAGATCGTCGTCGCCGCGCGCCACGGCGGCGGCGACCTGTCGATGAACCCGCGCCTGCGCCTCGCGGTCGACAGGGCCAAGGGCTCGAACATGCCCGCCGACACGATCAAGAAGAACATCGACAAGGCGACCGGCAACCTCGAGGGCATGCACTACGAGGAGATCCGCTACGAGGGCTACGGCATCGGCGGCGCGGCGATCATCGTCGAGGTCATGACCGACAACCGCGTGCGCACCGTCGCCGAGGTGCGCCACGCGTTCAGCAAGTACGGCGGCCACCTTGGCGCCGAAGGCTCGGTCGCATTCCAGTTCAAGCACTGCGGCCAGATCGTGTTCGCGCCCGGCGCGAACGAGGACAAGATCATGGAAGTGGCGCTCGACGCCGGCGCCGACGACGTGATCAACGACCCTGACGGCGCGATCGAGGTGCTGACGCCGCCGCACGACTTCGAGAGCGTGAAAGCTGCGCTCGAAGCCGCGGGCCTGAAGCCCGACCACGCCGAGGTGACGATGCGGCCCGAGAACAGCGTGTCCCTGTCGGCCGAGGACGCCGAGCGCATGCTGAAGCTCCTCGACGTCATCGAGGATCTCGACGACACCCAGGCCGTCTTCCACAACGCCGAGATGCCGGCGTGACCGGCCGGCGCGGCGCGAAGGTCCACGCATGAAAGTGCTGGTGATCGGCTCCGGCGGCCGCGAGCACGCGCTCGCGTGGAAGCTGGCGCGGTCGGCGCGCGTTCAGCGCGTCTACGTCGCGCCCGGCAATGCCGGCACCGCGATCGAGCCGGGCGTGAAGAACGTCGCCATCACCGATTTCGCGGCGCTCGCCGACTTCGCCGTCGCCGAGAAGATCGACCTCACCGTCGTCGGCCCGGAAGCGGCGCTCGCCGCCGGCGTCGTCGACCTGTTCCGCGAGCGCGGCCTGCGCATCTTCGGGCCGACGAAGGCGGCGGCCGAGCTCGAGAGCTCGAAGGCCTTCGCGAAGGACTTCATGCGCCGGCATGCGATCCCGACGGCGGGCTATGCGGTGTTCGATGACGCCGCGTCGGCGCGCGCGCACGTCGAGCGCTCGGGCGTGCCGATCGTCGTCAAGGCCGACGGCCTGGCGGCGGGCAAGGGCGTCGTCGTCGCGCAGACGCGCGAGGAAGCGCTCGCGGCGATCGAGTCGATGCTCGGCACGGGCGCTGGCACGAGCACGAGCGCGGCCGGCGGCGGCCGTGTCGTCATCGAGGAGTTCCTCGAGGGCGAGGAAGCGAGCTTCATGGTCGTCTGCGACGGCCGCGGCGTGCTCCCGCTCGCGACCAGCCAGGACCACAAGCGCCTGCTCGACGACGACCAGGGTCCGAACACCGGCGGCATGGGCGCGTACTCCCCGGCGCCGGTGGTCACGCCGAACGTGCACGCGCGCGTCATGCACGAGATCGTCCTGCCGACGATCCAGGGCATGGCCGCGGAAGGCCGCCCGTTCAGCGGCTTCCTCTACGCCGGCTTGATGATCGACGCGCACGGCGTGCCGAAGACGGTCGAGTTCAACTGCCGGCTCGGCGATCCGGAAGCGCAGGTCATCCTGATGCGCCTGAAGAGCGACCT
>JBBRZP010000086.1:0-15035 GCA_038236565.1 Burkholderiales bacterium | reverse complement strand
TCCTCGACGAGGTCGAGATCCGGACGATGTTCGAGGGCATGATCAAGAGCACCGTGAAGCACGCGATCGGTGTCGAGCTGGGCCCGTTCCCGGTGATGACGTGGCAGGAGGCGATGCATCGCTTCGGTTCCGACAAGCCCGACCTGCGCGTCAAGCTCGAGCTCACCGAGCTCACCGACGTGATGACCGACGTCGATTTCAAGGTCTTTTCGGTGCCCGCCAAGTCCAAGGGTGGTCGCGTCGCGGCGCTGCGCATTCCCGGCGGCGGCGAGATGAGCCGCGGTGAGATCGACGGCTACACCGAGTTCGTCAAGATCTACGGCGCCAAGGGCCTGGCGTGGATCAAGGTCAACGACGTCGCCAAGGGACGCGAGGGCCTGCAGTCGCCGGTCGTCAAGAACCTGCACGACGCCGCGCTGGCGGAGATCCTGAAGCGCACCGGCGCGAAGGATGGCGACCTGATCTTCTTCGGCGCCGACAAGGACAAGGTCGTCAACGACGCGATCGGCGCCCTGCGCGTGAAGGTCGGCCACAGCGAGTTCGGCAAGGCGCGCGGCCTGGTGCAGGGCGAGTGGGAGCCGCTCTGGGTGATCGACTTCCCGATGTTCGAGTACGACGAGGGCGAGCAGCGCTGGAGCGCCGTGCACCATCCGTTCACGAGCCCGAAGGACGGCCACGAGGACTGGCTCGAAACCGACCCGGGGCGTTGCATCGCCAAGGCCTACGACGTCGTCCTCAACGGCCTCGAGCTCGGCGGCGGCTCGGTGCGGATCCACCGCGAGGACGTGCAGAGCAAGGTCTTCCGCGCGCTCAAGATCGATGCCGAGGAAGCGCGCGCCAAGTTCGGCTTCCTGCTCGACGCGCTGCAGTACGGCGCGCCGCCGCACGGCGGCATCGCGATCGGCCTCGACCGCTTCGTGATGCTGATGGCCGGCGCCGAATCGCTGCGCGACGTGATCGCCTTCCCGAAGACGCAGCGCGCGCAGGACCTGCTCACCAACGCGCCTGGCCCGGTCGACGAGAAGCAGCTGCGGGAGCTGCACATCCGGCTGCGCAACACGCAGGCCACCGGCTAGGAAGGTCGGGCCGGGAGCGGCATGAACATCGTCAATGTCAGCACGCTGTATCCGGAGTGGATTTGGCTCACGTCGCGCTTCGTGGACCGGCCGGACCAGCACTCGACCCACGTGTCGACCGAGTCGATAAGAATGCTGCGCCATGACCTCGTCGGGCGCGTCCTCGCGGCTCGCGACGCGTGCGGGATGGCGTCGCCCGAGGACTCGCTTTTGGTCTCGCAGCGACGGTCGATCGCTTCATCGTCTCTTCGAATGTCGAGCCGACGCTCTACGCGAGCTACTTCGGGCTGCCGATCGAGCGCATTGACGTGATCCTTCTTGGGCGGTCGACCGCCGGTGGTGCCTGCCGGCGATCGGTGCACCGGCCGATGATCCCGGGCAGCGCGAGCGCCTCGGCGAGAGCGGTCGCCGCTTCGCCCGCGTTCACTGCGTGGAGGAGAGTGCTGTCGCTTGCTTCGAGCGCTTTCTATCGCCGCGCAAGTCGATGACCTGAGCGCCCGTTCGCCGGGCGTGATCCAATTGCGGGCCCGCTTCTCCAGCGACCGTGCGTCGCCACCGGGAATCTGATGTCGCCGCAACCACTCGAACAGATCGAGGCAGCGATCGCCGCGTTGCAGGCGCAGCGCGCGATCCTCGGCGACGCCGTCGTCGAGACGGCGCTGACGCCGCTGCGCGAGCAGCTCGCCGGCGCCCTCGCCCCGGCGCAGGAGCCGCGGCGGCGCCAGGTGAGCGTGCTCTTCGCCGACATCGTCGGCTCCACCGCGCTCGTCCGCGAGCTCGACCCCGAGGACACGCAGACGCTGTTCGACGACGCGCTGCGGCGCTTCACGTCGCTCGTCAGCACTCATCGCGGACGCGTGCTGCAGTACGCCGGCGACAGCCTCCTGGCCGTCTTCGGCGCCGACGAATCGCATGAGGACGATCCCGAGCTGGCGGTTCGGGCGGGCTTGGCCCTGCTGGCAGAAGCCCGGCGTGTGGGCGTCAGCCATGGCCGCGTGGACTTCGCCATCCGCGTTGGCATTCACACCGGACCGGTGCTGCTCGGCGGCGGGCTCGAAGGCGAGTCCGGCATCCGCGGCGTCACCGTCCACGTCGCGGCGCGCATGGAGCAGACCGCATCGGCCGGCGACCTGCGCATCAGCCACCACACCTACGCGCATGTGCGCGGGCTGTTCGAGCTCGAGCCGCAGCCGCCGCTTGCGATCAAGGGCGTCGACGAGCCGATGCGGACTTGGCTAGTTCGCCGCTCGTTGCCGCCCGCGTTTCGCGACGCGCGACGTGGCATCGATCGCCTCGCGACCCGCTTCGTCGGTCGCGACGACGAGCTGCAGCGTCTTCTCGACGCGCTCGACGTCGCCGAGCGCGGGCAGCGCTGGATCACGGTCACGCTCTGCGGCGATCCGGGCCTCGGCAAGAGCCGGTTGCTCGCCGAATTCGAGGACCGCCTCGAACGGCGCGCGGCGACATCGCTGCAGAAGCTGCGCGGCCGGGCCCACCCCCAGGGGCTGGTGCAGCCCTACGGTCTCATGCGCGATATGTTCTGGTCGGCATTCGCGATTCGCGACAGCGATACGCACGAAGAGGTGCGAGCCAGGCTCGAAGCGGGTCTGGGCCCAACCTTCGGCGAGCGCAGCGCCGAGCCGGTGGCGCTCATCGGCCAGCTCTTCGGACTCGACTTCGCCGACGCCGCGGCGATCGCCGGCATCGGCGTGGACGCGCGCCAGTTGCGCGACCGCGCCTTCCACGCCGCCGCCCAGTTCGTGCTCGGGCGCGCCGTCGGCGGCGTCCTGGTCGTGCTCGTCGACGATCTGCACTGGGCCGATGCCGGCTCGCTCGATTTCCTCGATCACCTGGCGCGCTCCGGCCGCGACCACGCGATCTTCCTGCTGTGCGCATCGCGTCCCGAGCTTCGCGACCGGCGGACCGCCTGGGGCGAGGAGCATCCGGAGCACCGATGGATCGACCTCGACGTGCTCACGGGGGATCGGAGCGTGCGCCTGGTCGAGGCGCTGCTCACGCGGATCGACGAGCCGCCGCCGATGCTGGCGGCCCTGCTCGCCGAAGTCGCGGAGGGCAACCCGTTCTTCATGGAGGAGCTCTTGCGCATGCTGATCGACGACGGCGCAATCAACGTCGACGGCGAACGCTGGCGCGTCGACGCCGAGCGGCTGTTCGTGACGCGCGTCCCGGGCACGCTCGTCGAAGTGCTGCAGGCCCGGCTCGACGCGCTCGCACCGGCCGAGCGGCGCGCGCAGCAGCAGGCAAGCGTCATCGGCTTCAAGTTCTGGGACAAGGCCTTGCGCCACCTGCAGTACAACGCCGCCGACGCTCTCGGCGGCTTGGAGCAACGCGGGCTGATCGTGCGCCAGGCCGCAAGCGCCTTCGAGGGCTGCGTCGAGTACGCCTTCAAGCACCACCTGCTGAAAGAGGTCACGTACGACAGCGTCCTCAAGCGCTGGCGACGCGAGCTGCATCGCGCGGTCGCGGTCTGGATCCGCGAGCGCAGCGGCACGCGCATCGCCGAGTTCGGCCCGTTGATCGCTGGGCATCTCGAGCTCGCCGGCGACACCGTGGCCGCAGCCGACGCCTGGCAGCGCGCTGCGACCGACGCCATGCATTGCTACGCCTACGTCACCGCGGTGGCCCACGCGGAAAAGGCGCTCGCCCTCGATGACGGCTCGCGACCGGCGTGGCGATTCGAGCTGATGCGCGCGGTCGAGACCGCGCTGGCATCGGGCAGGACGCGCGACGCCGTCCAGCGCGAGCGCCACGCGGCCTGGCTCGACGAGCTCGATCGACTCGCCGAGGGGCTTGGCGACGATGCCCGGCGTTCACTGGTTCGCCACTGTCGGGCCTTCCAGCTTCTCAATGCCGGCGAGCTCGAGTCGGCGCACGCCGTCGCAGAGGAGGCCCTGGCGCTGGCCGGCACCGACCCGGCGCTCGGTGCGCGCGCACGCGATGTTCTGGCGAGCGTCCTGATGCGCATGGGTCGGCACGGCGCGGCCCTTGTCCAGGCGCGAGCCGGCCTGCCGCTGGCTCGCGCCTCAGGTCAGCGCGGGACGGAGGCGAACTTGCTCACCGACCTGGGCCAGCTGCTGGCCGAGACCGGCGAGCCGATCGCCGCCGCGACGATGTTCGAGGATGCGCTCGCCCTCCATCGGAAGGACGGCAATCCGTACGGCGAGATCACGGCGCTCGGCAACGTCGCCGACGTCAAGCGCCAGCTCGGCGACTTCGAGAGCGCACAGGCGCAGATGCTCGAGGCCGCGCGCCTCGCTCGCGAGCTCGGCTATCGGCGTGCCGAGGGCATGTCGCAGATGAATCTCGCCCTCGTTTGTTTGAACCTGGGCGATGCAGCCGGGGCCCTCGCGCACGCCGAGCAGGCGCGTTCGATCCTGCGCGATGTCGGCTTGCGCTGGTCTGAAAGCGCTGCGGCAACGAACGCCGGGCTCGCGCTCCTGGCGCTCGGTCGTCTCGATGAAGCGGCTGGCGATTTCGAGGCTGCAGTCGAGCTTGCCGATCGCCATCGGCTGGCGAATCTCGCATTGCCGGCCCTCTCGGGTCTCGCGGCCGTGGCGCTCGCACGCGGCGATGTCGTGAAAGCGCTTGCGCTCGTGCGCAAGATCGAGGAACGGCTCGCCGAAGGCGCTTCGCTCGATGGACTTGACGAACCCCTGCGACTGCGCTGGACGTGCTATCGGGTGCTGGCCGCGACGGCGGATGAGCAAGCCCGGACCGAGCTCGCGCGGGCGCACGCGGAATTGATGGCGATGGCGGATCGTCTGTCCGACGCCGAGGATCGGCGGCGTCTGCTGCAAGACGTGCCCGTGCACCGCGAGATCGTTCGTGCGCGCGACTCGGACACAATCGCCGACTCCGCCCACCGTGCGCCGCCAGCCTCGGGATGACCGTTCCACGCCGATTCAAGATCCCCGACTCCGTCCTCGTCGTCATCCACACCGCCGCGCTCGACGTGCTCCTGCTCGAGCGTGCCGATGCCCCGGGCTTCTGGCAGAGCGTCACCGGCGCGAAGGACAGCGAGGACGAATCGCTCGTCGAGACCTGCGTGCGCGAGGTCGGCGAGGAGACCGGCATCACGGTCGGCTCGCCCGGCGTGGCTGCCGCGGCGCTCGTCGACTGGCAGCTCGTCAATGCCTACGACATCTATCCGCAATGGCAGCATCGCTATGCTCACGGCGTGACCCGCAACACCGAGCATGTCTTCGGCCTGCGCGTCGATCGCGACGTCGGCGTCCGCGTCGCGCCGCGCGAGCATCTGCGCTTCGAGTGGCTCGACTGGCGTACCGCCGCCGGGCGCTGTTTCTCGCCGTCGAACGCCGAGGCGATCCGGCAGCTGCCGCGCCGCTCCGGCGCTCCCGCGTCGCCCTGACCCGGCCCGCCATTTGCTCTCTTCCGCCGCCATGCGAACGTCTCCAACGACCACCCAGTACCCGGGCAACGTGCTGCGCGTCGCCACCTACAACATCCACAAGGGCGTGCGCGGCGTCGGCCCGAAGAAGCGGCTCGAGATCCACAACCTCGTGCTCGGCATCGAGGCGCTCGACGCCGACTTCGTCTTCCTGCAGGAGGTGCGGCGCATGAACCGCGCCGCGGCGCGCCACTTCCCCGACACCAAAATCGGCTGGCCGAAGGTGCCGCAGGCCGACTACCTCGCGCCCGACGGCTACGAGGTCGCCTACCGCACCAACGCCGTCACCCGCGACGGCGAGCACGGCAACGCGCTCCTGTCGCGCTGGCCGATGGGCGACATCGGCCACCACGACGTCTCCGACCACCGCTTCGAGCAGCGCGGCCTGCTGCACGTGCCGCTCAACTGGAACGGCACGCCGGTGCACGCGATCGTCGCCCACTTCGGCCTGATCCACGCCAGCCGCGTGCGTCAGTCGCAGCGCCTGGGCCAGTTCATCACCGACTCGGTGCCGAAGAACGAGCCGCTGATCGTTGCCGGCGACTTCAACGACTGGGGCGACCGGCTCGACGCCCTGATGACCCACTGCGGCCTCGAGCGCGGCCTGGTCTCGGGCGATCCGCCGGCGCGCTTCAACACCTTTCCGTCGCGTCTGCCGCTGTTCTCGATGGACCGAATCTACATGCGCGGCTTTCGCTGCCTGTCGACGTCGGTGCCGCGCGGCGCGGGCTGGGCACGCATGTCGGACCACCTGCCGCTCGTCGCCGAGCTCGAGCTCGTCTGAGCGAGGCGAGCGAGCCCGTGCCGCCTCCGATCGTCGAGGACCAGCGCGGCGCGGCCGACAACCGCGCGCTCCAGCCCGGCCATCGCGTCCAGCTGCTGAAGGGCGGCACGGCCTACTTCGAAGCGCTGATCGCGGACTTCGACCGAGCCCACGTCGAGATCCTGTTCGAGACCTACATCTTCGAGTTCGAAGGCGGGGCGATCGCCGTCGCCGAAGCGCTCGAGCGCGCGGCCGCGCGCGGCGTCAAGGTCAAGGTCGTCGTCGACGGCATCGGCACCGGCGACATCCCGGCCGACTGGCAGAAGCGCTGGAAGGCTGCTGGCCTGCAGTGGCGCGTGTTCAATCCGGCGCGCGGCTGGCGCGTGCTGCTGCCGGGGCGCTGGCGGCGCCTGCATCGCAAGCTTTGCGTCGTCGATGGCCGGATCTGCTTCTGCGGCGGCATCAACGTCCTCGACGACTACTACGACCCGACGCACGGCGCGCTCAAGCAGCCGCGCTTCGACTTCGCCGTGCGCGTCCGCGGGCCGCTCGTCGCCGACGCCCACGAGACGATGACGCGCCTCTGGCTGCGCATGCAGGCAGCGCACGAGGCGCGGCACTTCGACTTCTCGGCGGCGCTCGAGACCGCGCGCAAGGCGGCCGCCGTCGGCACCGATGCCGACGATCGCGACCCGACCGCCGGCGACCTGAACAGCGACGGCGACGGCCCGCCGCCGCTCGCCGGCCTCGTGCTGCGCGACAACTTCCGCTTCCGCAAGCGCATCGAGCACTTCTACCGCTACGCGATCAGCCAGGCGCGGCGCGAGATCCTGATCGCCAATGCCTACTTCGTACCCGGCGTCGCGCTGCAGCGGCGCCTGCTCGGTGCGGCCAGGAGCGGCGTCAAGGTCACGCTGCTGCTGCAGGGCCGCTACGAATACTTCATGCAGCACCACACGAGCCGGGCGATGTACGGCGTGCTGCTCGACGCCGGCATAGAGATCATCGAATACGCGCCGAGCTTCCTGCACGCCAAGGTGGCGGTGTTCGACAGCGAGCAGGGCAGCATCGCGACGGTCGGCTCGTCGAACCTCGATCCGCTCAGCCTGCTGCTGGCGCGCGAAGCCAACGTCTTCGTGCGTGACGAGCGCTTCGTCGCCGAGCTGCGCGGCCATCTGCTCGACGCGGTGAAGAGCGCCGGCAAGCGGGTCGAGAAGTCGGCCTACAGCAAGCGGCCGTTCGTGCAGCGCGGCCTCGCCTGGATCGCCTACGCCGCGATGCGCATCGCGTTGTTCGCGACCCGCCATCGGTATTGAGATGGGTGGTGGCGACGACCTCGTCGTGCAGCGCCGCGAGGGCCTCTACTGCCCGCCGGGCGACTTCTACATCGACCCGTGGCAGCCGGTCGATCGCGCCGTCATCACCCACGCCCACGCCGACCATTCGCGCCGCGGCCACACCCACTACCTCGCCGCGGCGCCGGCCGAAGGCGTGCTGCGCACGCGGCTCGGCGAGATCGACCTGCAGACACTGCAATACGGCGAGGCCGTCGACCACTTCGGCGTGCGCGTCAGCCTGCACCCGGCCGGCCACGTGCTCGGCTCCGCGCAGGTGCGGCTCGAGCACGGCGGGCGGGTCTGGGTCGCTTCGGGCGACTACTACGTCGCCGGCTCGCGCGCCGACCCGCGCGAGGACAACCAGACCTGTGCGCCGTTCGAGCCGGTGCGCTGCCATTGCTTCATCACCGAGTCGACCTTCGGCCTGCCGATCTACCGCTGGCAGCCGCAGGCCGAGCTGTTCGCCGCGATCGACGCCTGGTGGCGCGGCAACGCCGAGGCCGGCCGCGCCAGCCTGCTGATGGGCTACAGCTTCGGCAAGGCGCAGCGCATCCTCAAAGGCGTGGACCGCTCGATCGGGCCGATCTTCGTGCATGGCGCGGTCGAGCCGCTGAACCGCGCGTACCGCGCCGCCGGTGTCGACATCCCAGAGACGCCGCTGGTCACCGAAGTCACCGACAAGTCGCTCTTCGGGCGCGCCCTGATCGTCGCGCCGCCGTCGGTGCAGGGCTCGACCTGGACGCGCCGCTTCGGCGAGCACGGGGACGCCTTCGCGAGCGGCTGGATGCAGCTGCGCGGCGCGCGCCGGCGCCGCGCGGTCGACCGCGGCTTCGTGCTCTCCGACCACGCCGACTGGCCCGGGCTGCAGCGCGCGATCGGCGCGACCGGCGCCGAGCGCGTCATCGTCACCCACGGCTACGAGGCGGTGATGGTGCGCTGGCTCGAGGACCAGGGACTCGAAGCGGGATCGTTCGCGACCGAGTACGGCGACAGCGACGACGACGACGGGCCGCGCGCGGCGAGTGCCGATGCGGTCGAGGCGGCCGCCGACCCCGCGCCATGAAGCGCTTCGCGCGCCTCTTCGCCGAGCTCGACCAGAGCACCTCGACGCTCGCCAAGGTCGATGCGCTCAAGCGCTACTTCGCCGAGGCCGCTCCCGCGGACGCAGCGTGGGCGGTCTACTTCCTCGCCGGCGGCAAGCCGCGCCAGGTCGTGCCGAACGCGGTCCTCTGGACGCTGGCCTGCCAGCGCGCCGGCATCGACGACTGGCTCTTCGACGCCTGCTACCAGGCGGTCGGCGACTTCGCAGAGACCGTCGCGCACGTCCTGCTGCCGCCGTCGACGGAGAGCAATCTCGGCCTGGCCGTGTGGATCGAGGAGCGGCTGCTGAACCTGCGCGGGCTCGCGCCCGAGGAGCAGGCGGCGCGCGTCGGCGCGTACTGGGACGAGCTCGACAGCGCGGGTCGGTTCCTGCTCAACAAGCTGATCGGCGGCAGCTTTCGCGTCGGCGTCAGCAAGCTGCTGGTGCAGCGCGCGCTCGCCGAAGGCGCCGGCGTCGACGCCAAGCTCGTCGCCCAGCGCATGATGGGCTACACCGACGCGCGCAGCTCGCCGAGCGCGGCCCGCCTGCTGCAGCTCACCGCGTCGGGCGACGTCGGCACGCTCGACGTCGGCCAGCCGTATCCGTTCTTCCTCGCCCACCAGCTCGACCTGCCGCAGAGCGAGCTCGACGCGAAGCTCGCCTCGCCCGACGACTGGATCGTGGAATGGAAGTACGACGGCATCCGCGCCCAGGTGGTCAAGCGCGCCGGGCAGGTCTGGATCTGGTCGCGCGGCGAGGAGCTCGTGACCGAGCGCTTCCCGGAGATCGTCACGCTCGCGGGCGCGCTGCCCGACGGCAGCGTCCTCGACGGCGAGATCGTCGTCTGGAAGGACGGCCGGGTCGCGCCCTTCAACCTGCTGCAGCAGCGCATCGGCCGCAAGGTGCTGACGAAGAAGGTTCTCGCCGACGCGCCGGCCGGCTTCATCGCCTACGACCTGCTCGAGTGGCAGGGCGTCGACCTGCGTGATCGACCGCAGCACGAGAGGCGCGTGCTGCTCGAGGCAGCGCTCGGCGCCGAGGCGAGCGAGGTCGATGCGCCGCGCCTGAGGCTCTCGCCGATCGAGCGGCGTTCCGACTGGGCGGCGCTCGCCGAGCTGCGGACCGAATCGCGTGCCCGTGGCGTCGAGGGCTTCATGCTCAAGCACCGCGACGCGCGCTACGGCACCGGCCGCAGGAAGCAGGACGACCTCGCCGCGGGCACGTGGTGGAAGTGGAAGATCGATCCGCTCGGCATCGACTGCGTGCTGATCTATGCCCAGGCCGGCCACGGCCGGCGCGCGAGCGTCTACACCGACTACACCTTCGCGGTCTGGAACCGCAGGCCGCGCGATGCGGCCGAGGCCGCGGCGGTCGTCGAGGCGATCGCGAAGCGAGAGCCGCCGGCCGACGGCGCGCTCCAGCTCGTCGCCTTCGCCAAGGCCTACTCGGGTCTCACCGATGCCGAGTTCCGCGTCGTCGACCGTGTCATCCGGAAGACGACGCTCGAGAAGTTCGGCCCGGTGCGCAGCGTGCGTCCGAGCCTCGTGTTCGAGCTCGGCTTCGAAGGCATCAACAAGAGCACGCGCCACAAGAGCGGCATCGCCGTGCGCTTCCCGCGCATGCTGCGCATCCGCGACGACAAGCCGCTGCACGAGGCCGACACGATGGCCGAGCTCGAGGCGCTGCTGGCCCTGCAGCACGGCACGCCGGCCGTCGACGACGCGGACGCGCCCTAGTGCGCCAGCGCCGCGCGCAGCTCCGCCGTCGCGCGCAGCGACCCGACCTCGATCCGGTTCCAGTTGCGCATCGGCGCGTCGCTCAGGCTGCGCATCAGGATCGCCTCGTCGTCGTCGAGCGCGACGAAGGCCTCGACGACGGCAGCCATCGCGACCTCGCAGGCGCGCGCGGTGTTGCCGTCGTCCATCTTGATCGCGACGCCGAGACCGCGCTCGGGCAGCGCGGCGCAGAACACGCCTTCGGCGCCGACCTTGCAGAAGACGCGCTCGCCGAGCGCCGTCATCACGGTCGTGTCGAAGCGCTCGCTGCCTGCCACCATGAACGGGTGGCGCGCGACCGCGCGGCGCAGCCGCTCGGCGGCGCGCGCGTGGCCCGGCCGCAGGCCGACGCCGGTGCCGACGCGCGCGAACGCGATCGCAAGCTTGTCGAGCGGGATCGCGAAGGTCGGGATCGAGCAGCCGTCGATGGCGCGCGGTGCCGTCGCGAGGTCGTAGCCGGTGGCCGACTGCAGCGCTTCGGTGACGACGCGCATCACCGGATGGCGCGGCGCGACGTAGCCCTTGGCGTATTCGCGCGCGTCGCCCCCTGCGCTCAGCACGCAGGCCAGGCACAGGAAGCCGGCGTGCTTGCCCGAGCAGTTGTTGTGCTGCGCCGTCGCCGCGGTGCCCGCCGCCGCCATCGCCCGCAACACGCTCTCGACGCGCGGCCAGTGCACGCCGCATTCGAGCGACGCGCCGTCGAGCCCCGCCTTGGCGAGCATGCGTTCGACGACGGCCACGTGCGCCGGCTCGCCGTTGTGCGACGCGCAGGCGATCGCGAGCTCCTCGTCGTCGAGACCGAGCCGGTCGGCGGCGCCGCTCTCGACCAGGGGGATCGCCTGCAGCACCTTCACGGCCGAGCGCGGGAAGATCGGCGTCTCGACGGCGCCGATCGCGACGACGCGGCGGCCGTCGGCGTCGAACACGGCGACCGCGCCGCGGTGCGCGGACTCGCGCGTGTCGCCGCGCAGGGCTTCGACGAGGATCGGGTTGCTGTTCATCGGCAGGATGAGAGGGAGTGCATGGTGGGAACTGTAGCGTTGGCCGCAGAGGCGGCATGACGGCGATGCTCCTGGCCGGCATCGACTTCAGCAGCAGCCCGTCGCGGCAGAAGCCGATCACGGTGGCGACCGGTCGTCTCGTCGATGGCGGCGCGGTGCTGCGCGTCGACGATCTCGCCGAGCTGTTCACGCTCGATGCGTTCGCGGCCTGGCTGCAGAGCCCCGGCCCGTGGCTCGGCGCGTTCGACTTCCCGTTCGGCCTGCCGCGACGCTTCGTCGACGCGACCGCCCTCGGAGCGAGCGCGGCCGAGGTGATCGCCGAAGCGCACCGCCGCGCGCCGACGCGCATGGCCTGGCGCGCGCTCATCGATGCCTGGGGCAACACCCAGCCGGCCGGCGCGCGGCTCCTGCATCGCCGCACCGATGTCGCCTCGCCCGTCGGGTCGACGAGCCCGCTGCAGACACGCTACGTGCCCGTTGGCCTCATGTACTACGAAGGCGTCGCCCGCCTGATCGCCTCGGGCGTGTCGATGCCGGGCCTGCACGCGGGCGACGCCGGTCGCGTCGCGCTCGAAGGCTATCCGCGCCGGCTCGCCCACGCGATCGTCGCGCGGCGCTCGTACAAGAACGGCGACGACGACGATCGGCGCGAGGCGCGGGAGGCTATCGTCTGCGCGTTGGAGGCCGGCTTCGGCGCGGCGCCGCGGATGTCGTGGGGCGACTCCGGCCTGCGCACCTCGCTTGTCGCCGACGCCAGCGGCGATCGCCTCGACGCCGTGCTGTGTCTGATGCAGGGGGCCGTCGCCTCGCGCCGACCGCGCTACGGACTGCCCGGGGACATCGACGCGGTCGAAGGCTGGATCGTCGCGCCGTGACGACGCGGTCGGGACCGCATGGGAAGGAGTCAGGGCGGCGATGCCGTCTTGCGTGGTCGTCGTTTGGCCGGTCGACATTGGATCAGCTTCACATCAACTGCGCTGCCACACCGCGGCGCGGCGCAGGCCCGACAGGGGGGGCGAAGCCGACGCGGGCCCACATCTGCACGGTCTGGGCTGGCGATGATGCTTCGAGCAATGCGCGCACGTCGGCGTAGGGCTTGGCCTGTTCGGGGTATTCCTGAAGCGCCTGCTGCAGGGGTTGCATCGCCAACCCGTGCGCAGTCGCGGCGAGTTGCGCTCGCGCGTAAGCTCGCCCTGCGTTGACTTGAGTGATGCGGTCGTTGCCATCGCTCACCATCCACAGAAAGCCAGGAGTCGAATCAAGCTTCTTGACGAAGTCCTTGACCTGGCTGGTCGTTGCGTAGTCATCGGGTCCCGGTGCCTTGCTGCGATCGAACGCGCCGATGCGGCTCATCAGCACGACCATCGGGTCGAGCACACAAAGGCCGTCACGGTGCGCGTCGATCTCGGCGGCGCCGACACGCAACACTCTGTACGACTCCATGATGGTTCGCGGGGTACTCAGTTCGATTCGCCAGGCCTCGGCCGCAATCGCTCGATGTCGATTCAGCACACCTGGCTGATCCGCGCCCACGGAGCCGAATCGCAAGGGATTCGGCCGCACCGCTTCCGCCATCGCCTGCCATGCTGCCGCCGGCACTGGCCGATCGAGGTCGTAGAGGCTGCGGTTGGTATGACGACCGAGGATCTGCAGGAACAGGGGGTCCTTCTTCAGCGCAGCATCCGGCACCAGCCGGATCCGTGCCACCGGCCGCTGATCGAGCTTGTCGGGCCCGAAGGCGCCTTCCGGAAAGAGATCGATCTCGGCCCTCAATCCTCGCTGACGTGCCGCAATGTCGATCAACTCCAGGAAGGTGCCGTGGCTCATCATGATCTGGCGCGACAGCGGATCGGTTTCGGGCAACAAGCGAGCCAGGTCGCAGTGCAGCATGATCTCGTCTGGCGTACCCAGATCGACCAGCCATGACTGCAGATTGTGGGAATGCGGCGCGAGGATTGCGTAGCCCAGGATCCAGCGCCGAACGTCAGCCTCTTGCCCTGGACCCTTCCAAGGCGCGATCGCGCCCGCCGGCATTGGCTGAGTACATCCTGCCGAGGTGGTCGCGGCAGCGGCGACGAAACCACCACCGGCCACGCGTATGAACTTGCGACGATTCATCCTGCTGCTCCCTCGGTGCTTCGCACCTGCCTGTCATGGCGAGAACATAACCCGAGGCAGTCGTCAACCGAACGCAACGTGTTGATGATTTGGATGCCCGGAAGCAGACGTTCAGCACGTCGAGGGCCGGTCTGGATGCGACCTCGTCCAGGGGTCAAGCGGCAAACCAAAGGCAGCACCTCGCGCGCGCGATGCCTTGACCTGGCTCAAGTCATGCGGTTGATGTCCCAGGAGGTGGTGTAAGTCTTTCGTGGC
This sequence comes from Burkholderiales bacterium, assembly GCA_038236565.1. Lineage (GTDB taxonomy): Bacteria > Pseudomonadota > Gammaproteobacteria > Burkholderiales > Burkholderiaceae_C > Schlegelella_A. The sequence continues at coordinate 1,200 of JBBRZP010000086.1, read as the reverse complement.
GGCATGGCGCGTTGGGCGTAGCCCGAAGCGGCTTGGCGCGCGGCGACGGCGACCCGGATGCCAGAGTGAGGGCTGGATACGTGGGCAGCGTGTGCGAATCCGACCTTCGTTCGCTCAACGACCTGTTCAGCACCAACTTCGAGGCCGGAAATACCGCGGAGCACTCGATCATCGTCCATGTATCCAAGGACGATCCGAAGACGACCTTCAACGGACTGAACTACGGCTACGAGACGGACGAGAGTAGCCGCATCTACCTGCCGCGCGCATTCGTCCCGCCGCCACCCGCGCCGCCACCCGCCGATCCTCCCCCGGTCACGCCGCCCAACTTCGTCACTGCAACGATCGAGTTTCCGCGCTTCGTCTTCGTCGCGGAGCTGGCCGAGGTTCTGATGGACTTCACCGGCTACGGCTGGAACCGTCTGGACAGCATGGGTGAAGGGCTTTCCAACGTGCTCGGAACGTTGCTTCACCCGGCAGGCTACTACGACGCGTCGCAAGGCCCGCGCATCAATCAATGGCTCAATGGCGGCGGTGGTCCATCGCCGACGTCCCCGCGCTTCGACTTCGTGGCCAACACGGAGGGCACGGATCGAAACATTTTCTCGTATGGATGCGCGATCCTGTTCATCAATTATCTGGTGAGTCAGCTCGGCTATCCGCTCAAGAGTGTGATTCGCGCGGGCGGATCGTCACTGGCCGAGACGTATGCACGGTTGACCGGGAAGCCGTCGAGTTCGGCTTTCCAGTCGTTCAACGCCCTCTTGCAGAAGCACATCGGCAGTCAGGTGTCGAACAGCATGCGTCGCGACAACATCTTTCCGCTGTTCGACGCGGCACAGCGCACGGTGGTGCTGACCGTCGGGACTCCGATCGAATCAGCTGATCCCGCCGACCCCGGACCCGTGCCTTTCGAAGTCAAGCCGGGCATCGTTTGCCCCCCGGGCAAGTTCGACTTCTTCCGTCAGCACCAGCATGTCGAAGTCCCGATCTACGCACGCGCGCGTGGCACGGCGAACGCAATATTCCGATGGCAGATCGAGGGCACGACCGTCGCCGTGGGTCAAGTCTTATTTGTGCTGTGAATTCGCGAGCGGGATGTGCTCTTGAGCGGCGACGCATGCCGCTGCTCGAATTCGTTGTTGAGGTGGTCACGTAGTGTTTGGATCTGCTTGACCTCGAACGGCGTCACGATCACGT
>JBBRZP010000085.1:0-15076 GCA_038236565.1 Burkholderiales bacterium | reverse complement strand
TCCTGGCCGAGCTTGAAGGCGAGGAACTCGCGCAGCGCGGTGACCTCCGTCGCGGCGCCGCGCGAGAGGGATGACGCTTCGGACGTGTGGGCTTGCATGGCGGGTGTCAGAAGGCTTCCCAGCCGTCGGTGCCGGTGGCGGTGGCGGCGACGACGGGAGCGGAGCCGGCCGCAGGGGCCGGGGAACTCGGGCGCTTGGCCTTCGCGAACACCGGCCGAGTGACGTTCGTGGCGCGGTTGGGACTGCGTCGCTCGGCTGGCGCGGCGTACGCGGCGGAAGCGGTGCGCTGCTGCCCGTCGTGGGCCAGCCTGAACACCGCGACCGCCTGGACCAGCGCCTGCGCCTGGGTCTTCAGGCTCTCGGCCGCGGCCGCGCTCTCCTCGACGAGGGCGGCGTTCTGCTGCGTCGCCTGGTCCATCTGGCTGACGGCCTCGCCGACCTGGGCCACGCCGGCGCTCTGCTCCGAACTCGCCGCGCTGATCTCGCCCATGATGTCGGTGACGCGCCTGATCGAGCTCACCACCTCGGTCATCGTCGCGCCGGCCTGATCGACCAGGGCCGTGCCCTGCTCGACGCGCTCGACGCTGGCGGTGATCAGGCTCTTGATCTCCTTGGCAGCATCGGCCGAGCGGCCGGCCAGGCTGCGAACCTCACTCGCCACGACCGCGAAGCCGCGGCCCTGCTCGCCGGCCCGGGCCGCTTCCACCGCGGCGTTGAGCGCCAGGATGTTGGTCTGGAAGGCGATGCCGTCAATCACGCTGATGATGTCGGCGATCTTCTTCGAGCTGTCGTTGATTCCCTTCATGGTGGTCACGACCTGGCTGACAACCTCGCCGCCCTGGACCGCGACGGTCGAGGCACTGAGAGCGAGCTGGTTGGCTTGTTTCGCGTTGTCGGCGTTCTGCTTGACGGTCGAGCTAAGCTCTTCCATCGAGGCGGCCGTCTCCTCGAGCGCAGAAGCCTGCTCCTCGGTGCGCTGGCTCAGGTCCTGGTTGCCCTGGGCGATCTGCGCGGAGGCGGTCGCCACCGACTCCGAGTTCTGGCGCACGTTCGAGACGACGTTCGACAGGCTGACACGCATGTCTTCGAGCGCGAGCAGGAGCTGACCGATCTCGTCCTGCCCTGTCACGACAACCGCCTTGGACAAGTCACCGCTCGTCACGGCTCGCGCGAACGCCAGCGACTGCGCCAGGGGTCGGGTGATGGTGCGGCTGAAGGCGAATCCGCTCAATCCCGCGACAACCGAAGCGACCAGCAGCAGCGAGAGACTGACCAGCAGCGACCGGCGACCGGCGCCGACGGCCTCGGCCGCAGAGGTCGCGTTGCCGGCTCCGATCTTGGCGCTCGCTTCCTGAAGGAGCTTGATGGGCTCGCGATCGATCCCGCGCACCGCCGCGTCGCCTGCCTTGGGATCGAAGCCAGCCGCCTTGAACGCCTCGAAGCCGCGTCGATAGCTCTCTCCCATGGCCGCATGGGCGGCGGTGAACTGTTCGACCAGCGCCTTGCTGTCTCCGACGGGCAGGGTTGCGCCGAGCTTCTTGCTGGCTTCGGCGACGTTGCGCTCCTTTTCCGAGAAGGCAGACCAGTGCTTATCGAGATCCTTGGGGTCCTTGCCTCTCAGCAAGGTGTCCTTCCACTCCTGGACCTGCCCTTTGAAGGCGACCGTCAGAGCAGCGACATCGTGGTCGTTGCGCGAATTGATCTGCGTCACTGTCGCGAAGGCGTCGAGAGAGCTCTTCAGACCGGAAATGCCGTAGAGGCCCACCGCGCTGACGAGGAGCAAGACCGCGACGAAGGCGGATGGGATCTTGAGACTGAGTTTCAACGTGCACCCCTTTTTCCGTCACGGACGGCTCTGTCGGGTTATCGGCGTGTATCGCGGACGCTTGATCCGTTTCAACCATTCGACGCCGCAAGGTAGGCGGGTTTGCCACGCTCCGAAAAAACGGGGTCGATGTCCCAAGCGCCGTCGCGGCGGCGGTTGTTCACGAATCGTCAGTGCCGCGCGCGGCGCGCCAGCGCGCCGACGTCGAGGATCAGCGCGACGTGGCCGTCGCCCATGATCGTCGCGCCCGACACGCCGGCGACGCGCCGGTAGTTCGATTCCAGGTTCTTGACGACGACCTGCTGCTGGCCGAGCAGCTCGTCGACGAGCAGCGCCGCGCGATGGCCTTCGGCCTCGACCACGACGACGACGGCACCGCCGCCGGCCTGGCCGAAGCGCGGCACGTCGAAGACCTCGTCGAGCGCGATCACCGGCATGTACTCGCCGCGCACCTGGACGACGCGGCCCGAGCCGCCGATCGTGCGGATCGTGTCCGGCTGGATCTGGAACGACTCGATGACAGACGCGAGCGGCAGGATGTAGCACTCCGACGCGACCGCGACGCTCATGCCGTCCATGATCGCCAGCGTGAGCGGCAGGCGCACGCGCACGACCATGCCGAAGCCTTCGGCCGATTCGATCTCGACCGTGCCGCCCAGGGCGGTGATGTTCTTCATCACGACGTCCATGCCGACGCCGCGGCCGGAGACGTCGGTGACGACGTCGGCGGTCGAGAAGCCGGGCGCGAAGATCAGGTTCCAGACCTCGCTGTCGGCCATCGAGTCGGGCGCGTCGATGCCACGCTCGCGCGCCTTGGCGAGCAGCTTCGGCCGCGACATGCCCTTGCCGTCGTCGCGCACCTCGATGACGATCGAGCCGCCCTGGTGCGAGGCGGTGAGAGTGATCGTTCCCGTGGCCGACTTGCCCTTGGCGAGTCGCTCGGCCGGCAGCTCGATGCCGTGGTCGCACGAGTTGCGCACCAGGTGGGTGAGCGGATCGGTGATCTTCTCGACCAGGCCCTTGTCGAGCTCGGTCGACTCGCCTTCGGTGACGAAGTCGACCTTCTTGTCGAGCTTGGCGGCGAGGTCGCGCAGCATGCGCGGGAATCGGTTGAAGACGACCGACATCGGAATCATCCGGATCGACATCACCGATTCCTGGAGACTCCTCGTGTTGCGGTTCAGGTCTGCCAGGCCGGCGGCGAGTTGCTGGTAGAGCGACGGGTCCACCTTGGCGCTGGTCTGCGCGAGCATCGCCTGGGTGATGACGAGCTCGCCGACGAGGTTGATGAGCTGGTCGACGCGCTCGACCGAGACGCGCAGCGTCGTCGCTTCGGCCGGCGGCGCCGCGGCGGCGGTGCGCGTGGTGCGGCTCTCGGCCTTGGGCACGGCGGCGGCGACCGGCGCCGTGCCGGCCGCGGGTGCGCCCGGCGCGTTGTCGAAGAAGCCGAAGCCGGCGTCGGCCGTCTCGGCAGGCGCGCCCGGCGCGCCGGCATGAAAGCCGTACCCCGGGCCGAGCGGCAGCAGGCTCACGTGCTCGCGCGAGACATGGAACGAGAACAGCTCGATCAGGTCGTCGTCGCTGCTGTCGGTCGTCACCTTGAAGCGGCGCATGCCGTCGGCGGCCTCGCCGCCGTCGATCGGCTCGATCGTTCCGAGCCCGTCGATCTCGGCGAAGACGTCGACGACGCCTTGCGCGGTCGCCGGGTTGTCGAGCGGACCGAGGCGAAGCTCGAGCGTCCTCGTTGCGCCGGCTGCGGACGCCGTCTGCGCGGACGCGGCGGCCTTGGGCGCGGGAGCAGATACCGGCACGGCCTGGCCATGGGCCATCGCGCGGATCGACTCGAGCAGCGCCGTCGTGTCGACGACCTCGCCGTCGCCGCCGTTCTGATGCCGCGCGAGCAGCGCCTTCAGCGCGTCTCCGGCCTGGAGCAGCACGTCGACCATCGGTGCCGCGAGCGCGAGCTCGTTGCGGCGCAGCTTGTCGAGCAGCGTCTCCATGATGTGGGTGAGCTCGGCGACGTCCTTGAAGCCGAACGTCGCGGCGCCGCCCTTGACGGAATGGGCGCAGCGAAAGATCGAGTTGAGCGCTTCGCCGTCGGGCGCGCCGACGTCGATGGCGAGGAGCTGCTGCTCCATCAGCTCGAGGTTCTCGCCCGCTTCCTCGAAGAAGACCTGGTAGAACTGGCTGAGGTCGAAGGTGTCGCCGCCGCCGGCCTGGGAAGTGGATTCGCTCATGTCGAGTCGTCCTGTAGTGGAGTGGCAGGGCTCGCTCTAGCGAACGACCTTGCGGATGACTTCGATTAGCTTGGCCGGGTTGAACGGCTTGACGAGCCAGCCGGTGGCGCCGGCGTCGCGCCCGGCCTGCTTCATCTCGTCGCTCGACTCGGTGGTGAGGATCAGGATCGGCGTCGACTTGAACGCCGCCGTGCCGCGCAGCTTCTTCGTCAGCTGGATGCCGTCGAGGCGGGGCATGTTCTGGTCGGTGAGGACGAGGTCGAACTCGCGCCCACTCGCCTTCTCGAAGGCGTCCTGGCCGTCGACGGCTTCGACGACATCGAAGCCTGCGCTCTTCAGCGTGAAGGACACCATCTGCCGCATGGAAGCGGAGTCGTCGACGGTGAGGATCGAATGCATGGGGTTGTCTCCTGCGGGGCGGATCGCGCGTCTCGGTCGCGCGTCAAAAGAGGGTGACGGACCCGGCGTCCATCTCGTCCTGCGTGACGGGGTTGGGGCTGAGCGGCGAGGGCTCGATCACGGCATCGCCGTCGTCGTCGCCCCAGAACGCGTCCTGGGCCAGACGGTCGCTGCAGTGACGCAGGCGGCGCTGGGTGTGGGTGATGAGCTGGGAGGCCATGTCCTGGAACTGGAGGGCGACGATGGCCGTGCCCAGATGGCCGATCGCCTCGTCGACCGCGGGCTCGGCACCGGACGAGGCGCGCAGGGCGGCGCTGGCGCCGCCGAAGCCGGCGAGCAGCGTGTCGCACGCGTCCCCGAGCAGCGTCTGCAGCCGCTCGAGGTCGAGCGCGACCATGAGCAGGTTGTCCTGCACGTCGGCGGCGGCCAGGAAGGGCAGTGCGGCGTCGGCGGGTTCCGGGATCGGTCGCATCGGAGTCGGTGTCGGGCTCAGTCGGGTCGATCGGCGCTCGAGGGCGCCGGCGAGGCGGGACGCCTCCCTGCGAATTTCGGCGCGGTGGCCTCGAACTGGAGCGGTTTTGCGCCCCCCGCGCCGGCTCAGACGCGGTGCAATGCCGCGCCAGACGTGCTGCGCAGCCGCTCTAGCAGCTTCGGCGCGATCGCCGCAAGCGGCAGCACCTCGTGCACGGCGCCGGCGGCGATCGCTTCCTTGGGCATGCCGAAGACGACCGAGGTCGCGGCGTCCTGGGCCACGTTCCAGCTGCCGGCGTCCTTCAGCTCGCGCATCGCCCTGGCACCGTCCGCGCCCATGCCGGTGAGCATCACGCCGTAGGCGTTCGGGCCGACGACGCGCGCGGCCGAGAGGAACAGCACCTCGACCGACGGCTTGTGGCGGTTGACGAGATCGCCGTCGCGGACGCGGCAGATGTAGTTCGCGCCCGAGCGCTCGACCGAGAGGTGCATGCCGCCGGGAGCGATGTAGGCGTGGCCGGGCAAGACCCGTTCGCCGTCCTCGGCCTCCTTGACGCTCATCCGGCACAGGCCGTCGAGGCGGGCGGCGTAGTTCTTCGTGAAGCCGGGCGGCATGTGCTGGGTGATCATCACCGCGGGCGCATCGGCCGGCAGATGCTGGAGCAGCTCGCGCGTCGCCTCCGTCCCGCCCGTCGAGGCGCCGACGAAGATGATCTTCTCGGTCGACAGGCGCCCGAGCGAGGCCGCCTTGGGCGCCGCCGCACCGGGCTCTTCGGCCCGGCGCACCTTGGTTTGGGCCGCGATCCGGATCTTGGCCGTGATGTCGTCGGCCAGGACCTTCAGTCCGTCGGCGACGCCGATCTTGGGCTTGGCGACGAAGTCGACGGCACCGAGCTCGAGCGCGCGCAGCGTCGTCTCCGCGCCGCGCTCGGTCAGGGTCGAGACCATCAGCACCGGCATCGGGCGCAGGCGCATCAGCTTGGCCAGGAAGTCGATGCCGTCCATGCGCGGCATCTCGACGTCGAGGGTGATCACGTCGGGATTGAGCTCGCGGATCATCTCGCGCGCGACCAGCGGGTCGGGCGCGGCGCCGACGCACTGCATGTCGCTCTGACGGTTGATGATCTCGGCCAGCATCTGGCGCACCAGGGCCGAGTCGTCCACCACCACCACGCGGATCTTTGTCATGTCGATGTCCGTTCGTCGCGCTCTTGGCGCATTCAGAAGAGGTCCACGGAGCCGCCGCCGCTGTCGCCCGCGACCGGCCGCGCCGCTGCGGCGCGCTCGCGCGCGGCGAGCTCGGCGCCGTGCGTCGCGGCCAGGCGCTTGACCATCGCCTTGCCGCTCTTCGGCAGGAAGCAGACCTTGCGCGGATAGATGTCGAGCACGTCCTTGCTGACCACGGGGATGCGCTCGGTGCGCAGGTAGTCGAGGACGAACGCGGTGTTGCGCTCGCCGACGCGCATCGTGTCCATGCCGCCGATCACCTGGCCGCCGCCGAAGACCTTGGCCTCCAGCGTCGAGCGGGTCGCGCCGAGCTTGAGCAGCTCGTTGATCAGGAGCTCCATCGCGTACGAGCCGTAGCGGCCGCTGTCGTCAGCGCCCGAGGCGAGCATGAAGTGGTTGAGCCCGCCGACGTGGGCGCGCCGGTCCCACAGGCACGCGGCGATGCACGAGCCGAGCGTCGTCATGACCAGGATGTCCTCGCCGGCGACGAAGTACTCGCCCGGCAGGACCTTGACGGCCTCGCTCCCGAACTGGGTGTCGTACCAGAAGAAGGAGGCTTCGCCGGGCTTCCTCGGCTGCGCCTTCAGCGCCTGCAGGCGCGCTCCCGGCGCGCCCGAGCGGGCGCGCGCGGACGACAGGTTCGACGCGCTCGTCGCCGCCAGCTCAGACACGGGCGTAGACCGTCTTGGCGCGCAGCCGGAACAGGTCGCGGGAGTCGTTGAAGTTCTCGGAGTGGCCGGCGAACAGGAGCCCGCCCGGCCGCGTCACGCGATGCATGCGCTCGAGCACCGTGCGCTGCGTCGGCGCGTCGAAGTAGATCATCACGTTGCGGCAGAAGACGATGTCGAAGGGCGCCCCGAGCGACCACTGCGTGTCCATCAGGTTGCAGGTCTGGAAGTCGATCAGGCGCCGCAGCTCGGGCTTGACCTTCATGGCGCCTGCATTCGAACCCGAGCCGCGCAGGAAATGGCGTTTCAGGCGCGCGTCGCTCAGGCCCTTCGCGTCGGCCGAGTAGACGCCGCGGTCGGCCGTGGCGAGCACCTTGGTGTCGATGTCGCTGCAGACGATGCGCACGTTCGCGGCCGGGCCGAGCGCCTCGATGACGGTCATCGCGAGCGAGTAGGGCTCCTCGCCCGTCGAGGCGGCGTTGCACCAGATGCGGATCGGCTCCTTCGCCCGCGCCGCGAGCTCGGCGGCGAGGAGCGGGAAGTGATGCTCCTCGCGGAAGAACGCCGTGAGGTTGGTCGTCAGGCAGTTGATGAACTCCTGCCACTCGGCGTCGCCGGCGTCGCCACGGGCGGCCTCGAGCCAGTCGAGGTATGCGCGCACAGACGCATGGCCGAGCTCGCGCAGGCGACGCGACAGCCGGCTGTAGACCATCGCCTGCTTGCCCGCGTGCAGGCTGATGCCAGCCCTCTTGTAGATGAGGGTGCGCACGCGCTCGAAGTCGGCGGCATCGAAGCTGAACTCGGCATCGCTTCCGTCAGATCGCGCGAAAGGCTCGACGCTCGCCAGCGCGCCGCGGCGGCTCATGTCGTCGTCCGATTCACTTCTTGCCCTGGTTGAGGCCCATGCGCAGCTCCGAATAGCCGGGGACCATCTCGACGAGGTGCGGGAATTTCCACTTGTCGTTCGATTCGCGTCCGACGATGCGCTCGACGCAGCCCTGGCGTCCCAGGTCGAGGATCTCGGGCGCCATCGGCATCTGAGACTTGGTCGAGAAGAACACCTTGACCTTGGGCTTGAGCGACGAGGCCGCGTTCTGCTCGGCCACGATCGCCAGCCGTCCGGACTGCAGCCGCACGAGCGAGCCGGTCGGATAGATGCCGATCGACTCGACGAAGGCCTGGAAGATGGCCGGATCGAACTGGCCCTTCAGGCCCCAGTCCGACATCCGGGCGATCGACTCCGCCGGGTCCCAGCCGTCCTTGTAGGGCCGGTTGGAGGTGATCGCGTCGTACACGTCGCACACCGCGCCCATCCGCGCATGCAGGCTCAGGGCATCGCCCGACAAGCCTTCGGGATAGCCGCGGCCGTCGGGGCGCTCGTGGTGGTGGAAGCAGACGTCGATCGCGATCTCGCCGACGTCGCCGGCGGCCACGAGCAGCTCGCGGCCGCGCTCGGGGTGGGTCATGATGACCGCGTACTCGTCGTTGCTCAGCGTGCCCGGCTTGTTGAGCACGTCGATCGGCATCATCGCCTTGCCGATGTCGTGCAGCATGCCGGCCATGCCGGCCTCGCGACACTGCGCTTCGTCCAGGCCCAGCCTGCGGCCGAGGGCGACCATGAGCGCGCAGACGGCGACCGAGTGCATGTAGGAGTAGTTGTCGTGCGTCTTCAGGCGCGCCAGGCTGATCAGCGCGCCCGGGTTGCGGTGCATCGACATCGCGATGTCGTCGACCAGCGACAGGCATTGATCCGTCGACAGCGCCCTGCCGAGACGGGCGTCGGCGAACAGCGACTGGATCGCCTTCTTGGAACGCGCGCACAGCGCCGCGGCGCGCGCGGCCTCTTCCTCGACGGTGACCTGCGCCGGCAAGGCCGGCGTGTCGTCGGCGGGAGCCGATCGCACCGGAGGCGGTGCGCTCCCGGTCGAGCCGGGCCCGGCCGGCAGGGGATCGAGATCGATGCCCTTCGACGTGTCGATCCAGCACTCGACAACGCCGCTGTTGCGCAGCTTGACGAGGTCGCCGTCGTCGCGCAGGACGAAGCGCTTCTTCCAGAACGGGTGATCGAGCCACGAGCCGCAGAGCTCGTGCAGCTGCATGCCCAGGCGCAGCTGGTCGACGCGGATCTTGCGCAGCATGTCGTCAGCCGTCGAGCGCTAACAAGCCCTAGAAGCCGAGGCTGGCGAGCAGGTCGTCGACTTCGCCCTGGTTGGCGACGGTGTCGTCGCTGGCGTCGTGATCGACCACCGGGCCGTGCAGCGCGGCGGTCTCGACCTTGTGCGTCAGCTCCTGCGGCGCGGCGCGGACGAGGAGCTTGACGAGGCTGTCCTCGAGGTCGGCGGCGAGCGAGACGACCTTGGCCACGACCTGGCCGGTGAGATCGTGGAAGTCCTGCGCCATCATGATGTCGGTCAGGTGGCGGTCGATGCGCGCCGTCGAGGCCTCGACCTCGCCGACGAAGTTCATCACCGCGCCGCTCGCGACCGCGCGCACCGGATCGGAGACGATCGCCGCCGCCATCTTGCGCGTCGCCTCGGCGATGCGGCCGTGCTCGAGCTTGGCCCGGTCGACCGAGTTCAGCACCTTGTCGGCAGCCTCGCCGGTCTTGGTGGCGATGTAGCCGAGGCGGCTGCGCGCGTCGGGCAGACCGTCGGCGGCACGCTGCAGGCGCGGCATGACGCCGAGCTCGGTGAGGGTGTCGTGCAGCTGGCGCGTGATCGTGCCGAGCTGGCGGAACACCTCGGGCGACGCTGCCGGCGCCTCGGGAGCCAGGCTGGCCGTGCTGTCCATTTTCATGTCGGATGTCGCTGGCCGAGGCTCACGCCGGCGTGGCCATCTTCTGCAGGATCTTCTGGACCTTCTCTTCCAGGGTCGCCTTGGTGAAGGGCTTGACGATGTAGCCGGCCGCGCCACTCTTGGCCGCGAGGACGATGTCCTCCTTGCGCGCCTCGGCGGTGACCATCAGCACCGGCAGGTGCTTGAGCGCGTCGTCGGCCTTGATGGCGGCGAGCAGCTCGAAGCCGGTCATGTTCGGCATGTTGATGTCGGAGACGACGAAGTCGAAGGGCTGCGCCTTGAGCTTGGAGAGCGCCTGGACACCGTCCTCGGCCTCCTCGGCGTTGTTGCAGCCCATGTCCTTCAGCAATCCCTTGACGATGCGGCGCATCGTCGAAAAGTCGTCGACCACCAAGAATCTCAGGGCTGCGGCGTTGTTCATGGGCGTCCTCTCTTCGAACCTGTCTGCTTCATGGGGGTTGTCGGCCGGCGCAGCGGGAACTTGACCCTGTGCGGGAGCCGCGAGAGTGGTGGATGCCGGGGATGCACGACCGGTGAAGAACAATCCTTATCCCGGCCTTATTGCGCTATCGCCGCCGGACGCCGCGACCGACACTGCAGGTCTTCCCGCCGGGCCTTCGTCCGCCGGGCCGATGTCTCACCTGGTGCCGCGTCGCACCGCCCCACTCCCCGACCATGACCAACCAGGTGCTCTCGCAGGACGAGGTGGATGCGCTCCTGCAAGGCATCACCGGCGACAGCGACGTCGCCGAGGCGGCGCCCGAGCACCCGGTGGGGAAGCCGCGCGACTACAACCTGGCCGACCAGGACCGCATCATCCGAGGCCGGATGCCGACGATGGAGCTCGTCAACGAGCGCTTCGCCCGCAACATCCGGATCGGCATCTTCAACCTGATCCGAAAGAGCCCCGAGGTCGCGCTCAACGGCATCAGGCTGCAGAAGTACAGCGACTTCCTGCGCGAGATCGCGGTGCCGACGAACTTCAACATCATGAGCGTGCGGCCGCTGCGCGGCTCGGGCCTCGTCATCTGCAATCCGAGCCTGATCTTCTCGGTCATCGACGCGCTCTTCGGCGGCTCGGGCAAGTACCCGACGCGCATGGAAGGGCGCGACTTCTCGGCCACCGAGTCGCGCGTCATCGCCCGCCTCGTCGACATCATCTCGGGCGAGTACAAGAAGGCCTGGGAGGGGATCTACCCGCTCGAGCTCGAGTACCAGCGCTCCGAGATGCTGCCGCAGTTCGCCACCATCGCGACGCCGAGCGAGGTCGTCGTCACGACCTCGTTCACGCTCGAGCTCGGCGACGCGAGCGGCGAGATCCACTTCTGCATCCCGTACTCGACGCTGGAGCCGATCCGCGACGTCCTCTACTCGACGCTGCGCGGCGACGCGAGCGAGCCCGACGAGCGCTGGATCACCCTGCTCAAGCAGCAGATCCAGCCGGCCGAGGTCGAGGTCGTCGCCGAGCTCGCGCACGCGCCGGCGACGGTCGAGCAGCTGCTCTCGTTCAAGCCGGGCGACTTCATCGAGCTCGACCTGAAGCAGGTGATCCAGGCGACGGTGCGCGGCGTGCCGCTGTTCGATTGCCACTACGGCACCTCGAACGGCCGCTACTCGCTCAAGGTCGACCAGCTGCTCGACCAGTCAGGCACCGGCTGGATGCGCAAGGGCACCTGAGCGCGATCCGCGGTGCGCGCTCTGCGCGCAGACCCGGCTCGATCCGATTCAGTTCAGGGCCATCAGCTTGCCCCGCTTTTGCGTCAGGTCGATGTAGCGCTGGAGCGTGCGCAGCGTCTCGCCCCCGGGGCGGATGAACTCGAAGCCCAGCCTGACGCCGCGCGCGCCTTCGCTGATCAGGGTGCTGTGCTGCACGCGCAGGTCGACCTCGACGCGGGTGTCGCTGTCGAGCTCGATGCGCACGTCGGCGATCACCGTGCCGCGGCTGATCGACGGCTGCTCGGCGGGCACGAACAGACCGCAGCCGCCGATGCTGATGTCGACGAGGCGCAGCGCCATCTCGACGTCGGGCATGTCGGGGTGCAGGAAGCGCGCGGTCGGCGCCGTGCGCGACGGCGGCCGGACGCGGAACGCGTTGCGGCGCTGGAAGCGGTAGAGCTCGCGCGGCGCGGCGCAGCTCAGCACGCTGGCGCGCTGGCCGCTCACGACGCGCAAGCCGTGCACGTCGAACTGGATCTTGACGCTGTCGAGGTAGCCGACGACGGTCACCTCGTCGCCGCGCAGCAGTGCGGCCATCGCCGGATCGGCCGGGTCGGCGTTGAAGCCGATCGTCCCGCGCTCGCCGTCGAGCGTCCAGAGGGCCGTCGTGAAGACGACGCCATCTTCCCCGTGCAGGCTCAGCAGCACCGAGCCGTCGAGCAACTGCTTGAGGATCGACTGGATGTCGCGCGGCGCGCCGACGCGGAACTCGTCGAGTCCGTCGTCGTGGTTCATGCCGTCGAGCGGCGCCGGGCGAGTTTCCATGATGTGCCTCGTGGCGTGTGTGCGAGGTGAATCCGAAAGGAGGAGGGCGGGTCAGTGCAGCGTCTTGGGGCGGCCGGCGAGGATGTCGTCGAGGTCCTCGAGCCAGGGCTCGGCGAGCTGGCGGATCTCGGCGTCGTTGAGCAGGATGCGCTGCATGAGACGCGACTTCAGCTCCGCCTCGTCGGCAGGCAGCGACTTCTCGGCGGCGGTGTTCTTGAGCTGCGCGATCAGCACGGCGCAGGCACCCTCGAGCTTGACGACGTGATCCCAGTTGCCCTCGCGGGCCGCTTGGAGCATGTCCTGGCTGGCCTTCTCGATGGCCTCGTAGTAGTTCATCAAGAGGGAGTTCATGCGGGCTCCGGAGGTTTGGGCGTGGGGCATGTCACTGGACCTTGCGTGAAGCGCTCGGATCGATCGCCGCCCAGGCCGAACGTACCGGCTCCATGAGCGACGCGCACTCGTCGAGTGCGGCCGCGTCGTTGCGCGAGTTGGCCTCGGTCAGCCGCACGGCCACGTAGGCGTAGAGCGCGGCCAGGTCGTGGGCGAGCTTGCCGCCGGCGCCGAGGTCGAGGTTGGCTCGCAGCCCCTCGTCGACGATGCGCACAGCACGCGTGATCGCCCTGCACTTGGCCTCGATCTCGCGTCGCGCCATCGCCGTGCGGGCTTGCGCGAGCGCGTCGCCGAAGCCTTCGAAGAGCAGCGCGACCAGCCGATGCGGCGAGGCGCCGTCCACCGCGGTCTCGACACCGACGGTGCGGTAGGCGCCGGCGAGGGCGTGGGAGGTGTTTCGGGACATGGCAGTCGGCGCGAACATGGTGTCTGTGCGTTCTCGAGGATGGGCTTGTTTGGGTATCGGTATCGCCTGTGGCGACTTGAGCCCCGGCTCCAACCTGCGACCGCGCCGCGCCAGTCCTTTCGTCGCGCCCGCACGGACCGACTCAGCCCTTGTTGCTGTTCCAGGCCAGGATCTGCTGCGTGATGTAGCTGCTCTGAGTGTTGAGCGAAGCCATCCGGGTGTCGAGCGCGGTGTACTGGGCGCGCAGACGCTGCTCGATGCCGGCCAGGCGCGTGTTGAGGCTGTCCTGGTCCTTCTGGTTGCGCTGCAGCTGCTGGCTGAGGCCGTCGCTGCGGGTCGAGAGCGAGCCGTTGATGCCGAGCATCGCGTCGGTCGCGCTTCGGAAGCGCTTGGCGAAGCCGTCCAGCGTCGGGTCGGTGAGGCTCGAGTTCGAGAACAGTTTGCTGAGTTCGGCCAGGTTGCCGAGGGCGTTGCCGAGCTTGGTGCTGTCGACCGTCATCGAGCCGTCGGACTGGATCTGCAGGCCGGCGTCGGAGAGGCGAGCGAACATCGTCGACGCGCCCGACAAGCCGCCGGCCAGGGCGCGCAGCTGGTTCTGCAGGCCGACGGCCGCGCTGTCGCCCTGCAGGATGCCGCCCTTCTTTGTCGTCGCGTCGTACTTGGTGTCGGTGGCGATCAGCTTGTAGACCGCGGTGTAGGCGGCGGCGAAGTCGCTCAGGTTCTTCTTCAGCGTGTCGCTGTCCGAGACGATGTTGACCGTCACGGGCGAAGTGGTCACTGCCGACAGGTTGAGCGTCAGGCCGTCGACGATGTTCGCGAGCGTGTTGGTGGACGAGGTCACGGGCAAGCCGTTGACCGTCCCCGTGGCGTTCGCGGCGGACTGCGACCGCGTCGCCACCGAGACGAGGTTCGATGGGTCGTAGGCCAGCACCGACAGGCCGCCGACATCGGCGTTGCTGCCGTCGGCATCGATGACCGAGGTCCGAAAGCCGTTCGCAGCACCCGTGGCGTTGGAGCGCATCAAGAGGCGCGAGCCGCTCGCGTCGGTCATGATCATCGCCGTCACGCCCGAGCCGGACGCATTGATCTTGTCGCGCAAGCTCGCCAGCGTGTCGGTATCGTTCACCGCGATGTCGACCGGCGTCGCCGCGGCGTTTGCCGCGAAGCTCGTCTGCCCGGCGCCCCACGTGCCCATCTCGATATGGAGCGTTCCGGCGCCGATCAGCGTGTCTGGAGTGGTGCTCTTGCTCGCGTCGAACGTCGCCGCGATGGTCTGCGCGCTGGCCAGCGAATTCACTTCGACCGAGTACGTGCCCGCCGAACCGCCGTTGGTGGTCGCCGTCACCGCCGTGTTCGAGGAATTGGCCAACGTCTGGCCCCAGGTCGACTTGCTCGCCAGCTTGACCGAGAGGTCACGCAGGGTCGAGATCGCGCTCTTGACCTTGCCGTACTCCGAGACCGTGCTCTGGATCGCCGAGGCCTTGGTCTGCAGCGCCGTGAGCGGCCGCTGCTCGATCGCCATCAGCTGGGTGACGATCGAGTTGACGTCCAGGCCGCTGCCGATGCCGGCGGAACTGATCGTCCCGACGCTTGAAGTGCTGTTCGACGTGGCCACCGGCTATTCCCCTGTCAACGTGCTTCGGCCGAAACGGACCGATGTCCCGTTGTCGGCCCGTGGCGCGCCGACTTGAGGCCGGCGGCGGAATGCTCCGCCGCCGAAGGGTCTTACTTCAGGAGCGAAAGCACGTTCTGTGGCAGCGCATTGGCCTGCGCGACCATCGCCGTGCCGGCCTGCTGCAGGATCTGGGCGCGCGACAGGTTCGCCGTTTCGGCGGCGAAGTCGGCGTCCATGATGCGGCCGCGAGCGGCCGACTGGTTCTCGCCCGAGATCTGCAGGTTCGAGATCGCGAAGGAGAAGCGGTTCTGCACGGCGCCGTAGGTGGCGCGCTCGGTGGTAACGACGTCGAGCTGGGCGTCGATCGCGGCCAGCGCGGTCGAGGCGGCGGCCGCAGTGGTGACGGCACCTGCGACGGTGGTCACGACGCTCGTCGTCACGATGAGCGTGTCGCCGCCGTTGGCGCCGATCTGGAAGACCTGCGCGCCGGCGCCGGTCGAGCCGACGATGGCCTGGCCGTTGAACTTGGTCTGGTTGGCGATCCGCGTCACTTCGGAAGAG
>JBBRZP010000084.1:0-15295 GCA_038236565.1 Burkholderiales bacterium | reverse complement strand
CGCCATCCGCATCCTCGCCCGAGCTTGGCTGCGCGTCATCTGGCGCGCTTGGACCGATCGCACAACCTACGATCCGTCTCAACACCGCGCCGCTCAACTGCTCCTCAAAACAGACGGGGGTTGACACAGGATGTCTCATACGGCCTCCAGCTCGCGCTCGGGAAGAATAAAGGCAAAGGTCGACCCCTGGCCGAGCTCGCTCTCGACCCGGATCGAGCCGCCGTGCAGCTCGGCAAAGCGCTTTGCGAGCGACAGCCCCAGGCCCGTGCCTTCGGACTTGCGAAGGTAGTCGCCGCCCGCCTGCCGGAACTCCTCGAAGACGAGCGCCTGCTGGTCCTGGGCGATGCCGACGCCGGTGTCGACGACGGCGATCTCGACCGCCTGCCCGACACGACGCGCGCGCAGCGTGACGCGACCGCCGGCGGGCGTGAACTTGACGGCGTTCGACAGCAGGTTGACGACGATCTGCTTGACCTTGCGCATGTCCGCCACCCAGTCGCCGACGCCGTCCTCGATGTCGAGAGCGAGTGCGAGCCCCTGTCGGCTGGCACGTTCGCGCAAGAGGGTCGTGCAGTTGTCGAGGAGCATCGGCAGGTTGACGGTGGCGAGATCGAGCTCCATCCGGCCGGCCTCGATCTTCGACAGGTCGAGGATGTCGTTGATGAGCGAGAGCAGGTGATGGCCCGAAGTGTGGATGTCGAGCAGGTACTCGAGCTGCTTGTCGTTGACCTCGCCGAACATCTTCTCCGATAGCACTTCCGAGAAACCGATGATCGCGTTGAGCGGCGTGCGCAGCTCGTGCGACATGTTGGCGAGGAACTCCGACTTGTGCTTGTTGGCGAGCTCCAGCTCGCGGCTCTTCGACTCGATCTCGTTGAACAGGCGCGCGTTCTCGATCGCGATCACGGCCTGGTCGGCGAAGGTCTTGAGCAGCGCCATCTCCTTGTCGGTGAACGGCACCGGCGGCGAGCGCGAGACCTGGATCGCGCCGACGCCGCGTTCTTCCCACAACATCGGCGCGAGGGCAAGCGAGAAGTTCTGCACCTCTTCGGCGACCCGCCGCAGCGGCGGCGGCGCGCCGCGGTCGGCAAGCACGTTGGGGTAGTGCACCACGCGCCGCTCGCGAATGGCGAGCTCGGTCGCCGTGCCCTCGAGCCGGCAAGGAAAGGCGTCCGCCGCAGCGCGCGCAATCCTGGGGGCGACGAACGATCCGCCGCGAAAGCCGCCGAGCTGCAGCATGCCGACATCGTCGACGAGGTAGATGCCGAGCCCGCTCGAAGAGAACAGCCGCTCGCAGCTGTCGAGGATCTTGTCGAACACCGGCTGGGTGTCGGCGACCGAGCTGCTGATGACCTGCAGCACCTCGGCCGTCGCCGTCTGCTGCTCGAGCGCTTCCTTGGTCTCGTTGAAGAGACGAGCGTTCTGGATCGCGATCACCGCCTGGTCGGCGAAGACCTTGAGCAGGCCGATCTCCTTGTCGCCGAAGGCGGACGTCGGCTGGCGCACGACGTGGATCGAGCCGACGTTGCGTCCCTGCCAGAGGAGCGGCGCAAGGATGATGGAGTAGGTGCCGATCTGCTCGGCGATGCGCCTCATCGCGGCCGGCAGGTCGGGCTCGGCCAGCACGTCGACGATGTGCACGACCTCTTCTCCGGTCATGCCCATCCGCACGGCGACCGGATCGATCGGCTGCGGATACGCCTTCGCGACCTCTTCCTGCGACGTGCCGAGATGCGCGGCCAGGCGCACCATGCCGTCCTCGCCCACGAGCATGATGCCCATTTCCGCGCCCGAGAACAGGCGCTTGCAGCTCTCCAGGATCTCGACGAAGACCGGATGCGGATCGGCCATCGAGCGGCTGATGACCTGGAGCACGTCGGCCGTGGCGGTCTGGCGCTCGAGCGCCTCGCGGGTCTCGTTGAAGAGGCGCGCGTTCTCGATCGCGATGACTGCCTGGTCGGCGAAAGTCGTGAGCAGATCGACCTTTTGCTGTGGCGTTGTGCCGGGCTCGCGCCACGCCAGCACGATCGCGCCGATAGGGGCGGCGTCCCTGAGCAGCGGCGCACCGATCATGCGGCGCCAGCCGCCGAGCCGCGCCGAGACCTGGTCGTAGCCGGGGTCGGCGAACGTGTCTTCCTCGAGCTGCACCTCGCCCGTCAGGATGACGCGACCGCTCATCATCCGGCGGTCCGGCGGGCCAGGATAGAAGCGGCGCGAGTTTTCGATCGCTTCGGCCGGCCAGTTCCGCACCGCCACCTGATACACGAGGTCTCCGTCGAACTGGAAGATCGCCGTCAGCGGCGTGCCGAAGAGCCGGGTCGCGCTGTCGAGAATGGCCTCGAACACCGGCGCGACGTCGCTCGTCGACTGGCTGATGACGCGCAGGACTTCGCTGATCGCGGTCTGGTGCTCGAGCGCTTCCGAGAGCTCGACCGTGCGCTGCTCGACCTTGCGCTCGAGCCCCGCGTACGACTCGCGCAGCTGCTCGGTCATGCGGTTGAACTGCTCGGCCAGGCCCTCGAGCTCGTCACCGGTGCGGACCTCGATGTGCCGGTCGAGGTCGCCGGCGCCGATCTTGGCCGCGCCTTCCTGCAGCGCGCGCAACGGCCGCACCAGCGCGCGGGCGAGGAAGAAGCTCGCCGCGATCGAGATCAGCAGCGCGGCGACGAGCACCAGCGCCGTCCGCTGCAGGGTGTCGTAGAGCGGCTCGAGCGCCTCGTCGCGCGGCGAGTCGACGAACACCGTCCAGTCCAGCGTCGGGATCTTGGCGTGCGCCGAGAACACCTCCGCTCCCTTGGGGTCGCGTCCGTTCGGCGAGAGCCTCTCGGGCACCGCGAGCGACGCCGCCACCTGGGGCAGCACGCTCAGGTCGGACTGCTTCAGCACCAGGCTGATGTCGGGGTGCGCGATCAGGGTGCCCTTGGCATCGACGACATAGGCCAGGCCCGCCCGGCCGATCTTGATCCGCGAGACGACGTCCCAGACGAACTTCAGGTTGACCTCGGCCGCGGTCACGCCGCCGCCGCTGCCGGCGGGCCGCGCGATCGTCATGTAGGGCTCGGTGCCTTTCCTGAAGTAGACCGGCCCGTAGTACGCGCGCCCGGCCGAAGCCTCGCGAAACCGGGCCTCCTGCGACAGGTCGGTGCCGCTGCTGACCGCGTCCATCGCCAGGCGCGAGACGCGCAGCTGCTCGCGACCGTTGGCGTCGATCCACACGACCTCGGTGATCGCCGGCGCCTGGCGCTGCAGCTTCAGGTACTCGATGCGCCGCTGCTCGAGCGCGTCGCCGCCTTGCACGGCAGGCAGCGCGGTCCAGCTCATGTCGTGGCCGATGTCGAGGATGTACTGCTCGATCTGCGTCGCCGCGCTCTTGGCCTTCTCGACCTGCAGCTCGACCGCGTGCGCCTGTGTCTCGCGCCACGAGAACCAGATGCCGATGGCGCCGCTCGCAACGAGCATGCTGCCGACCAGCGTGATGATCAGCAGCGCGTACTTGGGGAACAGGCGCCAGCGGCGCATCATTCGACGACGCGGTCGGCGCGCAGCAGGATCGATTGCGGAAGCGCGATGCCGAGCGCGCGCGCCGACTTGAGGTTCACGGTCAGCTCGAGCTTGGTCGGCTGCTCGACCGGCAGGTCGCCGACGGGCGTGCCTTTCAGGATTCGATCTACCCATGTCGCCGACCGTCGCCACAGCGCGTTGAGGTTCGCCCCGTACGCGGCGAGCACCCCCCCGACTCCGAAAGCCGTGAACTCTCCGAACACCGGCAACCCCTGCTGCGCTGCCAGCGCCGCGAGGCGGTCCCGATTGATGAGGACGAACGTGGTCTCGACGGTGAACAGCCCTTGGGCACGCGCGTCGCGAGCGTCGTGCACGGCACGCTCGAAGTCGGCGGCGCTCCGCACCTCCAGAACCTGCAGCTGCAGTCCCAGGCTGCGCGCCGCGTCCGACATGTCCCCCACCACTCCGACACCTTGCCCCGGCAGCTCGCCGGGCGCCATGACGATCGCGACCCGCACGATTCCCGGCAGCGTCTGCTTCACCAGCTCGAGGCGCTTCGGTCCGAGCTCGCGGAAGGTCACGGTCAGCCCGGTGACGTTGCCTCCGGGTCGCGCCAGGCTCTTGGCCCAGCCTTCGTTGACGGGGTCGGCGCCGGAGATAGCGACGATCGGGATCGACGAGGTCGCCGTCCGCAATGCCGCGAGCGGGCCCGGGCCGCCGGCGACGATCACATCCACTTTCGCCTGAACGAGCTCGGCAGCCAACGGGGCCAGCCGCTCGGGCCGACCGCCGGCGTCACGCCATTCGAAGGCGACGTTGCGACCGTCGACGTAGCCGAGCTCGCGCATGCCCTGGACGAGCCCGGCTGTCGCCGTGTCGTTCGGCGCCGCGTTGGAGATGATCAGCACGCCGACCCGGGGCAGCCGCGCAGAACCCTGCGCGACCAGCGCCTGCGGCGCCAGCAGGACGGCCGTCAGCACGGAGATCGCGACGAGGGGGCGGATCAGCGTGCGCCTGAAGGCCGACATGGCGATATCTTGACAGCCTTCATGCACTGGACCCGGGCCGCACTCGCGCCAGCAGTCCCGCGGTCGACGCATCGATGGGCGCGGTGTCGATCGCATCCTGCGTCGACTCGAGGCGTGCCAGCAAGGCGTTGCCTAGGCCCTTGCCGAGCTCGACGCCCCACTGGTCGAAGCTGTTGATGCCCCAGATCGCGCCCGACGTGAAGACGCGATGCTCGTAGAGCGCGACGAGCGCGCCGAGCGAGCGGGGGGTCAACCGGTCGAGCACGAAGGTCGTGCTCGGACGGTTGCCGGTGAAGGTGCGATGCGGCTCGGCGACGCGGCCTTCCATCAAGGCCTGCGCCTGCGCCAGGCCGTTGGCGAGCAGCATCCGGTGCTGGCGGGAGAGCAGGGCCGCCGTGTCGTCGCCCGGCAGCGTCGCGCCGCTCGCCTTCAGCAGGATGAACTCGACCGGGACGACGTCGCTGCCCTGATGCAACATCTGGAAATAGGCGTGCTGCGCGTTCGTGCCGGGCTCGCCCCAGATGACCGGGCTGGTCGCGAACGGCAGCACCGCGCCGTCGCGGTCGACCCGCTTGCCGTTGCTCTCCATCTCGAGCTGCTGCAGTAACGCGGGCAGGCGCAGCAAGGCTTGCGAATACGGCGCGACGCAGCGGCTCGTGAAGCGATGGAAGTTGCGGTACCAGACGTCGACGAGGCCCAGCACGATCGGCAGGTTCTTCTCGACCGGTGCGCTCGCGAAGTGCACATCCATCGCATGCGCGCCGGCGAGCAGCTCGCGAAAGCCCGCCGCACCGATCGCGATCGCGATCGGCAGGCCGATCGCCGACCAGAGCGAATAGCGGCCGCCGACCCAGTCCCAGAAGCCGAAGGTGCGCGTGATGCCGAAGCGCGCCGCCGCCTCGACGTTGCTCGTCGCGGCGACGAAGTGCTCCTCGATCCGCGTGCCGCCATGGGCGAGGAACCAGGTCTTCGCAGTCTCGGCGTTGGCCATCGTCTCCTGCGTCGTGAAGGTCTTGCTGGCGACGATGAAGAGCGTCTCCGCCGGCTCGATGCGCGCCAGCACCGAGGCGAGATCGGCGCCGTCGACGTTGGCGACGAAGTGGAGGTCGAGTCCGGGATGGGCGAACTCGGCGAGCGCGCGCACCGCCATCTGCGGCCCGAGGTCGCTGCCGCCGATGCCGATGTTGACGACGTGGCGCAGGCCGGCGCGGGCGCGCACCGTCTCGGCGAAGGCGAGCATCGCGTCGAGCACGCCGTGCACGTCGTCGAAGAACGGCGCCGTGCCGCGCGGCGCGCGCAGCGCCGTATGCAGCACGGCGCGCCGCTCGCTGGTGTTGATGGCGACGCCGGCGAGCATCGCGTCGCGCTGCGCCTCGAGGCCGCACTCGCGGGCGAGGTCGGCGAGGAAGCGCATCGTCGCGGTGTCGACGCGGTTCTTCGACAGGTCGGCGAACACCTCGGGCGCCTCGAACGAGAGCGAGGCGAATCGCGCCGGGTCGCGGCCGAAGGCTTCGCGCAGGTCGAAGTCGCGGCCGTGCGCCTCGAAATGGCCGGAAAGCGCAGCCCAGGCCGCGGTGCGGTCGCAGCGGGTCATCGCCGCAGAAGCGATGGCAGAGTCGGTGGTCATCCCCACATGATGCCGCTACTTCTCGACGATCTCGCTAGCGCGCAGCAGGAAGGTCGGCGGGAACACGAGGCCGAGCGAACGAGCGGCGCGAGCGTTCAGTACGAGCACGAAGCGCGTCGGCTCCTGCACCGGCAGGTCGGCGGGCTTGGCGCCTTTCAGGATCCGGTCGGCGTAGCCGGCGATGTCGGCGAGATCGGGGCTTGCTTCGGTCGCGTACGCGGCGAGCCCGCCCCAATCGGTCACGACATGGGTGAGCGAATGGATCGTCGGCAGGCGGTACTTTGCCGCCAGCTCGACGAGGAGCCGCGGCATCACGTTGAGATCGGGCAGCAGCACGGCGTCGACTCCGTCGCCTCGCATGCGGGTGAACAGCGCATCGAGACTCGACTCCGACCACCGCGAGTCCGCCAGGCCGTAGTCTCGTACGTCCAGGCCGAGCGCGGCGCCAGCGGCCCGAAACTCCCCGGCCTGACGGCGATGCGAGGCGTTGTCGGCGATGAAGACGACGCCGAAGTGGCGCGCGGCGGGCACCATCTCGTGCAGCAGCTCGAGGCGCTTGGGTCCGAGCTTGTCGATCGCGCGAGAGAATCCGGTGAGGTTTCCTCCAGGCCGCGCGAGGCTGGCGACGAGGCCGAAGCCGACAGGATCGGTCAGGCGCCAGAACACGACCGGCGTCCGGGTCGTCGCCGTCTTCGCGCCTTCTGCCGCGCGCACGCCCGAGGCGAGGACGAGATCGGGCGGGCGCGCCGCGAGCTCGCGGCTGAAGAACGTTGCGAACGAGTCCTCGGCCACCGTGACGTCGTGACTGTCGAGCTCGAGGTTCCTGCCCTGGACGTAGCCGAGCTTGGCGAATGCGCCGAGGAGCTCGGTGCGTTCGTCGGCGACCATCGAGCGCGGACAATCGCAGACGTGGAGCACGCGACGTACGGGCTGGGCCGAAGACGTACTCGCCGCCACCGTCCCGACGACGACCAGCGCGACCTCGACGACGCGGCGAACGAACGGCGTCATCGCTGGAGCCGTGGTCTACAAGCGATCGACGTAGCCGAAGCTGCCGCCGCGCGCTTCCTCGGCCGCAGCGCGCAGCCCGCCCATCGCAGCGCGCCAGAGCGAGGTCGCGAGGCTGACACGGCGCACGCCGGCGGCCTCCAGAGTCGCGAGGTCCCACGACTTGCCCTTCATGCCGACCATGAAGTTCACCGGCTTCGCGAGGGCGGCGCAGACGGCGCGCACCGCGTCGAGATCGGGCAGCGCCGGCGCGAACAGGACGTCGGCGCCGGCGGCCTCGTAGGCCTTCAGGCGCGCGATCGTGTCGGCGAGGTCGGCATGGCCGCGCAGGAAGTTCTCGGACCGGGCCGTGATCGAGAAGCCCGCGAACGGCAGCGCTCGCGCCGCCTGCACGGCGGCAGCGACGCGTGCCGCCGCCACGTCGATCGGATAGAGCGTCGCCGACGTGTTGCCGCTGTAGTCCTCGATCGAGGCGCCGACGACGCCGGTCGCGCCGGCGAGGCGGATCGTCTCGGCGACCTGCTCGGGCGCGTCGCCGAAGCCGTTCTCGAGGTCAGCGGAGACCGGCAGTTCGGTGGCGGCTGCGATTGCGCGCGCGTGCTCAAGGGCCTCGTCGCGCGAGATCTCGCCATCGCGCCGGCCGAGCACGCCGGCAGCGGCGCCGCTCGAGGTCGCGAGCGCCTCGAAGTCGAGCTTGGCGAGCATCACCGCCGAGCCGGCGTCGAAGGCGTTGGCGATGACGAAGGCGCGCGGCCCGTCGTGGAGTGCGCGAAAGCGTGCGACCTTGTCGGCGATGTTCATGGCGAAAGATCGTAGCGGTTCCTCACGCTTCGCGGTCGTCGAGCAGCGACCAGCCATGCGTCCCGAGATCGAGGCTCGCGGCGTCGCCTGCCTTCAGCGTGCTGCCGAGATCGGCCGAGACGACGAAGATCTCGCCGAGCGCGGTGGCGAAGGTCGATTCGCGTACCGAGCCGAGATACGCCGTCTTGGCGACCGTGGCCGCGAGCAGGCCGACGCCTTCGGGCCTCACCCGCCAGGCTTCCGGACGGATCGCGAGTTGCACCGGTCCGGGCGCACCGGCCTCGGCCGGGCCGAGCGCGAGCGGACCGAGGCGCAGCAGGCCATCGGCGTCCCGCGTCGCGCCGAAGAGCATCGCCTCGCCCATGAAGCCGGCGACGAAGGCGCTGCCCGGTCGCTCGTAGAGCTCGCGCGGCGTGCCGCTGCGGACCAGCTTGCCGCCGTTCATGACGAGGATGCGGTCGCTCACCGCCATCGCCTCCTCCTGATCGTGCGTGACATAGGCGACGGTGAGGCCGAGCCGCTGCTGCAGGTCGCGGATCTCTTCGCGCATCGAGCGGCGCAGACGCGCGTCGAGGTTGGAGAGCGGCTCGTCGAAGAGCAGCACCGCCGGCTCGAGAACGAGCGCGCGGGCGAGCGCGACGCGCTGCTGCTGGCCGCCGGAGAGCTCGCTCGGCAGCCGCTTGTCCATGTCGACCAGGCCGACCGTGGCCATCGCCGCGCGTGCCCGCTCACGCGCCGCGGCGCGCGGCACGCCGCCGACGTCGAGGCCGTAGGCGACGTTGGCGAGCACGGTCATGTGCGGAAAGAGTGCGTAGCTCTGGAACACCATGCTGACGTCGCGCTCGGACGCAGGCAGGTCGGTAACGTCCCGGCCGGCGATCAGGACGCGTCCGGACGTCGGCGCCTCGAGGCCGGCGATCATCCGCAGCAGCGTCGTCTTGCCGCAGCCGCTCGGGCCGAGCAGCGTCGTCAGCGTGCCGCGGGCGACGCGAAAGCTGACGTCGTCGACGGCGAGCGGACCGCGCGGATCGGCGCCGTAGCGCTTCGAAACGCGGCGGAACTCGATGCCGTCGCCCGAGCTGTCGTCGCCGTTCATGCGCCGGATCTCGTCGTCACGCCGGCGCCGCTGCCGGCAGGGGGGCGACCGTCCGACGGCCGATCGAGCGCTCGCCCACCAGCCACTGGATCAGCGCCACCGCGAGCGACATCAGCGCGATCAGCACCGTGCAGTACGCCAGGGCGACGCCATAGTCGCCGTTGCCGACGCGGCCGATGATGTAGGTCGTCGCCAGCTCGTTCTCGGCGGTGACGAGGAAGACGACGGCCGAGACCGTCGTCATCGAGCGCACGAAGCTGTAGACGAGGGCGGCGACGAGCGCCGGCCGGAGCAGCGGCAGGACGACGCGGCGCAGCGTCGTCGCGGTGCTCGCGCGCAGCATCGACGAGGCTTCGTCGAGCGAGCGGTCGATCTGCCGGAGCGCGGCGCTGCCTGCGCGCACGCCGACGGGGAGGTTCCTGAACACGAAGCACAGCACGATGATGAGGCCGGTGCCGGTGAGCTCGAACGGCGGCACGTTGAAGGCGAGGATGTAGCTCACGCCGAGCACCGTGCCCGGGATCGCGAAGGCGAGCAGCGCGCCGAACTCGAACAGGCTGCGACCGCGAAACGCGATGCGCGCCAGCAGCCAGGACACGAGCAGGCCGAGCGCGGCGCAGATCGGCGCGGCGATCGCCGACAGGCGCAGCGTCGTGAAGAGCGAGTTCCAGGCCGTGCCCGCGAACACCAGCGCGCCACCGACGTCGGCGTTGCCGCGCTGGATGTCGAACGCGGTGACGAAGTGGGCGAGCGTCGGCGTGTAGTCGCGGCCCCAGGTCTGAACGAAGCCGCCGATGAAGGCGAAGGCGTAGACGACGGCGGTGAAGGCGAGCCACGGCAATACGACCGCGAGGATCAGTCGGCGCACGCCCGCGGGCAGCGGCATCGCCAGGCCGCCGTCGCCCTTGCCGGTCATCGTGGTGAAGCTGGTGCGGCCGAGAAGGCGCCGCTGGGCCGAGAAGACGACGAGCGCGAAGGCGCTCAGGATCAGCGCCAGCGACGCCGCCCGCCCCTGGTCGTACTGGGCGCCGACG
This sequence comes from Burkholderiales bacterium, assembly GCA_038236565.1. GTDB lineage: Bacteria > Pseudomonadota > Gammaproteobacteria > Burkholderiales > Burkholderiaceae_C > Schlegelella_A. Next base: position 5,200 of record JBBRZP010000084.1, on the reverse strand, counting down.
ATCGCGAAGAAGATGTCGGTCGACAGCACCGAGTACTGACCACCGACGATGACCGGGTTGCCGAAGTCGGCGATGCTCTCGATGAAGCCGACCAGGAAGGCGTTCGCGAGGCCGGGCTTGAGAAGCGGCAGCGTGATCGTGCGGAAGGTCGTGGCCCGGCCGGCGCGCAGCGTCTGCGCCGCTTCCTCGAGCGACGGGCCGATGCCGGCGACGACGCCGCGCACGATCATGAAGGCGATCGGCGTGAACGCGAACAGCTGCGCCAGCCAGATTCCGAACAGGCCGTAGAACCAGCGCGAGGGCTCGATGCCGAAGACCGCTTCGAGGCCCTGGTTGACGACGCCGGCGCGGCCGAAGAGCAGGATCAGGCCGAGGCCGACGACGAAGGGCGGCGTGATGATCGGCAGCAGCGCGAGGATGCCCAGCGGACGCTTGAGCCGGCCCGCGCCGCGCTCGGCGAGGAGCGCGATCATCGTGCCGAGGATCGTCGTGCCCGTGGCCGTGAGCAGCGCGAGGAAGAGCGTGTTCCAGGCGACGCCGCAGCGCACGCCGCCAGCCAGGCAGCCTAGGCTCCAGGTGCGCTCGTTGCCGATCCGCTCGGCCAGCGCGGCGATCGAGAGCCTGCCGCTCTCGTCGACGAAGGAGCCGGCCAGCGCCAATGCCACCGGCCAGGCGACGAAGAGCAGGAGCAGAGCGCTGCAGAGCACGATGGCGCTGGCGGTGAAGCAGTCGCCGCGCACCCAGCCGAGCCGGGCGACGCCGGCGCCGAGCAGCATCAGCAAGGCGAGCAGCACGAGCGCACCGCCGAGGCCGATGCCGGGCTGGCCGATCGTGAGCGCGCCGAAGAGCTGACTCAGCCCTGGGGACGACCAGCCCTTCGCACCGATCGCGAAGCCCGAGCCGAGCACGCCCGCCAGGCCGACGAGCGCGCCGGCGCACAGCAGTGCGCCCTGGCTTCGGCGTTCGCCGCCGCGCAGGCCGAGCAATGCGAGCAGGAGGCCGGCCGGCACGATCCAGAGCCAGCGCCGGCCGTGCGCCGCCGCCTGCACTGCGCCGCTCGCGCTGTCGGCCGAGCCCCAGACGCCGGGCAGCGACTGGAGCACGCCCTGGTCGGCGAGGAAGTACCAGGGCAGGAGCACGAAGGAGAGCGCGGCGACGAGCAGCCAGGCGCCTGCTGCCCGGCTGTCGCGCGCCATCGCCGCCATCGCGCTCGCCGCTGACGCTACGGCTTGAGCGCCGGGTCCCAATGCTCGGCGATCTTTCCGTTCTCGATCCGGAACATGTCGAACCAGGTCGTGCTGTACTTCTTCGCCGCATCCTTCGGGTCGGCGTACTCGCGGGCGAAGCTGAGGACGACGAAGTCGCCCTCGGCGACGACGGCGACGAGCGGCGCCTTGACGCGCGCCTCGATCGGCGCGGGCTTGCGCACCCGCGTGAAGAACTCGACGAACGCGGCGCGCCCGGTCGGCACGTTCGGGTTGTGCTGGATGTACGACTCGGCCATGTATTTCTCGGCGAGCTCCATGTGCGCGCCCTCGAAGACCTCGCGCCAGAAGTCGTAGACGAAGCGCTTGTTCGCGACGAGCTTGGGATCGGCACTGGCGAGGAGCTTCTCCTGGTCGGCGCTCGCCTGCACCGGCACTTGAGCAGATGCCGACGAGCAGCCGAGCGCGCAGGCGAGCAAGAGCGGGAAGAAGATGTCTTTCATGGCGACCTGCGGGGAACGGGCGATGGGGAATGACTCGCGCTTCAACGCGGCAGAGAGTTCACGTCCTTTTCCCACTTCGCGATCAACCGCTTGCGCTCGGCGCTCGCGCCGTACTTGGCGTAGTCGTAGTTGATGAACTTGATCGACTTGAAGTCGGGCACGTGCGGATCGATCGGCGTCGCCTTGTTCGACGGCAGCTGGTACTGCCGGGTCGCGGCGCCGAACTTCTGCGCCTGCGCCGTCAGCGCCCATTCGTAGAACTTCTTCGCCTGCTCGAGGTTGCGCGCGCCCTTGACGATGCTCATCGACCCGATTTCGGCGCCGGTGCCTTCCGACGGCGTCACCGTCTCGACCGGAAAGCCCTGCAGCTTCTCGCCCGGGCCGTCGTGAACGAAGCTGATCGACACCGCGGTCTCGCCGCGCGCCACCGCCTTGATCGGGCCGGTGCCCGAGCGCGTGTACTGGCCGACGTTCCTGTGCAGCGCCTTCAGGTATTCGAAGGCCTTGTCCTCGCCCATCAGCTGCACCAGCGTCGCGACCATGGTGTACGCGGTGCCGCTCGACGCCGGATTGGCGACCTGGATGTCGCCCTTGTAGACGGGCTTGAGCAGGTCGGCCCAGCTGCGCGGCACGGGCAGCTTCTTCTTGGCGAGGAGCTCGGTGTTGTAGCCGAAGCCGAGCGGACCCGAGTAGATGCCGACGGTCTTGTAGCCCGACTGCTTCGCCTGCTGCTGCGCCCACTCGTGCAGCTGCGGCAGGGTCGGCGACTTGTATTCCAGGGTCAGGTCGCTCTCGGCCGCCTGCAGGTGCGGGTCGCCGGTGCCGCCGAACCAGACGTCGGTCTTCGGGTTCGCCTTCTCGGCGATGAGCTGGGCCAGCGCCTCGCCCGAGCCCTTGAGCGACATGTTGACCTTGATGCCGGTGGTCTTGGCGAACACAGTCTGGATCACGTTGCACCAGTCGGCCTGCACCGAGCAGATCACGTTGACCTGGCCCGGCTGCGCTTGCGCAAGGACCGGGCCGGCGACGGCCAGCCCGGCGATGCACAGCGCAACGCGCCGCGTCGTCTTCCTCATGCTCTGTCTCCGGCTTCGGCCGACGTGCGCGACCGTAGGTGGGACCCTTCGGGGTCGACACCTCATCGTATCCTCCGCCATGTCCTTCGACCTCGTTCTCTTCGGCGGCACCGGCGATCTGGCGTGGCGAAAGCTGATGCCGGCAATGTTCCAGGCGTGGCGTCACGGCAAGCTGCCGGAGGGGGGTCGGATCCTCGCGATCTCGCGCCAGGAGCTCACCGACGAGACCTACCGGACCTGGCTGAAGGAGCACTTCACCAAGGTCGAGGACGCGAAGCGGCCGAGCGACGAGGAGTTCGGCCGCTTCGCCGAGCTGCTGCACTACCTGCGCCTCGACCTGTCGAAGGCCGACGACTACCAGCGCCTTCGCGCGTGGCTCGACTCGGACACCGGCCGCGCCAGCAAGGCCGAGGTCGTGGTCATGTTCCTGGCGACGAGCCCCGATCTGTTCCCGGTCGTCTGCGCCCAGCTCGGCACTGCCGGACTCAACGGCCCGAACGTGCGCGTCGTGCTCGAGAAGCCGCTCGGCCACGATCACGCGAGCGCGCAACAGATCAACCGCGTCGTCCGCTCGGTGTTCGCCGAAGAGCAGGCCTACCGCATCGACCACTACCTCGGCAAGCCAGCGGTTCAGAACCTCACGGCGCTGCGCTTCGGCAACGTGCTGTTCGAGCCGCTCTGGCGGCGCGAGTGCATCGCCAACGTCCAGATCACGATCGCCGAGTCGATCGGCGTCGGCACGCGCGGCGACTTCTACAGCCGCACCGGTGCGCTGCGCGACATGATCCAGAACCATGCGCTGCAACTGCTGACGATGGTGGCGATGGAGCCGCCGTCGAGGAACGTCGCCGACGCGATCCGCGACGAGAAGCTGAAGGTGCTTCGCTCGCTCAAGCGCTTCACGCCTGAGAGCGTCGGCCGCGACGTCGTCCGCGGCCAGTACCGCGCCGGCAATGCCGACGGCAAGCCCGCAATCGGCTTCCTGGACGAAGCCAACGTGCCGCCCGGCAGCACGACCGAGACCTTCGTCGCGCTGCGCACCGAGATCCAGAACTGGCGCTGGGCCGGCGTGCCGTTCTACCTGCGCACCGGCAAGCGCCTGCCGGCACGCGACGCGCAGATCGTCGTCAACTTCAGGCCGACGCCGCACGCCATCTTTCCGGGCCAGAACCGGGCCAACAAGCTGGTCATCAATCTCCAGCCCGAAGACGGCCTCGAGCTGCACCTGCTCGCCGCCAAGGGCGCGGGCCAGTCGGAGGCGCTGACGCCGGTCTCGCTCGACCTCGACTTCGACAAGGCCTTCGCGGAGAACCGCGTCGGCGCCTACGAGCGCCTGCTGCTCGACGTGATCGCCGGCCGCCTCAACCTCTTCGTGCGCAGCGACGAGCAGGAAGAAGCCTGGAGCTGGGTCGAGCCGATTCTGCAGACCTGGCGCGACGACGGCCCCGGGCCGCGCCCGTACGTGACCGGCACCTGGGGGCCGGCGGCGGCGAGCGCGCTGGTGGCGCGCGACGGCTTCGCCTGGTCGGAAGAGGAATAGCGCGGGCCGCGCTCAGCGGAACGACCGGCGCCACCAGAGCTGGGCACGCGTGCGGGTCGCGAGCGGATCGCGCCAGCGCATGACCTGCAGCCCGATGCGCGAGCCCGGGTCCATCTGCCACGCGACCTCGACGTCTTCGCCCGACAGGCGTCCGCCACCCGGATAGAGCTGCGACGTGACGTAGGCGTCGCCGCGATGGACCATGACGGTGCCCGTCCACGCGCCGGCATCGGCGATCACGCCGATCGAGGTCAGCCGCACGTCGCCGCCCGCAGGATGGCCGAGCGGGTCGCCTTGCTGCGTGTAGCCGTCGGTGTAGATGTGGTGGCGGTACGCGCTGCCGAGGATCGGCGTGCCGAAGGCGCCGTTGAGCGACGTGTCGGCGCGCTCGGCGAAGACGCGCAGGGTCGCCGTGCCGATCGGGAACGCGGCATCTGCGCCGAAGGTCGCGAGGTAGTGGCTCGGCCAGCCCCCGGCCTCGTCCTCGCCGATGCCCTGGCCGTAGACCGACACCGTGCGCTTCGCGCCGAGATCGAGGATGTAGCGCGCGTCGAATCCGGCCAGGCCGTTGCCGGGCTCCTTGTCGTCGGGTTGCGTCGCGTCGACGTTGTCGTGGCCGATCAGCACCTTCAGCAGCGATCGCAAGGAGGCGGGCCGGCCGCTGCCGCCCCATTGCTCGGTGCGCGACGCGGCGAGCTCGAGGCCCGGCAGCGGCATGAACTGCACGCGTGCGCCGAGCAGCCGAGCGTGGCGCGGACCTTTGCGCTGCGAGAGCTGGCCGGCGAAGATGTCGAGGTTCCACGGCCCGAGCCACGACAGCAGCGATGTCCTGAATGTCGTGTCGTCGCTCTTGCGCCAGCCGATCGCCGGCACGGG
>JBBRZP010000083.1:0-15495 GCA_038236565.1 Burkholderiales bacterium | reverse complement strand
TCAGGAGGAACTGCGTCGCGTTGATCGCGTAGCTGGCGTAGGCGGCGAGCGCGAGGTACATCTGGCCGCGAGCTCCGAGCGCGTCGAGCGCGAGCGCGAGGAGGTACGCGGTGTGCAGCGCCAGCACCAGCATGCTGAACACGTCTTCCCAGTAGAAGGCCGGCGCGAACAGGTAGCGGCCGAAGACCGCCTTCTCCCAGAGGCAGCCGGTGACCATGATCGCGTAGAGCGTGAGCGTCTTGATGACCACGGAGACCGTCGCCGCCTCGTGCGCGGTGCCGGTGAGCAGGTAGCGCACGACGAGCACGAGGCTGACCAGAAACACCAGGAACTGGATCGGCGCCAACACCGCCTGGACCATCGTCCACGCCGTCGTGTCGCGTCTGCGTCGTTCCTCGGGCGTGTAGAGGGGCCGCCTGAACGGGGGCGTGCGCGCTTGCATCGTCTCTCTCGGTTGCACCTGCTGTGCGACTAATCTAGGTCGCGGCGCGCTCCGTGTCAATCAGGCTAGACGTACATAAACATTGACACTATATTGCGCCATCGAAGACCGGATTTCGCGTCGCGTCAATGCGATGGGTGCACCGATTGACGATGCTGTGGAGCGGCAGTAGAAATGCCGCTCGCGCTTGATGGGTTGCCTCAACCCGACGTTCGCGAATGACGCCACCGACTGCACTGAGCGGTGGAAACCGGGACCGCGCCGACGAGGGCGGCCCAGAGTTTTGGCGAGGAGACGAGATGGACAGCCTGCCCCAGGGTCTTCCAGTGCGAGATGGCGTCATGAGCGCTGGCAGTCTGCCCGAATGCGCCGAGGTTCCTCCCGTGCACGCTGTCTCCGAGGCCGCGAACGACATGCGCATGTCACAGCTCGTGCGCACCATCGAGAACGAGATCATTCCCCGGCTGATGCTCGCGCATCGCGTCGTGCCCGAGGCGCCGGCGGCGGCCAGGAACCATGCCGCGATCTCCCGCGCCGACGTCGAGCACTTCGCCAAGCTGATGCTCGCGCACGACGAAGGGCCGTCGTTCGAGGCCGTGACGTCGCATCGCGCCCGCGGCGTGTCCATCGAAAGGCTCTACATCGACCTGCTCGCCCCGGCGGCGCGTTTCCTCGGCGATCTCTGGGACGAGGACCTGTGCACCTTCACCGACGTCACCGTCGGTCTCGGACGTCTTCAGCGCGTGCTGCGCGAGCTGAGCCCGGCGTTCGGGACCTCCGTCGACCACCCCGCCTCCGGACGCAATGCCCTGCTGTTGCCCACGCCGGGCGAGCAGCACACCTTCGGCCTCGTGATCGTGGGCGAGTTCTTCCGGCGCGCCGGCTGGAGCGTGAGCGGCGCGGGCTGGGTCGCCGGCGCCGATGCCGGGGCGCTCGTCGCGTCGGAGTGGTTCGACGCGATCGGCTTTTCGCTCGGCGCGGAGATCCATCTCCAGGCGCTCGCCGACACCATCCGCACCGTCAAGCACGAAACTTGCAATCGCGACATCGTGGTCATCGTCGGCGGTCCTCTATTCACGCAGCACCCCGATCATGTCAAGGCCGTGGGCGCGGATGGCATGACAATCGACGGACGTGATGCCCCGCTTCTTGCGGAGCGATTGATTGCCCGGGATTCGACCGATCGCGCGGCCCGGCGCGTAAGGGAGCCTGCTCGCAGATCCAGCTCGTAGCCGCATGCCTTCGAGGCGCGGCACGGGGCCGCTGCCGTCGGGCGTCGATGATCGAGCAAGCCTGAAAGACCGGTGAATGAGAGAGTTCGAATCGCCGGCGCGATCGCTCGGCGATCTGGATGCCAACGTCGCGGGCCGACTGATCGCGGCCGCCGCCGACGTGGCCCTGATCGTCGACGACAAGGGCGTGATTCGCGACCTGGCCTTCGGTAGCGAGGACCTGCTGCGCGAGGGCTACTACGACTGGCTGGGCAAGCCCTGGTCGGAGACTGTCACCGTCGAGAGCCGCGCCAAGGTCGACGTCCTGTTGCGCGACAGCCGCGCCAACGCCGCGCCTCGCTGGCGCCACATCAACCATCCCTCTGCCGGCGGGCCGGACCTGCCGATGTCCTATGCCGCGGTCGCGCTGCCCGCCGGCGGGCGCGGCAAGCCGGTCGGGCGTGCGGTGGTCTTCGGTCGCGACCTGCGCGCCAATGCGGCCCTGCAGCAGCGCCTGGTGAGCGCGCAGCAGGCGATGGAGCGCGACTACTGGCGGCTGCGCCACATGGAGACGCGCTACCGGTCGCTGTTCCAGGTCGCGGCAGAGGCGGTGCTGATCGTCGACGCGACGAGCGGCAAGCTCGAGGAAGCGAACCCCGCAGCGATCGCACTCTTCGGCGCCGAGGCGACGCGGCCCGGACATCTCGTCGGCGAAGGGTTCGAGACGACCGGCAAGCTCGCGGTGCAGGACCTGCTGGCGCGCGTGCGCGCCAGCGGCAGCGCCGAGAGCGTGAATGCGCGCTGGCCGTCGGTCGCCGGCGACCTGCGAATTGCGGCATCGCTGTTTCGCCAGGAGAAGACGACTCATCTTCTCGTTCGCGCTTCAGCGGCCAGGGGCGCCGGCAAAGGCACCGAAGCGAACGTGCAGGGCGCGCTGCTGCAGCTCATCGACAGTGCGCCGGACGCGTTCGTGGTCACCGACCTCGATGGCAGGATCCTGAGCGCGAACCACGCCTTCGTCGAGCTTGCCCAGCTCGCGACCGAGGCCCAGGTGCGCGGCCAATCGCTCGAGCGCTGGCTCGGGCGCACCGGCGTCGATCTCAACGTCCTGATCTCGAACCTGCGCCAGCGCGGCGTCGTGCGGCTGTTCGCGACGGTGATGCGCGGCGAGTACGGCGCGACCAGCGACGTCGAGATTTCCGGCGTCGCGGTGCCGCAGGGCGAGCAGCCGTGCATGGGCTTCACGATCCGCGACGTCAGCCGGCGACTCGGCAGCGAAGCCGCCGCCGGAAGCCGCGAGATGCCCCGTTCGGTCGGACAGATGACCGAGCTCGTCGGCCGCGTGCCGCTGAAAGACATCGTGCGCGACACCACCGACCTCATCGAGCAGCTCTGCATCGAGGCGGCGCTCGAGCTCACCCACGACAACCGCGCGTCTGCGGCCGAGATGCTCGGCCTCTCGCGCCAGAGCCTCTACGTCAAGCTGCGCCGGTTCAGCATCGGCGATCTTGCCGCGGCGCCGAGCGAGGACTGAATCGCGGTGTAAGTCTGAGTTGACGCGTTGGGTGTCAAGTGCAATATTGACGCCATGGCTCGCCCTGCGCTCTCCGCCGTCGCGGAACTTCTGAAGCCGATCACCTGGTTTCCGCCGATGTGGGCCTTCGCGTGCGGCGTCGTCGCTTCGGGCGTCTCGGTCGAAGGGCGTTGGTGGATCATCGTCGTCGGCATCGCCCTGGCCGGGCCGATGGTGTGCGCCAGCAGCCAGGCCGTGAACGACTGGTTCGACCGCCACGTCGATGCCATCAACGAGCCGCAGCGACCCATCCCGTCCGGCCGCATGCCAGGTCGGTGGGGCCTGTGGATCGCCCTGATCTGGACTGGCCTCTCGCTCCTGGTCGCCTCGGCGCTGGGCCCCTGGGGATTCGCCGCGGGCGCCGTCGGTTTGCTCCTGGCCTGGGCCTACAGCGCGCCCCCACTGCGCCTCAAGCGCAACGGCTGGTGGGGTAACGCCGCCTGCGGACTCTGCTACGAGGGCCTGGCCTGGATCACGGGCGCGGCCGTGATGGCCGGCGGCGCCATGCCGCAGCTGCACTCGCTCGCGCTGGCGCTGCTCTACAGCGTGTCGGCGCACGGCATCATGACGCTCAACGATTTCAAGTCGGTGCAGGGCGACCGGAAGATGGGCATCGATTCGCTGCCCGTGCTGCTCGGCGTCGATGGCGCCGCGCGCGCCGCATGCTGGGTGATGATCGCGCCGCAGGTCTTCGTCGTCGGCCTGCTGGTGGCGTGGCACCAGCCGGTGCACGCGGCGGCCGTCGCGGCGCTGATCGCCACCCAGCTCCTGCTGATGCGCCGTTTCCTCCGCGATCCGACCTCCCACGCCGTCTGGTACAGCGGCTTCGGCGTGCCGCTGTTCGTGATCGGCATGATGGTCAGCGCGTTCGCGCTGCGCGCGGCGTGAGCCCGCCGGGCCGCCCCAAGGGCGAACACCGGAGTGCGCAGCACGAAGGTATTCCAATGAGCGCCGGCGAGATCTTCGACGTCGTCGTCATCGGCGGCGGCCCGGCCGGAGCCACGGCCGCCGACGACCTGGCGCGCCTCGGCCGCTCCGTGCTGCTGCTCGACCGCGCCGGCCGCATCAAGCCGTGCGGCGGCGCGATCCCGCCGCGCCTGATCAAGGACTTCGCGATCCCCGACGAGCTGCTCGTCGCCCGCGCGACCTCGGCGCGCATGATCTCGCCGGCCGACGTGAAAGTCGACATCCCGATCGAGAACGGCTTCGTCGGCATGGTCGACCGCGACCGCTTCGACGAGTGGCTGCGCGAGCGCGCGCGAGAGCACGGCGCCGTGCGTCGCTCGGGCAGCTTCGAGCGCCTGAGCGTCGACGATGACGGCACGACCGTCGTCCACTACGTCGCCCGCGACAAGCCGCGCCACGGCGAAGGCGTCGCGGCCAGCGTGCGCGCGCGGGCGGTGATCGGCGCCGACGGCGCACGCTCGGTCGTGGCGAAGGAAGCGCGCGTGCCCAAGGCCGACAAGACGCGCTACGTCTTCGCGTACCACGAGATCGTGCGCGCGCCGAGCGTCAAGCCCGCGGGCTACGACGGTTCGCGCTGCGACGTCTTCTACCGCGGCCGGCTCTCGCCCGATTTCTACGGCTGGGTCTTCCCGCACGGCGACACGCTGTCGATCGGCACCGGCAGCGCCGACCGGGGCTTCTCGCTGCGCGGCTCCGTCGCGGCCCTGCGCGACATCGTCCAGCTGCAAGATGCGCAGACCTTGCGTCGCGAAGGCGCACCGATCCCGATGAAGCCGCTCGCCTGCTGGGACAACGGCCGCGACACGGTGCTCGCCGGCGATGCCGCCGGCGTCGTCGCGCCGGCGTCCGGCGAGGGCATCTACTACGCGATGGCCGGCGGGCGGATGGCCGCCGAGGCGGTCGACGAATTCCTGCGCACCGGCAAGGCCCGCGCGCTCGCCGGCGCGCGCAAGCGCTTCATGAAGGCCCACGGCAAGGTCTTCTGGGTGCTCGGCATCATGCAGCGCTTCTGGTACTCGACCGACCGCCGCCGCGAGCGCTTCGTGAGCATCTGCAAGGACAAGGACGTGCAGCAGCTCACCTTCGACGCCTACATGAACAAGGAGCTCGTCCGCAAGCGCCCGATGGCGCACGTGCGCATCTTCTTCAAGGACATGGCGCACCTGCTCGGCATGGCCCGTGTCTAGCGCCGGCCCGGGCGCCGCGACGCGGGGCTCGCGCTGGAAGCCCGTCGCCACCGCTGCAGCGAGCGCGTTCGGGTTGGCGGTCCTCGGCGCGATCACGACCGACATCGGGCCGTGGTACCTGTCGCTCAAGGAGCCGCCGTGGAAACCGCCCGACATCCTCTTCGGGCCGGCATGGACGACGATCTTCGCGTTCGCCGCGGTTTCGGGCGTGATCGCCTGGCGGCGCGCAGCGATCCGGTCGCAGCGCGAATGGATCCTCGTCCTGTTCGCGGCGAACGCCTTTCTCAACGTGCTCTGGAGCCTGCTCTTCTTTCGCCTGCATCGACCCGATTGGGCACTGGTCGAAGTGGGCTTCCTCTGGCTGTCGATCCTCGCGCTCGTCGTCGTCCTCGGACGCATCGCGCGACCGAGCGGCTGGCTGCTCGCGCCGTACCTGGCATGGGTCAGTTTCGCGTCCGTGCTCAATCTCGAGGTCGTCCGGCTGAACGCGCCGTTCGGCACGTAGTCGCGGAGCAGCTTCGCCGTGCTGTCCGGCCAGACGCTCGTCGACGTCGCGCTCGGGATTACCGTGCTCGAGGTGATCGTGTTGCTCGTCGTGCGCCAGCGCACCGGGCGCGGCATCGCGCCGCAGGCACTGCTGGCCAACGTCGGCGCGGGACTGTTCCTGATGCTGGCCGTGCGCGCGGCGCTCGTCGATGCGCCGTGGCCGTGGTTGGCCGGACTGTTCGCGGCCGCGGGCGCGGCGCACGCCGTGGACCTCGCGCTGCGCTGGCGTCGGAGCTGACGCGCGCCCCCGTCGTCGGGGACTGTCGCACCGGCCGGAAAAGAAGTAGAACCACCGGGGCCTCACGCCCGATTCCGCAGAGCCGGCGCGTGAGAGATCCCGGCGCGCGCCGTCCATTGGCAGGGAGATGCGGCGATGAAACCTCGGCTGTGGCAGTGGCTGGTCTTCTTCTTTACGCGGCCGATCCGCTTCTCGGATCTCTCGTCCCTGGCCGGCCGGATGAAGCCGCGCGCGAAGGTCGCGCCGACTCTCGTGCCGGTGGCTGGCAAGCCGATCGAGGTGAAGGAGGCGATCCCGGCACCGGTTCGCGCGCGCTCGGCTCCGAGAGCCGACGCCGGTCCTTCGATCGTCTCGTCGATGTTCCATCCCGAGCTGGAGGTCGGCGTCAGCGAGCAGCCGCTCGACACCCTGCCCGCGGAGCTGCGCGACGAGCTGCAGCGGCCGAGCACTGGCCGCCTGCAAGGCAGCGGCGCGCGCGACGTCTGAGCCCTCGCGGAAGAGCGCAGCGCGCTCGCGGCATTCACAGATCTTTACCCCGCTGTCAATCTGGCCTCACGCCGGCTCGCCACCATCTCTTCATTCCCGCGAGACGGGACGACCTGGAGCGATGAACATGAGCACGACGATTTCCTCTTCCTTCAACCCGACGGCCGGACGTGTCCGCGTGGTGCTGCTCGGCATGGCGATGACACTGCTGGCGGCGATCAGCCTGTCGGCCTGGTCGCAACCCGCGCCCCCGCCTCCGCGCGGCGTGATGGGCGAAGGCGGCCCCGGCATGGGCCACATGCACCATGGCATGGGCGGCGGCGGCATGGGCGGCGGCATGGGCGGCATGATGTTCGGCGGCTCGCCCGAGCGCATGGGCCGGATGGTCGACCACATGCTCGACGGCCTGAACGCCACCGATGCGCAGCGCACGCAGATCAAGCAGATCGCCGCCGCCGCGACCGGCGACCTGAAGTCGCAGGCGCAATCGGGACGCGACCTGCGCCAGCGCGGCATGCAGATCTTCACCGCGCCGAACGTCGACGCGGCTGCCGCCGAGCAGCTGCGCCAGCAGACGCTGCAGCAGCACGACCAGATGAGCCGGCGCGTGACGCAGGCGATGCTCGACGTTGCGCGCGTGCTCACCCCCGAGCAACGCGCGAAGATCGGCGAGCGCATGCGCGACCGCCAGGCGCGCATGGAAGAGCGGATGAAGCGCATGGACCGGGATCCGCGCCGATAATCGAACCGTTGCCGACCTCGCCGGCGACGATTCGTCCTTCGCACGGCAAAGGACCTCTTCCCGGCTCTCGATGACGCCACGCCTCCTCATGATCGACGACGACGCCAGACTGGCATCGATGGTCTGCGACTATCTCGGCCGAGCCGGCTTCGATGTCGAGACCGCGGGCTCGCTCGCCTCCGGTCGCGAGCATCTCGCCGCCAACGTCTACGAGGCGCTGATCCTCGACCTGATGCTGCCCGACGGCGACGGCCTCGACCTGTGCCGCGAGCTGCGCGGCGCGAGCCGGACGCGGCAGCTGCCGCTCCTCATGCGGACGGCGCGCGGCGAGTCGATGGACCGCATCGTCGGCCTCGAGCTCGGCGCCGACGACTACCTGCCCAAGCCGTTCGAGCCGCGCGAGTTGCTGGCCCGCGTCAAGGCGTTGCTGCGCCGTGCCTCGCCGCAGGCCGCCGGCGACGACGTGCTGCGCTTCGGCCGCCTCGAGGTCGATCTCGGCGCGCGCGGCGCCCGCCTCGACGGCAAGGCCTGCGACCTCACCGGCCACCAGTTCGATCTGCTCGTGGTCCTCGCGCAAAGCCCCGGCCGCGTGCTCTCGCGCGACCAGATCATGGATTCGCTCAAGGGCCATCCGCTCGAGGCCTTCGATCGCTCGATCGACGTCCACATCTCGCGCATCCGCGCCGTGATCGAGGACGACCCGAAGGCGCCGCGCCGCGTGCTCACGGTGCGCGGCGCAGGCTACGTGTTCGCGAGGAAGCAGGACGCCGACGACGCTGCGGCATGAGCGCAGCGATCCGCCCGCCGGCGCCCGGCCGCGCCTCGCCATGAAGAGCCTCTACCTGCGCATCTACGCGACCGTGGTGGTCGTGCTGCTGCTGTTCGCGCTCGTCTCTGGCTGGGTCGTCGAGCGCCATCTCGACCAGGAGCGCGCGCGCAACGAGCTGGTCGTCAACGATCGACTCGGCGCCTGGGCCGAACTGCTCGAGCATTCGTTGCCCGGCGTGGAGGCTCCGTTCGACGTCCAGGCGGCTGCCCTGCGCGACTGGTCGCAGCGGCTGCGCGTCCCGCTCGCGCTCGATGGCGTCGGCGGCGAGCGTATCGGCGCGTCCGAGTCGTTCCAGCGCCGCACCGACGAAGGCATCGTCCGGCCGTTCGCGTTCCGCCTCAACGACGGCCGCACGCTCTGGACGATGCGGCCCGGGCTGCGCCAGGCGGGCGCCGGTCCGCGCAACGCGGGCGTCGGCGGCGGTGCAGGCGGATCGCCCGAGCAGCGCGGCGCCCGCGGCCTGCCGCCGTGGCCGCTGCTGACGCCAGGGTTGCCGCGGGGCGTCGGTCTCGCGGTCGTGCTGGTCGCGCTCTTCATCGCCGTCGCGGCCGGCGCGTTCCCCGTCGTCCGTCGCCTCACGCGCCGGCTCGAGGCGCTCAAGCAGGGCGTCGAGCAGTTCGGTGCCGGCGAGCTGAGCCATCGCGTCGCGATCTCGGGAGCCGATGAGGTGGCGGCCGTCGCGTCGAGCTTCAACGTCGCCGCGGCGCGCGTCGAGGCGCTCGTCCAGTCGCACCGGTCGCTCCTCGCCAACGCGAGCCACGAGCTGCGCTCGCCGTTGGCCCGCATGAAGATGGCGGTGTCGATGCTCGACGAGGCGACGCCGGTGCAGCGCGACAAGCTCAAGAGGGAGATCGACAAGAACGTCGCCGAGCTCGACGGTCTGGTCGAGGAAGTGCTGCTCGCGAGCCGCCTCGACGCGAGCCAGCAGGATCCGCTCCATCGCGACCGCGTCGACCTGCTCGCCGTCGCGGCCGAGGAAGCGGCGCGCGTCGGCGCGATCGTCGATGCGCCGGCGAGCGTCTTCCTCGGCGGCGACGAGCGGCTGCTGCGCCGCGCCATCCGCAACCTGCTCGAGAACGCGCACCGCTACGGCGGCGGCGACGTCGAGATCGGCCTCGCGACGCGCCAGGCCGGGCCGGCGCTCCGGCTGGTCGTGATCAGCGTCAGCGATCGCGGGCCGGGCGTCCCCGAGGCGATGCGCGAGCGCATCTTCGAGCCGTTCTTCCGCATGCCGGGCCATGCCGAGCAGGCCGGCGGTATCGGCCTCGGCCTCGCGCTCGTCAAGCAGATCGCCGAGCGCCATGGCGGCACCGTGCACTGCGAGGTCCGCGACGGGGGCGGCAGCCGCTTCGTCGTGGAGCTGCCGGAAGGCTGAGCGACGTCGTCAGGACGCAGGCGTCAGCGCCGGCGTCGCGCCGCCCGCGTCGCGGCGCCGGTCGCGACGCAGCTTGGCGGCGAGAAAGCCGCTCATCCCGAGCGCCGCGGTCGCGAGGCCGAGGGTCGACATCGACCAGAAGCCACGTGCGCCGAGCATCCACGGCGGGCTCGTGCCGAGGAGGTCGAACGCGACGACGTAGCCGCCGCCGAGGCCGATGCCCCACACGGCGAGCACGTAGACGATGACCGGCACGGTGGCGATGCGGTAGGCGCGCAGGACGAAGGCCGAGACGGTCTGCGCCGCGTCGGCGATGTGGAAGAGTGCGACCCAGGCGAGCAACGGCACGGCGGCGGCGACGATCACCGGATCGGCGGTGTAGAGGCCGACGACCTGCTCGCGCAGCAGGTAGACCGCGCTGCCGAGCGCTGCCGCGATCAGCACGCCGATCTCGAGGCCGGCCCAGCCGATGTGACGCGCATCGGCCGCGTCGCCTGCGCCGACGCGCTGCGCCACCAGCGT
Source organism: Burkholderiales bacterium (assembly GCA_038236565.1). GTDB lineage: Bacteria > Pseudomonadota > Gammaproteobacteria > Burkholderiales > Burkholderiaceae_C > Schlegelella_A. The sequence goes on along the minus strand of JBBRZP010000083.1, from coordinate 5,378 downwards.
GCTCGAGGCGTTGGCAATCGCCAGCGGCAGCATGAACATCATCGACACCATGTTGACGGCGATCTGGTGGCCGGCGACCGCCGTGGCGCCGACGCGCGAGACGAAGAAGGACATGAAGGTGAAGCCGGTCACCTCGACCATGATCGACAGCCCCATGGGCACGCCCAGCCGCAGCAGCGCGGCCTGGCTCTTCGCGCTCGGCCTGCCGATGCCGCGATCGAGTCCGAAGGGCGCATAGAAGCGGTCGCGCTTCAGCAGCCAGACGGCGGCGCCGAGCTGGCACCACATCACCAGCGCGGTCGCGAAGCCGCAGCCGGCTGCACCGAAGCCCGGCACGCTCAGCGTGCCGAACGGCGTCGCCCAGTCGATGCCGAACACCAGCAGCGCGTTGATGGGCACCTTGAGCGCGAGTGCCGCGACCTGGATCGCCATCACCGCCTTCGGCCGCGACACGGCGACGTTGAAGCCGCGGTAGGCCGTGAAGATCAGCGCCGGCGGCAGGGCGAAGCTGAGGCCAAGCAGGTAGACGCGCACCTTGGCGGCGACGTCGGGACTGGCGCGCGCGAGCGCCAGGATCGGCTCGGGGGTGAGCAGCAGCAGGCAGCCGGGCACCGAGAGGGCGATCGCCAGCCAGATCGCCTGGCCCGCCTCGTGCCCGCTCTCGCGCAGCTTGCCCGCGCCGAAGAGCTGGCCGGCGATCGGTCCGACCGCGAGGACGACGCCCATGAAGCCGACGAAGACCGAGACATACGCCGCGATGCCGATGGCGAGCGCGGCGAGATCGAGCGCCGAGACGCGCGCCACCATCACGGTGTCGATGGTGCTGAAGGCGAGGACCGCGACCTGGCCGACGAAGACGGGCCAAGCAAGGGGGGCGATGCGGCGCGCGCTCTGGCGAAGGCTGGCCCGCGTCATGTCGCGATGCGGTGCGGCGCGCCGGTCGCGCCGGATCGGGCCGCGTCGTCGTTCGACGGTGCGTCGCCGCTGCGCTCGGCGTAGCGGTTGAAGCGCCACGCCGTTCCCTCCTGCGTGATGCGGCGCCAGGTGGCGCGCTTCTCGGCGGGCGTCATCGACGTCCAGTGCTGGACCTCGAAGAAGGTGCGGCCGCAGCCCTTGCAGACCTCGTCACCCTGGCTCGTCGAGCAGATCGCAATGCAGGGCGCGTCGGGCGTCGACGCGTACCATGCGAGCCAGGCTTCACGCGCCGCATCGGGCATCGTGTCCTCGTCGCAGTCGGCCTCGTGGTAGTACACCATGAGGGCATAGACCTCGGCGAGCGCGAGTACTTCGCGGCACGCGGTGATGCCGTCCGGCGAAGGATTGCGGTCGCGCCACCAGTTGATGGCCGACTCGATGTCGGTGATGTGCAGGGCGGCCACGGAGCGAAGGCGAAAAGCAGAATCGTAGCCCTGCGCATCGCTGCTCGCCGCGCCGGGCTGCCGGCGGCGCGGAAAGTCCCGCCGCGATGTCAGCGCGGTGCGCTGGCCGAGGGTGCCGGCACGACGTTGATGGTCGGCTGGCCCGTCGTGGTCGTCGTGGTCTGGCGGAGGACGCCGCCACCGGCGACGCTGCCCGATGTCGTCGTCTTCTGGTTCGCGGCGGTAGGGCCTTCGATGCGTGCCAGGCAATCGGCCTTGTCCTTGGCGGCGACGAGGTTGCAGCGATCGATCGCGTTCTGCCGGGTCGAGCCTTCGGTGTCGAGCGTGTTGCGCTTGCGCTCGGCCCGGGCCGCGCCGGCTTCCTTCAGGCACGTGGCGCGGTCCTCGGCCGTGCGCCCTGCGTCGCAGTCGGCACGCTCCTTGGCGTAGGTCGATTTCGCGGCCGTCGCATCGGCGCCTTGCGATGGCGATGCGGCCAGGCCGGCGGCGATTCCGACGGCGACCAGGCCTGCAAGAGATGCAATGTTTCGTATCACGTTCGTCTCCTTCTGAGGGCGGCTTGCCGTGTCGACGACGCATCCACGACTTCGCCCGAGGGTGAGATACGACCCTAGTTCTCGGGTCGACGGGGCGACGTAGGACGGCGCCCCGCTGCATCGCCCCCCGATGTCCCGTGCTGGCCGGGCGGTACGGGCTCGGTGCTCAGGCGCGGTCGAACCAGATCGCCGCGCACAGTCCTGCGCCGACGAGGTAGAGCAACCACGTCTGCCACACGATGTACGGATACAGCATCAGCGCGACGCCGAGCCAGCGCGTGCGCGGCCGGCCGACACGCCTGCCGTGGTAGTAAGCCGCCAGGCCGAGCAGGCCGAACAGGATGGCACCGACAATATAGGCAGGGCTCGGCAACGTGATGCCGAGCGCGCCGAGCGTGTCCAATCCGTCTTGCATATGAGCCTGCCGTCCTTGCCAGCACCTTACCGCCGATGGCCGCACGCTGCCGCCGGCGCCGGCTTCACCTTGCTCGAGCTGGTCATCGTGATGGCGATCGTCGCCGTCCTCGCGCTCATCGCGCTGCCGGGCGTGCCCGACAAGCTCATCCGCGAGCGCATCGTCGAATCGATCCGACTGGCCGACATCGTCAAGGCTCCGGTGGCGGCGTCGTGGTCGCAGAACAGGGGCCTGCCGGTCGACAACGCCGCGGCCGGGCTGCCGGTGGCCGACAAGATTGTCAACGACTACATCAGCTCGGTCGCGGTCGAGTCGGGCGCGATCCAGATCACCTTCGGCAACCACGCCAACGTCGCGATCCGCGGCAAGGTGCTGACGCTGCGCCCGGGCGTGATCGAGGACGCGACAGTCGTCCCGGTCACGTGGGTCTGCGGCGACGCCTCGCCGCCTGACAAGATGGTCGCCAAGGGTCTCAACAAGACCGACGTGCCGGCGCGCTACCTGCCGCTCGCCTGTCGTGCGGCGGGTCGGTCGGCCGCTTCGGTCTGACGCGGCACAGGACCTTGGCCTTGATCGATCTCGACGCGCCCGGCATCGACGGCTCGCGCCTGCGCCGCGCCGGCAAGGAATTGCTCTCGCTGGCGCTGATCGAGGCGCGCAACCAGACCTTGCGCTGGGCCTCGGCGCTGCAGGCCACGCACGACGGCGAGGCACTGGTGCTGCCGGACGATCTCGCGCCGGCCCTGGCGGCCGAGCTCGACCCGCCGCTCTGGACCTTCGGCCACATCGGCTGGATCCAGGAATACTGGATCGCGCGCAACGTGCAGCGCAACCGCGGCGAGAACGCCGATCCGGAGTCGCCCAGGCTCGCGTCGGTGCTGCCGGGCGCCGACGCCTGGTACGACCCGGCGGCGGTCGACCGGCCGAGCCGGCGCGCGCTCGTCGGCAACGGCCTGCCCGACCTGCAGGCGACGCGCGACTATCTGGTCGAGTCGCTCGAGACGACGCTCGAGCTGCTGTCGGGCCTCTCCGTGGAAGACGACGCGTCGCTCTATTTCTATCGCCTCGCGCTCTTCCACGAGGAGATGCATGCGGAGGCGTTCGCCGTGCTCGCGCAGACGCTCGGCATCGAGACCGGCCTCGTGCCGCGCCTCGCGACGCAGGCCGCGCGACAATCGCTGACGTTCCCGGCGACGCGCTGGCTGCTCGGCAGCGGCACCTCTGGCTTTCGCTTCGACAACGAGGCCCAGCCGCACCCGGTCGAAGTGCCCGAGTTCGAGATCGACGCGCAGGCCGTCACCTGGGCGCAGTACGGCGAGTTCGTCGAGGACGGCGGCTACGACGAGCCCGCGCACTGGAGCGAGGCCGGGCGCGACTGGCTGAGGGGCCAGGGTCGGCGCACGCCGCGCCATGTCGAGCAGATCCGCCACGGCGTGCTGCAGCGGCGCTTTGGCGTGCTGTCGCGCGTGGCTGCAGTGCAGCCGGCCGTGCACGTCAGCTGGTTCGAGGCCGATGCGTGGTGCCGCTGGGCCGGGCGCCGGCTGCCGGCCGAGGTCGAGTGGGAAGCTGCCGCGCATCAGGGCGCGAGCCGCGGCTTTCGCTGGGGCGAGGTGCACGAGTGGACCGCGTCGACCTTCCGTCCGTATCCGGGCTTCGCGCCGGGACCGTGGCGCGACTATTCGGTGTCGGCGTTCGGCAGCCACAAGGTCTTGCGCGGCGCATCGTTCGCGACGCGATCGGGACTGCGCAACCCGCGCCTGCGCGGCTTCGCACTTCCGGCGCGCGACGACGGGTTCTTCGGCTTTCGCAGTTGCGCCGCGTAGCGGATCGCGCGACCGCACGCGACGTGCGGATGAAATTTGAAGCGAATCACTTAGGGTAAGCCCATCCTTTGCGGTTCGCAGTCACCCTCGAACAATGGTTTGCAGGGGCGCGCGGTCATTCCATCGCGGCGCCAACTTCCGCCAGGAGAGTTGTTGTGGACGTTTCTCTTTCCCTCACGGTCAACGGCAAGGCCGTCACGAAGACCGTCGATCCGCGCACGTTGCTGGTGCAGTTCCTGCGCGAGACCCTCGAGCTCACCGGCACGCACATCGGCTGCGACACGGCGCAATGCGGCGCCTGCACCGTCCACATGAACGGCCGCGCGATCAAGTCGTGCTCGATGCTCGCGCTGCAGGTTCAGGGCAGCGAGATCACGACCATCGAGGGCCTGTCGAAGAACGGCGAGCTGCATCCGATGCAGGCGGCGTTCCGCGAGTGCCACGGCCTGCAGTGCGGCTTCTGCACGCCGGGCATGGTGATGTCGTCGGTGCAGTTGCTGGCCGACAACCCGACCGCGGACGAGGCGGCGATCCGCGAGGCGCTCGACGGCAACATCTGCCGCTGCACCGGCTACCAGAACATCGTCAAGTCGATCCAGTTCTGCCAGTCGGGCAAGACCCCGACGACGGTCTGAAGGAGCAGAACATGGGCAACATGCACGAAGTCGACCTCACCAAGAGCCCGATCGGGCAAAGCCTGCGCCGCCGAGAAGACCGGCGCTTCATCACCGGCGCCGGCAACTACACCGACGACGTGACGCTGCACGGACAGACCTACGGCGTCTTCCTGCGCAGCCCGCACGCGCATGCGCGCATCAAGTCGATCAGGCTCGACGCGGCGATGAAGTCGCCCGGCGTGGTCGACATCATCACCGGCGCCGACTTGGCCGAGGCCAAGGTCGGCGGCCTGCCGTGCGGCTGGCTGATCCACAGCAAGGACGGCACGCCGATGAAGGAGCCGGCGCATCCGGTGCTGGCGCAGGGCAAGGTGCGCCACGTCGGCGACCAGGTCGCGCTCGTCGTCGCCGAGACGCTGCTGCAGGCCAAGGACGCGGCCGAGCTCGTCGAGGTCGACTTCGAGGAGCTCGTGCCGGTGATCGACATCAGCGCCGCCGACTCGATCGGCTCGGCCGTGCACGACGACGTCGCCGACAACGTCTGCTACGACTGGGGCCACGGCGACAAGGCCGCGGTCGACGCCGCGTTCGCGAAGGCGGCGCACGTC
>JBBRZP010000082.1:0-15545 GCA_038236565.1 Burkholderiales bacterium | reverse complement strand
CGCCTTCGACGACATGTGCGACCGCTCGCCGGTCGGCGAGGTCGAGGTCGTGCCCTACTGCCATCGCGTGATGCAGCACTCGAACTGGAAGTTCTTCATGGAGAACCAGCTCGACGCGCTCCATCCCTCGGTCACGCACCAGTCGACCGGCATCTCAGCGGGCCGCGTCGAGAAGCGCCTCAAGGCCGAGAGCGGGACGGCGCCGCTCTACTACCACTATCTCTCGACCTTCGCCTCGAGCTTCGAGCAGTGGGACGCCGTGCAGACGATCAACTTCCCGCACGGCCACGGCATCCTCAAGGCCTACATGGGCCTGCGCCCGCGCGACCCCGACACCCTCGAGTACGAGGCGCTGCTGAACAAGGCTTACGGAGAGGCCAAGACCGAGGAGTACCTCTCGCGCAGCATCCACCACGTGCTCGTCTATCCGTACCTCTCGGTGCAGTCGCCGCTGCAGCAGCTGCGCTGCCTGCGGCCGGTGGCAGCCGACCGGACGATGTCGGAGATCTGGCACTTCCGCCTCAAGGGCGCGCCCGAGGCGATCTACCGGCGCAGCCTCTGGTACTACAACCTCGTCAACTCGCCGGCGACGATGATCAACGCCGACGACCTCGAGAACTGGACCAAGGGCCAGTGGGGACTGCAGTCGAAGGGCGGCGACTGGGTGAGCTTTCATCGCTACTTCGGCGACGACCGCGAGGAGAACGGCGTCACCTACTCCAACCATGGCACGTCGGAGGCCGTGATGCGCAACCAGTTCAAGGCCTGGGCGACCTACCTCGACGGAGCGACGGCATGAGCGGCACCAAGGCGGCGATCCCGAGCGCCGGGCCCGACTTCGAGCACCTGCTCGCGCAGGAGGTCGTGATCGAGGCCGGCGAAGGCACGACACGCACCGGCGCGCAACGCGTCGCGCCCGATCACTCGCCGCGCGCGCCGCAGGCGCAGGCCGGTGCGCCGTCGTTCGCGCCGCCGGCCGCGGGGCTCGTCGCCGCGTCGGCGGGCGCCGACGTGCAGCGCGAGGTCGAGCAGTTCCTCTACCGCCAGGCCGAGCTGCTCGACGGCAAGCACTGGCAGGCGTGGATCGACCTCTTCGCAGCCGACGGCGTGTACTGGATGCCGGTCGCGCCCGAGCAGACCGAGTGGGAAGGCTCGCCCTCGATCTTCGCGGAAGACAAGCTGATGATGGAGATCAGGAAAGGCCGCGTGTCGCATCCCAACGCCTGGTCGCAGGCGCCGATGTGGGAGACGAACCATCTCGTCAGCCACGTCTCGCTCGAAGCCGTGGGCGACAGCGAGATCCGCGTTCGCTCGCGCTTTCACCTGATGGAGCTCCGGCGCGACAACGTGCGCCATTTCGGCGGCCGCTACCTGCACACGCTCGTGCGCGACGGCGCCGGCGCGCTGAGGATCAAGCTCCAGCGCGTCGATCTCTTCAACTCGCAGGCGCCGTTCGACTACGTCCTGCAGGTCTGGGTCTAGTCCCATCCGTTCGTCGACGACCGTCCTCCGCAGGCTCGGCCTCGCCGCGATCGCCGGCACGCTTGCGCTCTGCATCGGCATGCCGCAATCGGGCGAGGCCGCGTCGCATGCGCGCAAGGCGAAGCCGCCGCGCGCCGCGGCGCCGCCGCCGCCGCTGTCGCAGCTCACGGCCGACGAGATGCCGCTCGCGGTCGACGCCATCCTGCGCCGCTCCGGGCTGCCGCGCAGCGCCTTCGCGATCGAGGTGCGGCCGGTCGACCGCGACGACGCGCCGCCGCTGATCGCGCTCAACGCCGACAGGCCGTACCTGCTCGCCTCGACGACCAAGCTCGTCACGACGATGGCCGCGCTCGATCTGCTCGGCCCGGATCACCATTGGGTGACGATCGCGCAGACGACCAGCGCGCTGAAGGATGGCCGCCTCGGTGGCGATCTCGTCCTCACCGGCGGACCGGTCGGCCTGACGCTGAGCGAGCTCGGCCGCTGGTTCGCGAAGATGCGCGCCCAGGGCGTGCGCTCGGTCGCCGGCAACATCGTCCTCGACGACTTCACGCTGCTCCACGAGCGCGACCCCAAGCAGATCTCGACCACCGAGCAGGAGAGCGATGCACCACCACTGCCGGTCGCGCCGACACCGAGTGCGCGTGCCTACAACGAGGGCAAGCTGCTGGTCGCCGTGCGGCCGGGCGACGGTCCGCGCGCCACCGTCACGGTGACGCCGAAGCCGGCCAACGCGCTGGTCGTCAACGACGTGTTCATGGGCGACGGCGGCTGCTCCGCTTGGGCGCGCTGGAAGACGCCGGACGAGATCGAGTCGGGGCCGCCGCTGCAGCTCTGGGTGCGCGGCCGCTGGAAGGCGAGCTGCCCCGGCGACAACATCGGCTGGGTCGCGCCGCCGGCGGACCTGCAGCTCGCTGGCGCGCCGAACACAAAGAAGGCGCAAGCACGCGGCAAGGGCGATACCGGCACGCGCGCCGGCACTGTCGCGACCACGGTGGCGGCGCGGAGCGCGATCCCCTCGACCCGCGTCGTCGCCGACCTTTGGGCGAAAGCCGGCGGCACGCTGGGCGGCCGCGTCGTCGAGCTCGATCCGAAGGCGCCGCGGCCGCGCTTCGGCACCTGGACGAGCGAGCTCTCGACGCCGATCGCCGAGGTCGTGCGCGAGATGAACAAGACAAGCAACAACGCCGCCGCGCGCAGCATCCTGCTGTCGTTCGCGCAAGGCTGGGTGGTGCCGGTCTCGATGGCCGCGCACCGCCCGCTCGACATCGCGCAGGAGCGCATGCGCCGCTGGTTGCGCACGCAGGGCCTCGGCAACGGTGACGTCACCGTCGACGTCGGCTCCGGCCAGTCGCGCGCGGAGCGCGGCAAGCCGCAGGCGCTGGTCGGGCTGTTGCGCACGGCCTGGCGCAGCGCGAGTCTGCCGACGCTGCTCGAATCGCTGCCGATCGCCGGGGTCGACGGCACGCTGGCGCGCCGCATGACGACCGGGCCGGCGCGAGGCCAGGCGCACCTCAAGACCGGCACGCTCTCCGACACGCGCGCCCTCGCCGGCTACGTGCGCGCGAAGAGCGGCAAGGTCTACGCCGCGTGGATGATCGTCACCGACCCCGCGGCCGCCGGCGCGACGCGCAGCCTCGACGCGCTGGTCGAGTGGATCGCGGCGACGGGCTGAATGCGAAAGCGCTACGTCGACGGGTTTTGGATGTGCCGACGTTGGATCGAGCGGATTGCGCAGGGCAAGGAAGCGATGCCGCGCTGTGGCCCCGCTTGCAACCCGGACCGGCCTGCGGACCGCACGTCGAGCGGCGGAAATGCTGACGTTGCGTCGCGTTGAGGCGCTCATCCGGCGCATGCAACGGTTCCTGCACGCCCCCGTCTAGCGCCCTTGAGCCGGATTGCCAGCGATCTGCGCTGCCGGACGCCCTTCCGGAGCGACTCCGACCCATCGCCGTTCTACCGACCGTCCATCGACAAGCCCCCTGTCTCCTTGATAGGGATCAAGCTCCGTCGGCAGAGCGGCATCAATATTCCCAGGCGCCAACCGGTATCAATGCCTAGGGAGCCCGAATGATCGTGCAGAGCGTTGCGTTCGCCAGACGATTCGCCCCCGCAGTTGCTGTCGCCGTACTCGGGTTCGCAACTGGCGCCGCTCAGGCCGTACCCTCGTTTGCGCGCCAGACGGGGCAAGCCTGCGTTGCCTGTCACGTCAGCTTTCCCGAGCTCACCCCTTACGGACGCTGGTTCAAGCTCTCCGGTTACACCATCGGCGTCCGCCAGGCCATTCCGATCGCGGCGATGGCGCAGGTCGGCGTCACCTCGATCAAGAACAACGACGACGGCACGGGAACCGGGACAGACGTGACGGCCCGCAATCACAGGCTCGTGCTCAACGGCGCCAGCCTGTTCCTGGCCGGCAAGGCGACCGACAACCTCGGGGGATTCGTTCAGTACACGTTCTCCGAGAACTACGGCACCGACGGGACGAAGGTCGGGCACAGCGGCATCGACAACACCGATCTGCGCTGGGTCGGCCGCTTGGGCAGCGAGAGCGACGACGTCGTCAAGCTGCTCTACGGCCTGACGCTGCACAACAACCCGACGGCTCAGGACGCCTGGAACAGCACGCCGGCGTTCGGCTTCCCGTTCACGGCATCGCCGACCGCCGTCGGCCCGACGGCCGGAACGCAGATCGAAGGTGCGCTCGGCCAGCAGGTCGCCGGCCTCGGCGTTTACGGCTTCTACGACAGGACCTGGTACGGCGAAGTCACCGCCTATCGCACCGCCGATGGCGTGTTCTCCGTGTTGCGCCACGGCCAGGACATCGGCACCTCCGGGGGCGTGTCGCGGCTGCAGGGCTACAACCCGTACGTGCGCGTCGCCTACAACAAGGAATGGGGCGCCCAGTCGCTGATGCTCGGCGCCTTCGGCTTGCGCGTGAACCGCTACGTCGACAACCTGGATCCGAATAGCGGCACCGATCGCTTCACCGACCGCGGCATCGATGCGCAGTACCAGTACATCTCGAACCCGCATACCTTCACGGCGCAGGCCCGCTACGTCAAGGAGCGTCTGGATTGGCGCACGAGCTTTGCCCAGGGCGCCACGTCGAACGCGAGCGACACGCTCGACACGACGCAACTCAAGGCGACCTACTACTACGAGCATCAATACGGGGTCACGCTCAGCCCGTTCTTGTCGAGGGGCAGCGCCGACGCGATGCTTTATCCGAGCGGCGCGGTCACGGGCAGCGGCAACGGCAAGCCCGACAGTCGCGGCTACGTCGTCGAGCTCGACTACCTGCCGCTGCAGGGCGTCCGACTGATGCTGCAGTACACGGGCTATACGAGATTCAACGGCGGCGGCAGCGGCTACGACGGGGTGACGGCGCGAAGTCCACGCGACAACAACACCGTCTTCTTCAACGTGTGGGTCGCCTACTGAACCGGAGAGCGAATGACCAAGCCGTTCCTGAGGATCGTCGCGCCAGCGATGCTGGTGAGCGTGGCGCTCGTGGTCGCAAGCGCCGCGGCTGCGCAGGACAAGCTGCCCGCCAGCGATCCTGCTGCGCAGAAGGTCGCGGCTTCCATCTGCTCGTCGTGCCACGGGGCGATGGGAGTCAGCACCTCGCCGCTCTTTCCGCGCCTGGCCGGGCAGCAGGAGTTGTACCTGGCGGCCCAGTTGAAGGCCTTCAAGGCCAAGACGCGCGGCGAGGCCGATGCGCACGACTACATGTGGGGCATGGCCACCTTGCTCGACGATTCGGTCATCGCCGGCCTCGCCCATTACTACTCGGTGCAGAGGCCGGGGCCAGGCATCGCCGGAGACGCAGCGCTGATCGAACGCGGCAAGCTCCTGTACGAAAAGGGAGACCCGTCGCACAACGTCGTCGCGTGTGCGACCTGCCATGGCGACCAGGCCGAGGGGACTTCGATCTTCCCGAGACTGGCCGGCCAGCACGCGCCCTACGTGCTGCGCCAGCTTGACGTCATCCAGCACAAATTTCGCGATTCACCGATCATGCACGGCGTGATCAAGGATCTCGACGCCAACGCGATGAAGGCAGTGGCCGAATACGTCCAGTCGAAGTAGACGCGAGTGGCCTATCCGGTGGCGATCGAGCGACTTCGTCGGCGCGCTTGAGCCACGAACCTCGTTCAAGCCACCCTGGCCCGCTCCAGCATCGCGTGCAGCAGCACATTGGCGCCGGCCGTGATGTGCTCGGGCTTCGCATCCTCGATCTCGTTGTGGCTGATGCCGTCCTTGCACGGGATAAAGATCATCCCGGCGGGCGCGAGACGCGCCATGTAGACCGCGTCGTGTCCTGCGCCCGAGACGGCAGGCATGTTCGAGTAGCCGAGCTGCTGCGCCGCGCGCGCGACCGCATCGATGCATTCGTCGTGAAAGGCCTGCGCCGGATACGACGACACCAGATCGATCTGGATCGGCAATCCGCTCTCCGCGGCAAGCTTCGCCGCGACGCCGCGGATGTCGGCGTCCATCGCCTCGCAGAGCGCGTCGTCGGCGTTGCGCAGGTCGATCGAGAACTTGACGCGGCCGGGGATGACGTTGCGGCTGTTCGGATGCACCGCGACCATCCCGACCGTGCCGCGGCCGTGCGGCGGATGGCGATGCGCGCACGCCACCACCTCCTGCATCAGCTTGGCCGCGACCTGGAGCGCGTCCTTCCTCAGCGCCATCGGCGTCGGGCCGGCGTGCGCCTCCATTCCCGTGACCACGCAGTCGTACCAGCGGATGCCGAGCACGCCGGTGACGACGCCGATCGTGACGTCGTGGTCCTCGAGCACGGGGCCCTGCTCGATGTGGGTCTCGAAGTAGCTGCCGATCGGATGTGCTCCCGGCTCCTCGGCGCCGACGTAGCCGATCCGCTCGAGCTCGTCCTGCACCGACCTGCCCTCGGTGTCCTTGGCCGCGTAGGCATGCTCCAGCGTGAACGCCTTGGCGAACACGCCCGAGCCCATCATCACCGGGACGAAGCGCGAGCCTTCCTCGTTGGTCCAGAACGCGACCTCGATCGGCGCCTCGGTCTCGATGCCGTGGTCGTTGAGCGTGCGCACGACCTCGATGCCGGCGAGGACGCCGTAGTTGCCGTCGAACTTGCCGCCGGTCGGCTGGGTGTCGATGTGGCTGCCGGTCATGACCGGCGGCAGCGCGTCGTTCCTGCCTGCGCGGCGCATGAATCCGTTGCCGATCTTGTCGATCGTGACGGTCATGCCGGCCTCGCGCGCCCAACCCGTGACGAGATCGCGGCCCTGCTTGTCGAGGTCGGTGAGCGTCAGGCGGCAGACGCCGCCCTTGGGCGTGGCGCCGATCTTCGCCAGCTCCATGAGGGAGCCCCACAGGCGATCACCGTCGATGCGCAGCTCTTCGATGCTCGGCTTGGCTTTCATGTCCATCGCAAGTCTCCTCAGGCGGCGCGCGCCAGCGGCGCGACGGCGTCGGTGCGCTCGACGGGCGTCGCCGCCTGATCGTGCACCCGCTTGGCGGTCGCATCGAAGTTCGGACCGAACGGCGGACGCTTGATGTAGCGGCCGGCACCTTGGACGGCGCGCAGGTCGCCGTCGGCATAGACGAGCCTGCCCTGGCTGACCGTGTGCGTCGCGTCGCCGCGAACCGCGCGGCCCTCGAAGATGTTGAAGTCGCCCTTCGAGAACTGCGTCTTCGCCGAGATCGTCTTCGACGCCTGCGGGTCCCAGAGGACGAGATCGGCATCGGCGCCTTCGACGATGCAGCCCTTGTGCGGATAGAGGTTGAAGAGCTTCGCGCAGTTCGCCGAGGTGATCGCGACGAACTCGCTCGGCGTCAGCCGGCCGGTGTTCACTCCCGCGTCCCAGATCACGCGCATCCGGTCCTCGATGCCGCCGGTGCCGTTCGGGATCTTGGTGAAGTCGTTCCGGCCGTTCGCCTTCTGGCCGGCGCAGAAGACGCAGTGGTCGGTCGCCGTCGTGTGCAGCTGGCCCGACTGCAGGCCGCGCCAGAGCATCTCCTGGTGCTCCTTCGAGCGGAACGGCGGGCTCATCACGTGGGCCGCGGCGGTCTCGAAATCGGGATGGCGGTAGACGCTGTCGTCGACGACCAGGTGCCCGGCGAGCACCTCGCCGTAGACGCGCTGCCCCTTCGCCCGTGCCCGCGCGATCGCCTCGGCCGACTCGATGCAGCTCACGTGGACGATGTAGATCGGCACGCCCAGCACGCCGGCGATCGCGATGGCGCGATTGGCCGCCTCGCCCTCGACCATCGGCGGCCGCGACAACGGATGGCCTTCCGGCCCGGTGATGCCGCTCTTCAGCACCTCCTGCTGCAACAGGTAGACGAGCTCGCCGTTCTCGGCGTGCACCGTCGGCATCGCACCCAGCTCGAGCGCGCGCTTGAAGCTGTTCACGAGCGTCTCGTCGTCGCACATGATGGCGTTCTTGTAGGCCATGAAGTGCTTGAAGCTGTTGATGCCTTCCTCGCGCACCAGCGTGCCCATGTCGGCGTGCACGCCTTCGCTCCACCACGTGACGGCGACGTGGAAGCCGTGGTCGCCGGCCGACTTCTCGGCCCAGCCGCGCCACATGCGGTAGGCGTCCATCAGCGGCTGCTGCGGATCGGGGATGACGAAGTCGATGATGCTCGTCGTGCCGCCGGTGAAGCCAGCTGCCGTGCCGTCGAAGAAGTCGTCGGCCGCGGTCGAGCCCATGAAGGGCAGCTGCATGTGGGTGTGCGGATCGATGCCGCCCGGCATCACGTAGCGGCCGCCGGCGTCGAGCGTCTCGGTGCCCGACGGCGGGTTGTCGATGCTCGGCGCGACGCGCGCGATGCAGCCGCCGTCGACGAGGACATCGGCGCGGAACTCGCGGTCGGCGTTGACGACGGTGCCGCCGCGGATCAGGAGCGTGGACATCGGGGGTCTCCGGAAAGGTCGGTGCGGGCCAAGGATACGAGCGTGCAGCGCGGCCCGGCCGGCGTCAAGCCGCAACCGCAGGCCGGCGCATGGGATTGTTCGGGTGCGTCGTCCAGTCGGCGGGTTCCGCGGAGACGCGCAGCCCGGTGCGGGCGTCGATCTCGCCGGGCGCGAGGGTGCGCAGCGTGATGCAGTCGCTCACCGGGCACACCGTGACGCAGAGGTTGCAGCCGACGCACTCCTCGTCCTTGACCTCGAAATGGCGAACGCCGTCCTTGGTCGCCGTGATCGCCTGGTGCGACGTGTCCTCACAGGCGATGTGGCAGCGGCCGCACGCGATGCACGTGTCCTGGTCGATCACCGCCTTGCAGATCGCGTTGAGATTCAGGTATTGCCAGTCGGTGATCGTGGGCAGCGCGCGGCCGCGGAAGTCCTCGATCGTGCGAAAGCCCATCGCGTCCATGTATTCGGAGAGGCCGTCGGTCATCTCCTGGACGATCTTGAAGCCGAAGGCCATCGCCGCGGTGCACACCTGGACGTTGCCGGCGCCGAGAGCGATGTAGTCGAACGCGTCGCGCCAGGTCGCGACGCCGCCGATGCCCGACACGGGAATGCCGGCCGTCTCCGGATCGCGGCCGATCTCTGCCGTCATGTGCAGCGCGATCGGCTTGACCGCCGGGCCGCAGTAGCCGCCGTGCGAGCCCATGCCGCCGGTCGACGGGCTCATGCGCAGCGTCGACGGGTCGACACCCATGATGGAGTTGACGGTGTTGATGAGCGAGATCGCGTCGGCGCCGCCACGCCGCGCCGCGCGTGCGGGCTGGCGGATGTCGGTGACGTTCGGCGTGAGCTTGACGATGACCGGCAGCCGGCTGTACTGCTTGCACCACGCGGTCACCATCTCGATGTACTCGGGCACCTGCCCGACCGCCGCGCCCATGCCGCGCTCGCTCATGCCGTGCGGGCAGCCGAAGTTGAGCTCGACCCCGTCGGCGCCCGTGTCCTCGACGCGCGCGAGGATCGACTTCCAGGCGTCTTCCGTGCACGGCACCATCAGCGAGACGACAAGCGCTCGATCGGGCCAGCGGCTCTTGACGTCGGCGATCTCGTCGAGATTGGTCTGCAGCGGCCGGTCGGTGATCAGCTCGATGTTGTTGAAGCCGAGCATCTTGCGGTCGGGCGTGAGCAGCGCGCCGTAGCGAGGGCCGTTGACGTTGACGATCGGCGGCCCGTCCTCGCCGAGCGTCTTCCAGACGACGCCGCCCCAGCCGGCCTCGAACGCGCGGTGCACGTTGTAGGCCTTGTCGGTGGGCGGCGCGGAGGCGAGCCAGAACGGATTCGGGCTCGGGATGCCGGCGAAGGTGGTGCGGAGATCGGCCATCGAGGCGCTCCTTTCTTCAGGCGATCAGCGAGGCGTGGATCGATCGCGCGGCGCGCTTGCCGTCCTCGACCGCCTCGACGGTGAGATCGCGGCCGCCGGCCCGGCAGTCGCCGCCGGCCCAGAGGCCGGCGGCGCCCGTGCGGCCGTCGGCATCGGCGACGAGGCGACCGCCGTCGAGCGCGAGCCCGGCCGCAGCGAGGACGCCTGCGTCGAGCTTCTGGCCGATCGCCTTCATGACCATGTCGGCGGCGAACGCCTGCTCGCTCCCGTCGCCCGTTGCGAAGCGCACGGCGACCGCGCGCCCCTGCGCGTCGCCAGCGATCGCGACCGGCGACAGGTGATGGTGGATCGCGACGCCGTTCGTCTGCGCCCACTGTTGCTCGGCGAGCGACGCCGACATCTGCTTCGGGCCGCGGCGATAGACGATGTGAACCGCCTCCGCGCCGAGGAGCCTGCTCTGCACGGCGGCATCGACGGCCGTCATTCCGCCGCCGATGACGACGACGCGCCGGCCGATCGGCAGCGTCGCCGGATCGCGGACCGAGCGCAGGTCGGCGATGAAGTCGATCGCGTCGCGCACGCCGGCGAGGTCTTCGCCGGGGATGGACAACGCGTTGGTCAGCGTCAGGCCGACGGCGAGATAGACGGCGTCGAACTGATCGCGCAGAGAAGCGAGCCGCGCGGCGCTGTCGAGCCGCCAGTCGAGCTCGAGGGCGATGCCGCCGATCCCCATCAGCCACGCGACCTCGGCCTGGGCGAAGTCGCCGGCCATCTTGTACGTCGCCAGACCATATTCGTTCAGGCCGCCCGCGAGCGGCTTCGCGTCGTGGACGACGACGTCGTGGCCGAACCGGGCGAGCCCGAACGCGCACGCCAGGCCGGCCGGCCCGGCGCCGACGACGGCGATCCGCTTGCCGGTGGCCGCTGCGCGGGCGAAGAGCGCCGTCACCGGCCGGTCCATCACGGCATCGACGGCGTAGCGCTGCAGCCGCCCGATCTCGACCGGCTTGCCCTCCTGCGCGACCTTCACGCAGACTTCCTCGCACAGTTCCTCGGTCGGGCAGACGCGTGCGCAGGTGCCGCCGAGCGGATTCGATTCGAGGATCGTGCGCGCCGCACCGCGCAGGTTGTCTTCGCCGATGCGGCGGATGAAGCTCGGCACGTCGATGCCGGTCGGGCAGGCCTGGACGCACGGCGCGTCGAAGCAGTAGAGGCAGCGCTCGGACGCGACCAGCGCCTGGGTGCGCGTCAGACGCGGCGCGGCGTCGGCGAACGCGGTCGCATAGCCGACGGCGTCGCGGCGGCCGGCGCGCACGTCCGGCTCCGCGTCGGGCGACAGGGACGACGGCACGACCATGCGGCGCTCCTTTCAGGCTCGGACCAAAGCTGACCGTTTGGTCAGCACTCGCGCCGATCTTACGCAACCGCCATGCCAGGCGGCCACCGGGTTCGCCCGACGTGAGCGGCTGGCATGCAACTGGCTTGGCCGAGCCACAATCACGCCGGCCATTCGGTCCAGTTTCGCGGGTTTCCGCGGTCCCGCCATCGCCTTGATGAACGCTCCCGATCGCATGCTCCATCCGTCGAACGGCACGGCGTCCGGGCGCGAGCTCGCGGTGAGAGCGCGCAAGGTGAGCGTCGTCTATCCCTCGGCCGACGCCCCCGTGCACGCGCTGAGCGAGATCGACCTCGCGATCGCGCCCGGCGAGTTCGTCTCGCTCATCGGCCCCTCGGGCTGCGGCAAGACGACGCTGCTGCGCGTCATCGCCGATCTCGAGCCGATCACGTCGGGCACGGTCGAGGTCAACGGCATGAGCCCGCACGAAGCGCGCCTCGCCCGCGCCTACGGCTACGTCTTCCAGTCGCCAGCGCTCTTTCCGTGGCGCACGGTGCTCGCCAACGTCATGCTGCCGCTGCAGATCCAGGGCCGCGACGCGGCCGCGTGCCGCTCGGTGGCGATGGAGCAGCTCGCACGCGTCGGCCTGGGCGGCTTCGAGAAGAAGTACCCGTGGCAGCTCTCGGGCGGCATGCAGCAGCGCGTCTCGATCGCGCGCGCGCTCGGCTTCGAGCCGCGCCTCCTGATGATGGACGAGCCGTTCGGCGCCCTCGACGAGATCACCCGCGACCGCCTCAACGAACAGCTGCAGCAGCTCTGGCGGCGCGAGAAGCGCACGGTCGTCTTCGTCACCCACTCGATCGCCGAGGCCGCGTACCTCTCGACGCGCATCGTCGTGATGTCGCCGCGGCCGGGACGGATCCTGAAGGTGATCGCATCGCCGCTGCCCGACGAACGCCACCTCGGGATGCGCGACTCGCCCGAGTTCGTCGCCGTCGCGCACGAGCTGCGCGAAGCGCTCGCCATGGGAAGCGACAGGAGCGGCGGCTATGTCTGATCGGGCGAGGCGCGCGCTGCCGGTCGGCGTCGTGCTCGCCGGCGTCGTCGTGCTCTGGTACGCCGGCGCGGTCTGGCTGAACGCACCCGGCGCCATCGAGCGGGTGCTGACACCGAAAGGACCCTACGGATTCGCCGATCTCGTCGCTGCGACCTGGTCGATGGAGCGGCCGGTGCTGCCGGCACCGCACCAGGTCGCGATCGACCTGTGGACGAGCCTCGTCGACTGGCCGCTCGACTCGCCGCGCAACCTGCTCTTCCACGCCGCGGTCACGGCGCAGTCGACGGTCGTCGGCTTCGTCCTCGGCACGCTGTTCGGCGTCATGCTCGCCGGCGCGATCGTCCACTCGCGCACGCTCGACCGCGCGCTGCTGCCGTGGATCGTCGCCTCGCAGACCGTGCCGGTGCTGGCGATCGCGCCGATCGTGCTCGTCATCCTGGGCAGCCTCGGCTTTTCCGGCATCGCACCGAAAGCGGCGATCGCGATGTACCTGTGCTTCTTCCCGGTCACCGTCGCGATGGTGCAGGGCCTGCGCTCGCCGCAGCGGATCGACACCGAGCTGATGCACACCTACGCCGCGACGCGGATGCAGGCCTTCTGGCTGCTGCGTCTGCCTGCCGCGTTGCCGTTCCTGTTCCCGTCGCTGCGCGTCGCGATCGCAGCCGGGCTCGTCGGCGCGATGGTCGCCGAGCTGCCGACCGGCGCGCAGGCCGGCCTCGGCGCGAAGCTGCTGACGGGCTCGTACTACGGCAACACGATCGGCATCTGGTCGGCGCTCGTGATGTCGGCGCTGCTCGGAATGTCGCTCGTCGCCGCGGTGTCCGCTGCCGAGCGGCTCGTGCTGCGCCAGCGGAGGTTCGGATGACGCACACCTCGAGCACGCGCGGCGCGCCCGGCGCGCTCGCCGCCGTGTTCGCTCTCGCCCTGCTCGTGCTCGCGCTCGTCTATCCGCTGACGGCGCCCGGCGATCCAGGCGTCGTGGCGGTGACATGGCGCAGCGGCGCGATGCCGGTCCTCGCTTGGGCCCTGCTCGCATTCGCCGCCTGGCGCGCGCTCGCGCCGACGCCGCACGCGCGCTCCACGCTCCTGCTCGTGCTGCCGGGCGTCGCCGGCGCGGCCGTGTTCGCGACCCTGCCGCCCTCGACCGGCGCCGCACCCGCCGCGAGCGGCTTCTGGCTCGCGCTGCTCGCCACGCTCGCTCTCGCGACCATCACCGTGCAACGCTCCGCCGCGCTCGACGGCGCGCGCGTCTACCGCACGCTCACGACCGCGCTGTTCGGCCTCTGGGTGCTGTTCTTCTGGCAGGTCGGTGTCACGGCATTCGAAGTGCCTCGGGTGCTGCTGCCCGCGCCGTCGGCCATCGTCGCGTCGATGCTCGGCCAATGGGACACGCTGCTGCGCGACTTCGTGCAGACGGTGCTCAAGGCCGTCCTCGTCGGCTGGGCCCTCGGATCGGCGCTCGGCTTTCTCGTCGGCGTCGCCATCGACCGGTCGCCCTTCCTGCAGCGCGGCCTGCTGCCGCTCGCCTCGCTGACGAGCACCATCCCGCTCGTCGCCGTCGCGCCGATCATGGTGATGTGGTTCGGCTTCGAGTGGCCGTCGAAGGCGGCTGTCGTGGTGCTGATGACGTTCTTCCCGATGCTCATCGCCACGCTCGCCGGCCTGCGCGCCGCGGGCCGGCTCGAGCTCGAGCTGATGCACAGCTACGCCGCCGGCTACCTGCGCACGCTGCTCGACCTGCGCCTTCCCTGCGCCCTGCCGTTCATCATGAGCGCGCTCAAGATCAACGCGACGCTCGCGCTGATCGGCGGCATCGTCGCCGAGTTCTTCGGCTCGCCGACGGTCGGCCTCGGCTTTCGCATCAGCACCGAGGCGGCGCGCTTGAACATGCCCTTTGTCTGGGGCGCGATCGTCGTCGCCGCCGTGTCCGGCTCGGCCGCCTACGCGCTTCTGGTCCAGCTTGAGCGCCGCTGGGCGTTCTGGCACCCTTCGGTCCGTTCCGCGTGAACGGGGCCATCTTTCGTCCCTGTCCCTCCGTCCAACAACCCGAGGAGCTCTTCCATGACCGGTTCGTCCTTCAAGTTCGCGCTCGCCGCGCTCGTCACCGCGGTCGGCGTCGGCGTCGCCGCGCCCGCCGCGGCCCAGGCGCAGAAGTTCACGGTGCAGATGAAGTGGGTGCCGCAGGCCCAGTTCGCCGGCTACTACGTCGCCGCGGCCAAGGGCTACTACAAGGCCGAGGGCCTCGACGTGACGATCAAGCCGGGCGGCCCCGACGTCTCGCCGGTGCAGGTGCTCGCCGGCAACCAGGCCGACGCGATCGTCAACTGGATGCCCGACGCGCTCGCCGCGCGCGAGGCCGGCGTGCCGCTCGTCAACATCGCCCAGATCTTCAACCGCTCGGGCCTGATGCTGACCTGCAAGAAGGCGAGCGGCGTCACGACGCCGAAGGACCTCAAGGGCAAGACGCTCGGCGTCTGGTACGGCGGCAACGAGTACCCGTTCCTCAACTGGATGGCCAAGCTGGGCCTGAAGCCCGACAGCGACATCAAGATCATGAAGCAAGGCTTCAACGTCGACCCGCTGCTGCAGAACCAGGCGGCGTGCATCTCGACGATGATCTACAACGAGTACTGGCAGGTCGTCGATGCGGGCGTGAAGGAGAGCGATCTCGTCACCTTCTTCTACGAGGACCAGGGCGTCGCCTCGCTCGAGGACGGGCTCTACGTGCTCGACAGCAAGCTGAAGGATCCGGCCTTCGTCGCGCGTGCCGCGAAATTCCTGCGCGCCACGATGAAGGGCTGGAACGACGCCGTCAAGGATCCTGCCGAAGCCGCGAAGATCGTCGTCGCCGCCGATCCGTCGGGCAGCGCGACGCTGAAGGTGCAGCAGCGGCAGATGGAGAACGTCGCCAAGCTGATCACCACCGCCGGTAGCCCCAAGCTCGGCTACCTCGAGCCGGCCGCCTTCGAGCGCACGGTCAAGGTGCTGCTCGCCGCGGGCAGCTCGCCGGTGATCAAGAAGGATCCGGGCAAGGCCGCCTACTCGCACGTCGTGTGGGAGGCGGCGACGAAGAAGTGAGCGGCGCGGCGCGTGCACCGGCCGCCGGCCGGCCGCGTCCGGCCCGGGGCCGGGCTCCGCAGGCGCGTGGCGACACCGCGCGCGCGGCGCTCCTCGGCGCCGCCGAGCGGGTGTTCGCGCGCGCCGGCTTCAACGGCGCGACGACGGCGGCGATCGCCGAAGCCGCGGGCGTGCCGAAGGCCAACCTGCACTACCACTTCGGCAGCAAGCACGGGCTCTACCACGAGGTGCTCGCCCGCACGCTGCACGACTGGCTCGTGCCGATGGACAGCCTGGTCGCCGACGCCGATCCGCGCGAGGCGCT
>JBBRZP010000081.1:0-15646 GCA_038236565.1 Burkholderiales bacterium | reverse complement strand
TATGAGACATCCTGTGTCAACCCCCGTCTGTTTTGAGGAGCAGTTGAGCGGCGCGGTGTTGAGACGGATCGTAGGTTGTGCGATCGGTCCAAGCGCGCCAGATGACGCGCAGCCAAGCTCGGGCGAGGATGCGGATGGCGTGCGGGTGGTCGCAGCCCCTGGCCCTGGCCTTGGCGTAGAGATCGGCTGCCCAGGCATTGGCATGGCGCGAGTTGTCGGCCAGGCAAGTGATGGCTGCACGCAGTCGATGGTTGCAGGCCCATCGGAAGGTAACGGCCTTGGACTTGCCCGAGGCGTAGGTGACCGGTGCGACGCCGGCCTCGGCGGCGAGTTGAGCGTCGGTGGCGAAGCGCTCGCGCACGTTGCCGAGCTCAGCCAGGATCTGAGCGGCGCAGATGCGGCCAGCGCGCGGGAAGCTCATGACGATCTGGCCATCGTCGAGCGAGGCGACGTGGTGCTCGATGCGGCTCGACAGCAGCCGCAGTTGCTCGACCAGGCGAGCCAGGGTTCGCGACAGGCAGCGAGCCAGCTCGCCCTTGGCCTCCATCTCCAGCTCGGCGCAAGTTCCACGAGCGGCGGCATCGAGCCGCGCCAGCAGCTCCTCAGGCTTGCGCCTGCCGCAGTAGGCGTGCTGAGCGCAGAAGGCGGCCATGCGCTTGGGGCCCAGGCGGCTGGCCGACTCGGGGGTCGGGTAACGCTCGATGAAGGCCAACGCGATGGGCGAGTCGACGTCGGCGAAGACGACGGCGGCACCCGGCCAGAACGATTCCAAGAGGCTGCGCAGTTGGTTGGCAATCTGCACGCGGGTGGCGACCAGATCGTCTCTGCCGCGCACGAGGGCGCGCAAGGCGCGGATCTCGTCGCTCTGCACGGCCAGCGGCTTGAAGCGGTGGCCGTCGGTGCGCAGCAGGTCGGCCAGCAAGTAGGCATCCGTTGCATCACTCTTGGCACCGTGGCTCCTGTAGCGCGGACGAGTGGCCTTGACGGCGTTGGGGTGGATCGGCACGACCACGAAGCCGGCCTCCACGAGCGTATCGACGATGAGACCCGATGGCCGCTCGATGGCCACCGGCGGGCGATGCCAGCGCTCGAGGCGAAGCCTGAGCTCGGCAAGACCGGCGGCGTCGTGAGCGACATCGAGCCGTTCGAGCACGCTGCCATGTTCATCGATCACGCACACGGCGTGCGTCTGGCTGGCCCAGTCCAGCCCGGCAAAGTAACTGCTCATGGACAAACTCCTGCAGGTTGCGGTATGACTCGCCGTGTCGGAAGGCCCGGCGGGACGCTCACTGATTGGCGCTCTTGGCTGCTCAACACCGCGGCGCTACATCCTGTTGCCCGTCTGGGTCTTCCGGCACCCCGAGGGCTGCGGGTCTCATACGGGCCGTCGAACGGCCAGCACAACAGGCAGTCACCTCGAGGGAACGGAAGTCGATATGAACCATCGGAGTGCCTGAACGCCTTGTCAAGCCGCCGCATCGAACCCGGGTTGCCCACCGCGTCGATCGCTCGGTTCGTCGCAAGCGCCGACCGATCGCCGCCGTGGACAACCCTGCCACCGCTGCTCATGAACCGGAAGGTAGTCCAGTGAGCACCATCCTCATCGTCGAGGACAACGAGAAGAACATGAAGCTCGTGCGCGACATCCTGCGTCATGCCGGCCACGAGACGCTCGAGGCCGCGACCGGCACCGACGGCGTGAGCCTCGCGGTGTCGATGCGGCCCGACCTCGTGCTGATGGACATCCAGCTGCCCGACATCGACGGCATCGAGGCGCTGCGCCGGATCCGCGAGGTCAAGGAGCTCGACGCGATGCCGGTCATCGCCGTGTCGGCCTCGGTGATGCCCGACGACAAGCAGAAGATCGTCGCCTCGGGCTTCGACGCCTTCGTCACCAAGCCGATCAACCTGAAGCACTTCCTCGAGACCGTGAAGCGCTTCCTCGAGAGCGGACGAGGATCGCGGTGAGCGAGGCGAAGATCCTCGTCGTCGATGACGTCGCGATGAACGTCAAGCTGCTCGCCGATCTGCTCGGCGCGAAGGGCTACGCGACCTGCACGGCCTCGTCTGGCGCGGAGGCGCTGACGAAGCTCGGCAGCGAGCGTCCCGACCTCGTCCTGCTCGACGTGATGATGCCCGGCATGAGTGGCTACGAAGTGTGCGAGGCGATCCGCGCCGATCCGGCGCACGCGATGCTGCCCGTCGTGCTCGTCACCGCGCTCGATCCGGCCAAGGAGCGCGCCAAGGGGTTTGATGCCGGCGCCGACGACTTCCTCACCAAGCCGGTGAGCCAGCACGAGCTGCTCGCGCGCGTGCGCTCGCTGCTGCGCATCAAGTCGCTCTACGACGAGGTGCTGCGCCAGAAGCTCGAGCTTGCCGAGCTCAATCGCACGCTCGAAGAGCGCGTCGAGCTCGGCGTGCGCGAGCTCGAGAAGGTCGGCCGGCTCAAGCGCTTCTTCTCGCCCCAGCTCGCCGACCTGATCGTCGCCGGCGGCGCCGACGATCCGATGAAGAGCCATCGGCGCGAGATCACGGTCGTCTTCCTCGACCTGCGCGGCTTCACCGCGTTCACCGAGACCGCCGATCCGGAGGACGTCATGGGCGTGCTGGGCGAATACCACGCCGCCGTCGGCCGGCTCGTGCTCGTCCACGAAGGCACGCTCGAGCGCTTCTCGGGCGACGGCATCATGGTCTTCTTCAACGATCCGCTGCCGGTCGCCGATCCGGCGGCCCGCGCGACCAGGATGGCACAGGCGATCCAGGTCGAGGTGCGCGAGCTCGCGCGCGGCTGGGCCCGGCGCGGCTACGACCTGACGATGGGCATCGGCATCGCCCAGGGCTTCGCGACCATCGGTGCGATCGGCTTTCCCGGCCGCATCGACTACGGCGCGATCGGCACGGTCACCAACCTCGCGGCGCGCCTGTGCGGCGAGGCGCGCGGCGACGAGATCCTCGTCTCTCAGCGCGTGCGTTCGCTGCTCGACGGGCACGGCGTCGCGGTCGAGCCGGCGGGCGATCTTGCGCTGAAAGGGTTCCATCGGCCGGTGCCGGCCTATCGTGTCGTTTGAGGACGTTTCGGCCGCCGCGATGCAATAGAGTGACGAGCCCGCCGCGATACCACGCCGCCGAGGCACCGCGACGGGTCGCCGAGGGCCCACATGAACAGACGCCAGATCATCCTCGCCAGCGCCGCGCTGGCCACGCTCCCGCGCTTTGCCGCGGCCCAGTACGAACAGCGTCCGGCCCGCATCGGCTGGGTCACCGCGCAGCGGCCGGCGAGCCTCGTGCCCTACGTGCAGGCGTTTCGCGCCGCGCTCGCCGAGCGGGGGTTCGCCGAGGGGACCAACCTGACGATGACGTTCCGCTATGGCGACGACGACCTCGCCAAGGTGCAGGGGCTCACCGACGAGCTCGTCCGCCTGCCTGTCGACCTCATCGTCGCGCAGGGCGAGGCGGTGCTCGAGCTGCGCAAGATGAGCTTGCCGGTGCCGGTCGTCTATGCCTACAGCGGCGATCCGGTGACGGCCGGTCTGGCCGCGAGCCTGGCCCGGCCGAACTCCGGCATGACCGGCCTCACGTTCCTCGCGACCGAGCTGAACGGCAAGCGCCTCGAGCTGCTGGCCGAGCTCGTTCCGGGCATCCGGCGTGTCGCGCTGCTGGCCAATCCGCAATACCCCGGCGAAGAAGGCGAGCGCGCCAACGCACAGGCGGCGGCGGGCCGCATCGGCCTCGACGTCCGCTACTACCCGGCGCGCACGCCCGACGAGCTGAAGGTCGCCTTCGCCAGGATCAGCGCCGACCGCATGCAGGGCATCTCGCTCTTCGCAGACAGCTTCACCGTGCAGAACCGTGTCGGCATCATCGACTTCTGCATGCGCCAGCGTCTGCCGCTGATGACGAGCTGGCCGGTGTTCGCCGACAGCGGCGCGCTGTGCACCTACGGGCCGCGGCTGGTCGATTCCTACCAGCGCCTGGCCTACTACGCCGACCGCGTCCTGCGCGGCACGAAGCCGGCCGACCTGCCGATCGAGCAGCCGACGACGATCGAGACGATCGTCAACCTGAAGACCGCCGAGGCGCTCGGCCTCAAGGTGCCGCAGTCGGTGCTGGTGCGGGCCGATCGGGTGATCGGCTGACGAGCGAGACCCCGGCGGCGCCGACCGCGAGCGCGAGCATCGCGCCGACCGCCGCGGCGCCGTGGAATCGGGCCACGAGGCCCGGCGGCGGCTCTCGCGACGGCGCGGTCGCAGGGCCGGGCCGTCGCGATCGACACGGGGGTCTCAGTCTTCGCCGAGGCCGCGCAGCGCGCCGAAGGCAGCGTCGACGCCTTGCGCGACGACGCTGTCCTTCCACGCGTCGGTGTCGGTGTAGAAGGCGTCGCGCACCTGGCGCTTGATAGCCTGCCGCGTCGCTGCGTCGGTCTCGGGATGGTTCTCAAGCCACTGGTCGGCACGCAGCGCGCCGATCATCTCGAAGGTCGGCACGGTCCCGTATTCGAGCGCCATGCCGGTGTACTCGGCCTGGGCGCACTCCTCGTAGGCGGCGTTCCACATCAGGCCGGTGAGCAGGGTCGAGGCCGACGAGCCGTCGTAGATCGACGTCACGTCGCCCCACCAGGCGCGGGCGCGGGCGTAGCTCTCCGCGTCGTCGCGGCCGGCGTGGATGCGCTCGCCGTGACCGTTCGGGCCGAGACCGGTGTGCAGGTCGATCCAGCCGAGCTTCGCGCAACGCGTGCCGTGCTGGCGCAGGACCTGGCGCAGCGTGAGATGGCTCCACGTCGGCGCGTCGCCCCCGTAGAAGATGCCGCGCGGATGCCGGTACTGCCCGCCCGACATCGCCTGCTGCAGCGCGCGCTCGCCGTGGGCAGCGACGTAGGCCTCGAGCGCCTCCAGCGTCGCCGAGTCGACCGGCCAGGCCTCGGGCACGATCAGCGCGGCAAGCTCGTCGTAGGCCGGATTGGCGGGCGGCTCGGCCGCGAAGTCGAGGAAGTTGCGGTTCAGATCGACGTTCTCGTGCGTCGTCCTGCGCCACCACGAGAAGCCGTAAGGGTTGAGCGCGTGCACGTAGAGCACCGCGACGCCGGCTTCGGCGACCGCGCGATGCCACGCCGGATCGTCGAGGAGCGCGCCCTGGATGCCCGAGCCGCAGAAGCCCTCGACGCCATGGCAGGCGCTGCTGACGACGAGCACGGCCTTCGCGCCGGCCGGCCCGTCGCGGGCGACGTCCATCGCGAGCATCTCGCCGTCGCGGCCGAGGAGCGGATGGACGTGGGTCTCGATGCCGAGCGCGCGCCCGCGCGACGCCGCGAAGAACTTGTCGCGCGCTTCTGCGTATGTCTGTGCAAAGAAGCGCGCGGCCCCCGTCATCGCTGCGGCGCGGCCAGCCAGGCTTCCGCGAGGCGCACCCAGAGCGAGCCGCCGAGCGGGATCAGGTCGTCGTTGAAGTCGTAGCTCGGGTTGTGCAGCATGCACGGGCCCATGCCGTGGCCGCCTTCGCGGTGCTCGCCGTCGCCGTTGCCGATCAGGAAGTAGCAGCCGGGCTTCTCGAGCAGGAAGTAGCTGAAGTCCTCGGCGCCCATCGTCGGCTCGAACTCGTGGACGTTGCCGGCGCCGACCATGTCGGCCATCACCTTGCGCGCGAACGCGGTCTCGTGGCGATGGTTGATCGTCGGCGGGTAGTTGCGCTCGAACTCGAAGTCGCACTCCGCGCCGAACGCCGCGCAGGTGTGCTCGGCGACCTCCTGCATGCGCTTCTGGATCAGGTCGAGCACCTCGAGCGTGAAGGTGCGCACCGTGCCCCGCATCTCGCAGCTGTCGGGCACGACGTTGGTCGCCTCGCCGGTGTGGATCATGGTCACCGAGATCACGCCGGCGTCGATCGGCCGCTTGTTGCGGCTGATGATGGTCTGGAAGGCGCTCACCATCTGGCACGCGACCGGCACCGGATCGATGCCGTTGTGCGGCATCGCCGCATGCGAGCCCTTGCCGCGGATGACGATCCTGAACTCGTTGCTCGACGCGAACGCCGGACCGCTCTTTAGCGCGAACTGGCCGGCCTTCATGCCGGGCCAGTTGTGGGCGCCGAAGATCGCCTCCATCGGGAACTTCTCGAACAGGCCGTCCTTGATCATCTCGCGCGCGCCGCCACCGCCTTCTTCGGCCGGCTGGAACACGAGGTAGACGGTGCCGTCGTAGTTCTTGTGCTTCGAGAGGTGCTTGGCCGCGGCGAGGAGCATCGCCGTGTGGCCGTCGTGTCCGCACGCGTGCATCTTGCCGGTGAAGAGGCTCTTGTGCGGGAACTGGTTCTTCTCGGTGATCGGCAGGGCGTCGATGTCGGCGCGCAGGCCGACGGCGCGGTCGCTGGTGCCATTCTTGAGGATCGCGACGATGCCGGTCGTGCCCATGCCGCGGTGGATCGGGATGCCCCAGGACGTGAGCTGCTCCGCGATCAGGTCCGAGGTGCGCTGCTCCTGGAAGCAGAGCTCGGGGTGGGCATGGATGTCGCGTCGGATGGCGGCGATCTGGGCCGCGTCGGCGAGGATCGATTCGATGACTTGCATGGCAGTAGCTCCGCTTAGAAAGCCAGTTTACCCGCGGGCCTCTGACCCACGCACGCCGTGTGCCATCATTTCGAGATGAGCCAGACGCTGGTCCGCGCCGCCTGTCCGCACGACTGTCCCGACACCTGCGCGATGCTGGTCACGGTCGAGGGCGGTCGGGCGACGTCGGTGCACGGCAATCCCGACCATCCGCCGACCCACGGCGCGCTCTGCACCAAGGTCTCGCGCTATCCCGAGCGCACTTACCACCCCGATCGCGTCCTGCGGCCGCTGAAGCGCGTCGGCCCGAAAGGCAGCGGCCGATTCGCGCCGGTGCGCTGGGACGATGCGCTCGCCGACATCGCCGCGCGCCTGAAGCGCATCGCCGGCCCCGACCTCTCGAACGCCGAGAGCGTCGTGCCCTACAGCTACGCCGGCACGATGGGCCTGGTGCAGGGCGAGAGCATGGCGGCGCGCTTCTTCAACCGCCTCGGCGCCTCGCGGCTCGACCGCACGATCTGCTCGTCGGCCGGCGGCGAGGCCCTCGCCGCGACCTATGGCGCGAAGGTCGGGATGCACGTCGAGCACTACGCCGAGAGCAGGCTGATCGTCATCTGGGGCAGCAACTCGATCACCTCCAACCTACACTTCTGGACCTACGCGCAACAGGCCAAGCGCGCCGGCGCGAGGCTGGTCTGCATCGATCCGCGCCGCACCGACACGGCCGACAAGTGCCACGAGCACATCGCGGTGCTGCCCGGCACCGACGGGGCGCTCGCGCTCGGGCTGATGCACGAGCTGATCGCCAACGACTGGCTGGACCACGACTACATCGAGCGCCACGTCTCGGGCTGGCCGCTGCTGCGCGCCAAGGCGCTGGCGTGGCCGCCGGAGCGCGCGGCCGCCGTGTGCGGCATCGATGCGGCGCAGGTGCGTGCGCTGGCCCATGACTACGGGACGACCCGGCCCGCGGCGATCCGCCTCAACTACGGCATGCAGCGCGTGCGCGGCGGCGGCAACGCGACGCGGCTGATCGCGATCCTGCCGTGCCTCGTCGGCGCGTGGCGACACCGCGCGGGCGGGCTGCTGCTGTCGGCGTCGGGGTGGTTCCGCCATGCGAGGAACGATGTGGCGCTGGTGCGCGAGGACCTGCTCGCCGGCCGCCGCCCGCGCACGATCAACATGAGCACGATCGGCGACGACCTGCTGCGGGGGGGCGGCGAGCTGCTGGCCGACGGCACGCGCTTCGGGCCGAGGATCGAGGCGCTCGTCGTCTACAACAGCAATCCGGTCGCGGTCGCGCCCGACTCGACGAAGGTGGCGCGCGGCTTCGCCCGCGACGACCTGTTCACCGTCGTCCTCGAGCACTTCCTCACCGACACCGCCGACCATGCCGACTACGTGCTGCCGGCGACGACGCAGCTCGAGCACCTCGACGTGCACACGAGCTACGGCCACACCTACGCGCTGATCAACGAGCCGGTGGTCGCGCCGCTCGGCGAGGCCAGGCCGAACACGCAGATCTTCCGCGACCTCGCCGCGAGGATGGGCTTCGACGACGCCTGCTTTGCCGACGACGACGAAGCGCTGGCACGCGTCGCCTTCCGGCCGGCGACGGACGGCGGCGTCGACTTCGACGCGCTGCGCGAGACCGGCTGGGTCAAGCTCGCCATCGCCGATGCGCCGTTCGCGAACGGCGGCTTCCCGACGCCCGACGGCAAGTGCCGCATCGACGCGCCCGGCATCGGCGTGCCCGATCACGTTGCCAACCACGAATCGGCGGCGACGACGCCCGAGCTCGCCGCACGCTTCCCGCTGGCGATGATCACGCCGCCGGCGCGCAGCTTCCTCAATTCGAGCTTCGTCAACGTGACGAGCCTGCGTGCGATCGAGGGCGAGCCGGTGCTCGAGATCTCCGCGGCCGACGCGGCGGCGCGCGGCCTCGTCTCGGGCCAGCGCGTGCGCATCTTCAACGACCGCGGCTCGATCGTCTGCAAGGCGGTGGTCGGCCCGCGCGCCCGCGCCGGCGTCGTCAACGGCCTCGGCGTCTGGTGGAGGAAGCTCGCTGCCGACGGCAAGAACGGCAACGAGCTCACGCACCAGCGCCTCACCGACATCGGCCGCGCGCCGAGCTTCTACGACTGTCTCGTCGAGGTCGAAGCCGACGACGCCGCGCCCGTGCGGGCGTGAATCGACGCGCACGCATGGCGCTCTGGGGTCTGGGCGGCGTCATTGCCGTGTCGCTGATCGCGGGCGCGACCGTCTGCGCGACGTCGGGGTGCAGCACGATCGGCTACTACGCGCAGTCGGTCACCGGCCACCTCAACCTCGTCGAGGCTGCGAAGCCCGTACCGCAGTGGCTCGCCGATTCTTCGACGAGTGCGGCGCTGAAGCAAAGGCTCGTGCTCTCGCAGCAGATCCGCGACTTCGCCGTCAGCGAGCTCGGCGAGCCCGACAACGCGAGCTACCGCCGCTACGCCGACCTCGGCCGCCCGGCAGCCGTCTGGAACGTCGTCGCCGCGCCCGAGCTGTCGCTCGAGCCGAAGACCTGGTGCTTCGCGGTCGTCGGCTGCGTCGGCTACCGCGGCTACTACGACCAGGCGCGCGCCGATGCGCTCGCCGCCGAGCTGCGCGCCCAGGGCCTCGACGTCGCCGTCTATCCGGTGCCCGCGTACTCGACGCTCGGGCGACTGCCGACCGGCGGCTGGCTCGCCGATCCGCTCCTCAACACCTTCATCGACTATCCCGAGGGCGAGCTCGCGCGACTCGTCTTCCACGAGCTCGCGCACCAGATCGCGTTCGCGCCCGGCGACACGGTCTTCAACGAATCGTTCGCGAGCGCAGTCGAGAAGATCGGCGTCGAACGGTGGCTTGCCGAGCGCGCGGGACCGGACGCACGCGCGCAATCGGCACGTGGCGAAGCGCGTCGTGCCGATTTCCGAGAGCTCACCGATGCCTATCGCGTCCGGTTCGCCGCGCTGTACGCCGGCCCGGCGAGCGACGCCGACAAGCGTGCCGGCAAGGCTGATCTGCTGGCACGCCTGCGCGCCGACCACGCGACGATGAAGGCGACGCGCTGGGGCGGCTACAGCGGCTACGACGCCTGGTTCGCGCGTGCCAACAACGCCGCGCTCGGCGTGCTCGCGAGCTACACGTCGCTCGTCCCCGGCTTCGAGCGCCTGTTCGAACGCGAAGGGCGCGACTTCACGCGCTTCTACGCCGAGGTCCGGCGGCTCGCGGCGCTGCCGCAGGGCGATCGGCGGGCGGCGCTGGAGCGCTGATACTCGCCGGCGGCAAGATTTTTGCCAGCAGACCGACGCATCGACGAAAGCTCCGCCATGGCCGATATCCACATCCACCGCGCCCACCGACTGGGCCTCGCGCAGGCGAGGAAGACCGCCTTCCGCTGGGCCGAGCAGGCCGAGGCCAAGTTCGGCATGGACTGCACGGTGATCGAAGGCGACGACAACGACGTCGTCGAGTTCACGCGCTCCGGCGTCGACGGCAAGCTCGTGATCACCGCCGACACGTTCGACCTGACGGCGCGCCTCGGCCTGCTGGTCGGGGTCTTCCGGCACCGGATCGAAAGCGAGATCGAGGAGAACCTCGATGCGCTGCTCGCCAGTGGCGCGGCCGCGAAGCCCAAGGCCGCCGCGCCGAAGACAGCAGCGAAGGCGAAGGCCGCGCCGGCAGCGGCAGCGAAGAAGCGCTAGCCGCGGCCGGTCGCTACTTCAGCGACTCGACCAGATCGACGTACTGCTGCATCGCCGTCTCGCCGGAGGTACCGGCGAGGCCGTTCCACGCGTCCCATTTCGCCCGCCCGACCATGTCGCCGAACCCGGGGCGCTTGCCGTCGGCATCGCCGCTCGAGGCCTGCTTGTAGAGCGCGTACATCTTCAGGAGCGTCATGTTGTCGGGCTTTTCCGGCAGGCTCTTCGAATCGACGACGGCTTTCTCGAACTGCTTCTTGAGGTCGGCCATGGGGGTCTCCTTCGTTGGCTTCGTCATGACAAGTCGCGATTGACGGCACCGATCTTAGCCAGCATCGTGGGCCGATCCCGGCTGCCGCGGTTTCCCTCCATGACAACGTCCCCCGCTTCCCGCGAACGCATGTCGCGCGTCGACACCGCGTGGCTGCGCATGGACAGCGATGTCAACCTGATGATGATCGTCGGCGTCTGGCTGCTGCGACCGGGCATCGCCTACGAGACGCTCTGCAAGCGGGTCGAGGACAAGCTGCTGCGCTACGAGCGCTTCCGCGAGATCGCCGTGCGCGACGCGAGCGGAGCGACCTGGGTCGGCGACGACGACTTCGACATCCATCGCCACATCGTGCGCGAACAGCTCGAGAAGGCGGCCGGGCAGAGCGAGCGCGCCGCGCTGCAGGAGCGCGTCGGCGTGCTCGCGTCGCAGCCGCTCGATCCGGCGCGGCCGCTCTGGCAGTTCCACCTGATCGACGGCTACGAGGGCGGCAGCGCGCTCATCGCCCGCGTCCACCACTGCATCGGCGACGGCATCGCGCTGATCTCGGTGATGATGACGATCACCGACGGCGGCAGCGATCCGCCGCGGCGCCAGCGCAAGTCGAGAGGCGCCGCTGCCGGCCTCGACGACGGTCTCGCCGGCGCCGCGCTCAAGGTCTTCGACGGCCTGTCGACGCGCGCCGCCGGCCTCGCCGGTGCGTCGCTCGACCGCTCGATCGAGCTGCTCGCCGATCCTCAGAAGGGGATCGCCGGAGCGCTGGCGGGCGCCAGGCTCGGCGCCAAGGTGATGCGTGACGTCGCCGCGATGGCGCTGATGGACGACGACTCGCCGACCCTGCTCAAGGGCCGGCCGAGCGGCGCCAAGCGCGTCGCCTGGGGCGAGCCGATTCCGCTTGCCGAGGTGAAGGCGATCGGCCATGCCCTTGGCTGCTCGATCAACGACGTGCTGCTCGCGTGCGTCGCCGGCGCGATCGGCGCCTGGCTGCGCGACGAGGGCGACGATCCCGCGGGCAAGGAGATCCGCGCGATGGTGCCGGTGAACCTGCGTCCGCTCGACCAGGCTTGGCAGCTCGGCAACCGCTTCGGCCTCGCGCCGCTGGTGCTGCCGATCGGCATCGACAACCCGGTCGCGCGCGTTGCCGCCGTGCGCGCGCGCATGAACGAGCTGAAGTCGAGCTATCAGCCGATGCTGGCCTTCGCGGTGCTCGCCGTCGCCGGCCAGATGGTGCAGACGGTGCAGGACGCGCTGCTCGGACTCTTCGCCAAGAAAGCGACGGCGGTGATGACCAACGTCCCGGGGCCGCCCGTGCCGCTCACCTTCTGCGGCTCGACCTTGCGCCAGACGATGTTCTGGGTGCCGGCGTCGGGCGAGATCGGCGTCGGCGTGAGCATCCTCTCGTACGGCGGAGGCGTGCAGTTCGGGCTCATCACCGACGAGGCGCTCTGCCGCTTTCCGCAAGAAGTCGTCGATCGCTTCGAGCCGGAGTTTGAGAAGCTGCTGCTTCTCACGATGTTGATGCCCTGGGCTCGGTAGCACGCATTCGGCGCCGTCCGGGGAAGCCCCCGGGCTCCGGTCGCAGCGATTGCCCGACGTGTCGGACCGATGGCCGCAACGCTGGTCTGTGGCGAAAGAGCAGGGCTTTCATGAATCTTCTGAGCGAGTTCGTCGCCTGCAACGGCTACCTGCCGCACGGTACTGCTTCACCTGGGATCCCGCGCTGCTCTGGTCGATGGTCGGCGCCGACGCGATCATCGCCCTGTCGTACTTCTCGATTCCGGTCGCGATCCTGGTCTACGTCAAGAAGGCAGGGGCTGGCCGTGGCGCTCGAGAGCATCGGCGCGGGCTTCATCGCCACTGACCGCGAGGGTCGGGTCATCCGGCTCAACACCGTCTCCGAGCGGGTCACCGGCTGGTCGGAGTCGGAGGCGAACGGGCGGCCGTACTACGAAGTTTTCGTCCGCGAAGACCGACAGGCCGAGGTGGCGGCGATGAATCCGGTCGACTACATGATCGAAAGCGGCGTGACCGTCGACACACGATTCGACATCATCCCGACGTCGCGCGGCGGCGTGCGCACGCCGGTCGAAGCACGCGCCGCGCTGACGCGTGCGGGACGCTCGCCCGTGATGGTCGTCGATGACGATCCGATCGCCATCGCCGTGATGCGCGAGAGCCTGCGATCGATCGGCATCGAGAGCGTGTGCTTCACCGACGCCCGCCAAGCGCTCGACGAGATCGACCTGCATCGTCCGGAGGAGATCGTCCTCGACCTGATGATGCCGGTCGTGGACGGATTCGCCGTGCTCGACGCGCTGAGCCGGATGCCGGCATGGCGCGACATTCCGGTCTTCATCGGGACCAGCATGATCCTCACCGACGAGGAGTACGCGAAGCTGAGGATTCTGCCGAGGCGATCCTCGGCAAAGGCGGCGGCGCGCTGGCGGCGATGCTGGAAAAGCTCCGTCGTGGCCATCGCGAGGCGTCGCCTTCGCCGGCCCCGACCGGGAAGTGACGATGACGCGGGGCCATGTTCTCGTCGACGACGACACCGCGATCAACGTCGAGCTGGTGAGCTTCGTGCTGGGCGACGCGGGCTTCGACGTCGAGAGCGCGCACGATGCCGGCAAGGCGCTGATGAGCATCGCGCTCGCCGCGCCCGACCTCATCCTGATGGACATCCAGATGCCGGGCGTGAATGGCGTCGACCTGACGCGCCAACTGAGGGCCGACCCGGCGACCCGTCACATCCCGATCATCGATCATCGCCTTCACCGCCGACGCGATGAAGGGCGACGAGGCCAAGCTGCGCGCGGCGGGCTGCGACGGCTACCTGTCGAAGCCGATCGACGTCGCGTCGTTCGCGGCGAAGGTGGCCGCGTTCCTGGAGCCGAAGGCGCCGTTCGGGCTGACGCGCAGCGACCCGTATTCCTAGCGAGCGCTCGTCGCGCGCGGTCAGGCCGGCGCTGCCGCTTCCATGAGCAGCTGCACTGCCGTACCGCTGGCCGCCGTCGGCTTGGCGAGCCGGGCCTCCGGCACGCCGCGCGCGCGCAGGAACTCGGCAACGCGCGTCGCCCGCCGCACGCCCAGCGCGGCGCCTCCGCTCGCATCCCCGGGCGCGGCGATGAGGTGCAGCTCGGCCATCGCCGTGCGGCGCATCGATTGCGCGACCTTGTCGAGCACCGCGGCGAGCGCCGGCTTGACGACGTCCTTGCCCGGCTCGAAACAGAACTCGCGCGGCACGTCGACGACCACGGATCCGTTCGGGCGCTGCGCGATGACGACCGGCGTTCCCTTGAACCACGCAGCGAGCCATTGGCGCTCGACCGCGAGGGTCGAGGCCGCAGCGGTGCGCAACTCGGCCGGCGAGCTCGCCGCCGGGGCCGGCGTTGGTGCGGCGCGCGGCGGCACGACGGGTGTCGTGCCCAAGACCGGTTCCTGGGGCGAGGGCGCCGGCGCAGGGCCGCTCGCACAGCCCGCCACAACGAGGAGCACGAGCAGTGCCCCGAAATTCATGCTGCCCATGCGCGGCAATGCTACGTCCTATCCGCCCGCCTCATCGTTCCGGTCGAGGAGAAACGGATCCGGTGCATCAGGGGCGCAAGCGCCAGGTGTTCTCGTTCGCTGCGGAACGCGACATCGGGTTCGTCTCGCCCCCAAAACAGGGGGTCGTTGCGCGGATGACCTTGTCAGCCATTGCTGCTCAAATTCCTGCGTGCAAGAATCTTTGGGACTTGAACTGGGGAACACAACATGCGACGGAGTGGCGCTTTCAAGCGTTGGATCATGGCCGGATTGCTCGGCCTGGCGGCGGCCATGCCGACCCACGCGACCACGGTGCGGTACGACCTGAGCCCGGTGTCCGGCAATACCTGGGAGTATGTCTTCTCGGTCACCAACGATTCGCTCGCGACCTCGATCGACGAGTTCACGGTCTTCTTCGACCATTCCCTATTCAGCAATCTGCAGCTCGTTGCGGCTCCCGCGGGCTGGGACCCCCTCGCGGTCCAGCCTGATCCGGGCCTGCCTCAGGACGGCTTTTTCGACTGGCTTGCCCTGGGCGCGGGGATCGGCTCGGGGCAGAGCCTGGGGTCGTTCCAGGTGCGCGTGGACTTCAGCGGCAACGCGACTCCGGGTGGCTCGCTGTTCGAAGTCATCGACCCGAAGACGTTCGAGACCTTGGATCGAGGCTTCACGACGGCAACCGTCGCAGCCATCCCGGAGCCAAGCACGATCGCGCTCATGACGTCCGGCGTTCTGTTGACGTTTTTACGTGGCCGGTCGCGATCGGCGCGCAAACGAAAGTCGTCGATCTGAGTCCGGCGTCGGGCCGGGCCTGAATTGAGTCGCGGTTCGCCGCGCTCCGCGGCTTGTTCATCGATCGCTGCGCCGACACCCGACCGCGTGTTGGCTACTGATATGAAGAGGGTCATCGAGATGTCGAAATTCCGCTGGCTCCAGAGCTTGGTGTTTGCACTGGTCGGATGGGTGGGGCTGTTCGTTCCGCATCTCGACGCCGTCGCCGCCGCCAGCGTGACCGGCACGCAGTTGGTCAGCTCGGTGCGCACGGGTCGGACCACCTTCGACTTTTCGTACCGCGTCGTGGTGCAGAACGGTACGCCCGCGCTGACCGCGGCCGCAGTCAGCGTGACCAGCGGCTCGCCGGCGACGGTCATCGTCAAGGGCTCGGTGGCGCTGGGCAACCTCGCGGCCAATTCCACCATCACCAGCGCGGACGTCATCACCATCCGGCAGGATCGCACCGTCCCGTTCGACGCGCCCGCATTGACCTGGGTGGTGACAGGCACTCCCGTGATCTCCGACGTCACCGTGCCCAACGTCGTCAACCTGACGCAGGTGGCGGCGACGACGGCGATCACCGGTGCCGGTCTCGCCGTCGGCACCGTCACGCAGGCCAGCAGCGCCACAGTGCCGGCAGGCAGCGTCATCAGCCAGAACCCGATCGCGGGCACGAGCGTCGTGCTGGGCTCGGCAGTCAACCTCGTCGTCTCGAGCGGACCTGCGCCTGTCACCGTGCCCAACGTCGTCAACCTGACGCAGGTGGCGGCGACGACGGCGATCACCGGTGCCGGTCTCGCCGTCGGCACCGTCACGCAGGCCAGCAGC
>JBBRZP010000080.1:0-15749 GCA_038236565.1 Burkholderiales bacterium | reverse complement strand
TCCGCGTCACTTCGGAAGAGAGCTGCTGGTACTCGGTGTCGAGGTTGGCGCGGTCGCTGGTGCCGTTCGAGCCGTTCTGGGCCTGCACCGCCAGCTCACGCATGCGCTGCAGCACATCGGTGACCGTGGCGAGCGCGCCTTCAGCCGTCTGCGCCAGCGAGATGCCGTCGTTGGCGTTGCGGATCGCGACGTTGATGCCCTTGATCTGGGCGTTCATCCGGTCGGCGATGGCCAGGCCGGCGGCGTCGTCCTTGGCCGAGTTGACGCGCAGGCCCGAGGACAGGCGCTGCATCGAGGTCGCGAGCGACATCTGCGAGGTCGTCAGGTTGCGCTGCGCGTTGAGCGAGTTGACGTTGGTGTTGATCGTGGCTGACATGTGGAGGAACTCCTAAGGTTGAATGTTTCCCGGCCTAGCTGCCGGCGTTACACGCGGTTGCATCGAAAGCGGACCCTCGTTGCCGCCGTTTGCATGCCTGCGTTCGGGGATCTCCCGCAGGCACCGCCCGCACTAGTCAACCTCGAGTGGGGCATCGATCTCTCGCCCCACCCTTGGCCGGCTAACCGGACCCCGAACCCGAAACTCCAGGAACGTTGGCAGGTTATCGAGCGACGTCGCGCGAACTTGAGCCGGGACCGAGCCCCGTTTCCCGGGAGCCGCCCCTCGCCGCCGCAACAATCGGCAGATAACGAGAAGGATTGCCGCCCAGATCGAGGCTTTCGGGCCGGCGCGAAGTGGTGTCATCCGGGCTGTCTGACCGACCCGCACCGCGCATGAACCGGATCGCTCTCGTCATGATCGTCCGCGACGAGGCTCGCAGCCTCGAGCGCTGTCTCGCGAGCGCCTGCCCGTGGGTCGACGAGATGGTCGTGCTCGACACGGGCTCGAGCGACGCGACGCCGGAGATCGCGCGGCGCATTGGCGCGCGCGTGTCGCATTTCACGTGGGGCCACGATTTCGCTGCCGCCCGCAACGCCGCCCTGGCGCTGACGGACGCTCCCTGGCGCCTGATCCTCGACGGCGACGAATGGATCACGCACGGCGGCGCCTGCCTCGACGCGCTGCGCCGGCAGGCGCCGGCCTTCATCGGCCAGGTCAACGTCGTGAGCCTGCTCGAAGCCTCGGCAGGCCAAGGCGCCGGCGAGGCGCCGAGCTGGCTGCCGCGCGTCCTGCCGGCCGGCACCATCTACGAGGGACGGATCCACGAGCAGCCCGTGTCGACGCTGGCACGGCAGCGCCTGCCGCTGGTCGTTGCCCACGACGGCTATCTCGACGCGCAGAGCGCGCGCAAGGCCGGGCGCAACGAGGGCCTGCTCGCCCTCGCGCTCGCAGAGCGACCCGACGACGCCTATCTGCACTACCAGCTCGGCAAGGACCTCGAGATCCGTGCGCGCTTCGACGAAGCCCTGCCGAGCTACCGCCGGGCGCTGGCACGTGCCGAGCCGTCTGCGGCCTGGCGCCACGACCTCGTCGTGCGAACGATCTTCACGCTGAAGAAGTGCGGCGGTCTCGACGAGGCCGTGGCCCTGGTCGAGACCCAGGCGCAGCGCTGGGAGATGTCGCCCGACTTTCACTTCGCCGCGGGCGACCTGTTCCTCGACTGCGCGGCCGCCGCGCCGGCGAGCGCGGGATCGTGGCTGGCGCGGGTCGAGGCCAGCTGGCTGCGCGCGCTCGAGATCGGCGAGCAGCCGCACCTGCAGGACAGCGTACGCGGCCGCGGCAGCTTCCTCGCCGCCTACAACCTGTCGGTGCTGCATGGCGGCCTCGGCCGCGCCGATGCGGCCGCGCACTGGCGCAAGCGCGCGGCCGCGATGCGGCGCCAGAGCGAGGTCTCCGGCGCGCTGCGCGCCTGAACTGGCTGCCCGCGGCACCTCAATTCGACGCATCGCGCCGGCGCAGCTGCCCCTACGCTCGCGATCCAACACCTTGCCTTTGCCGCAACGCGCCTATCGCGTCGGCCGACTCCCGATGGCTCTTCAGCTGCCTCTGCCCGAGCCGCCCGGCGACTCGCCCACCCAAGCCCGAGCGCACAAGCGATGGCAGGCCGGCCAGGCCCACGCCGCCCGCGACCAGTGGCTGCCGGCGGCCCGGGCCTTCGAGCAGGCGGCGGTCCTGCATTCCGACCGGGCCTACGCGATCGCTCTGGCGCACGCGCTGATCAAGTCCGGCCGGCACGCCGATGCGGTGGAGTGCACCCGCCTGCTGCGCCGGCACGCTCCGGACGACGGTCTCGCCTACACGCTCGAATCGCACGCCCTGCTCGGCCTCGGCCACCCGGCCGAGGCGATCGCCTGCCTGCGCGAGCTTCCCGCCGACGCCGCCCGCACCCCCGAGCACCACGTGTCGCTGGCCGTCTCGTTGCAGCGATGCGGGCGACACGAGGAGGCGATCCGTTCCTTCTTCGACGCGCTCGCGATCCGCATGGACGACGCGATCAGTCACTTCCACCTCGGCATGTCGTTCAAGGATCTGGGCATGAAGGCCGAGGCCGCCGAGTGCGTGAGGACGGCCATCGTTCTCGGCCTCGGCACCAGCGAGATGGCTGCGCGTGGCCAGCTGGCTTTTCTCGAGCGCGAGGCCTGCCGCTGGCCGCAGGCCAGGCAGACACTGGACGAACTGATCGTCGCCCTGCGACTCCTGCCGCCCGACGCGGCGGTCGAGACCGGCGCGTTCCCCCATGCCGTCCTCACGTCCGATCCCGTCGCGCAGAAGCAGGTCGCGCGGCACTACGCCCTGCACACCATGCGCGGCTATCCGGCCCTGCCGAAACGACCCGCGCGACGTCGCGCCGGACGGCTGCGCATCGGCTACCTCTCGGCCGACTTCCACCAGCACGCGACGAGCCAGCTGATGGCGCAGATGCTCGAATGCCACGACCGCGAGAACTTCGAGGTCACGCTGTTCTCGAGCGGACCCGACGACGGCAGCGCCATGCGACGGCGGATGCTCGTCGCCTGCGAGCGCTTCGTCGACCTGCGCGGGCTCAACTTCGTGGCCATGGCCCAGCGCGTGCGCCAGCTCGAGATCGACATCCTGGTCGACCTGAAGGGCGCGACGCACGACACCTTGATGCCGGTGCCGGCCCAGCGCCCAGCTCCCGTCCAGGTCAGCTGGCTCGGCTTTCCGGGTACGACCGGCGCGCCCTTCATCGACTACTTCATCGGCGATCCGGTGGTGACGCCGCTCGCCGATGCGGGCCACTTCAGCGAGAAGATCGCCCAGCTGCCGAATTGCTACCAGCCGAACGATGCAGCCCGGGCGCGGCCTCGGCCGTCGTCGCGGGCCGAGTGGGGTGTGCACGAGGGCGCGACGCTGCTCTGCGCGTTCCATCAGTCGTACAAGATCTCGGAGGAGGTGTTCGACACCTGGTGCGAGCTCCTGCGGCGGCTCCCGGGCAGCGTGCTCTGGCTGCTGGCATGGAACGCCAACGTCGAGACCACCCTCACCGCCGCGGCGAAGGCGCGCGGCATCGCCGCGGAGCGGCTCGCGTTCGTGCCGCTCCTGCCGCTGGACGAGCATCTCGCCCGACTCGCCTGCGCCGACGTGTACATCGACACCTGGCCGTGCAACGCGCACACGACGGCGGGCGAGGCGCTCTGGGTCGGCGTGCCGGTCGTCACGGTGCGCGGCGCGACCTTCGCCCAGCGCGTCGCCGCGAGCCTGCTCCATGCCGTCGACCTGGACGAGCTGGTCGCCGACGACATCGAAGGCTACGTCGAGCGCGTGTGCGCCCTGGCCGGTGACCGCCCGCGGCGCATCGCCCTGCGCCGACACCTGGACGAACAGCGCGCCTCGGGAACGCTGTTCGACGGCGCCCGCTTCGCGCGCGACATCGAGGCGCTCTACCGGCGCATGTGGTCGCGGGCACTCGCCGGTCAGGCGCCGGCGGCGCTGGCGGCCGAGCAAGCGCCGGAATTGCCCCGCCTTGGCAGTGCTCATCCGACGCTTGCGTCGCATCACGCTCCCTAGAGTCGCCAGGATGCGGGCTCGAGCGCCCGGACGAATCGCGAGACGACCAAGCCGATGAGCAAGCTGCCCTCCATCCATCTCTGCATCCAGCAACCCGCCGGCTACGTG
The DNA here is from genome assembly GCA_038236565.1 of Burkholderiales bacterium. Lineage (GTDB taxonomy): Bacteria > Pseudomonadota > Gammaproteobacteria > Burkholderiales > Burkholderiaceae_C > Schlegelella_A. Next base: position 11,674 of record JBBRZP010000080.1, on the reverse strand, counting down.
CACTCGCTCGGTCTGCTCGACCCGGCGCGGTACTTCAGATATCAGTTCCGACGCCTCGGCGCCGAGGTCACCATCGCCAAGAACCGGCTGCGCCACGACGCCGTCAACTTCGTGTTCGGTGCACACCTGGGTTTCGAAGGCTCGCTGCGCGATCGCTTCGCCTGCATCTTCGTCAACCTGGAGCAGCTCGGCGCAGGCGGGGCGCAGGTCTCGCCCGAGTATCTGCAGCTGCTCGCGGGCTCCGCCGTCGTCGACTACGACGCCGACAACCGCGCTGCCTACGCCAAGGAGATCGCCGACGTCCCGGTGGTGCCGGTGCTGCACGCCCCCTATCTGAGGCCCATCGATGCCGTGGCGCTCGAGGAGCGCCCGATCGACCTGCTCTTCATCGGCAGCATGAATGCGCGGCGGCGAGCCTGGCTCGACCGCATCGAGGCGCTGGGACTCAACGTCTCGATGTTCGATCGGCCGCTGTACGGCGCCGAGCGCGACCGCTTCATCGGCCAGGCCAAGGCCGTGGTCAACGCGCACTTCTACGAAACGAGCCGCTTCGAGCAGATCCGCGTCTCCCATTGCCTCTCGCTCGGCACGCCCGTGATCTCCGAGCGCACTCCCGGGACCCGTCCGCATGCGGCATTCGAAGACTGCGTGCTCTGGCTCGAGGGCGAAGGCCAGCTCGAGCAGTTCTTCGGCGAAGACTTCTCGACCCCGGCCTTTTTCGAGCTGGCGCGCACCGCGCTCGCCGCCTTCGAACGGGCCGATCCGGTCGAAGCCTACGCCGACCTGCTCGCCTTTGCGACCGGCTTCACCGACACCTATCACGCACGTCGCCCGCCCGCGCCGTGGCGACCGAACCTGCTCAACCTCGGTGTCGCCCGCGGCTACCGCCCCGGCTGGCTCAACGTCGACGCAAGCGATCGGGTCGGCGCCGACCTGGTCCTCGACCTGTCGGCGCCGCTCGCGCTGCCGCTCGCGACGAGCACGGATGCGACCGGCCCGCTGCTGCTGGCCGAAGGTGCCATCGACGCGATCGACGCACGCGACCTGCCGGCCGTGGTGCGCGACCTGCCGACGTTCATGGGCCAGTGCCTGCAACTGCTGCGCGACGGCGGCGAGCTGCACATCGACCTGCCGGCCGCGTCCTCGACCGCCGGCGGGCCCGCGCCGGGCCATGTGCGATCACTGGACCCGGAATCCTGGCGCGCATTCATCGACGGCTTCAGCGAGCTCGGCTGGGTCGACCATCGTTTCGAGATGGGACGCCTTGCCCATCTCGATGCCCACGGCAAGGAGTGCGTCCGCCATGCGGCCGTGCGCATGAACGTGATCCTGCTCAAGACCGAGACGACGCCGCTGCAACGGATGCTCGCGCAGACGATGCAGCCGACGCTCGACCTGCCAGCCGACGCGATCGAGGCGAGGCAGCGCTATCGCAGCGCCGAGATCGTCCCGGCCCCGCCTGCGCTGGCCGCCCCCGCGGCCACCGTGCCGGCATGGGCCGCAACGCCCGCGCTCGACGCGTTGGCGATGTTGCGCCGCGCCAGGGTCGCCGCGCCGGTCGCTCCTGCGAGGCCGCTTGCCCGCGCCGAAACCGCTGCCGCGGCGCCCATCACCACCGCTCCGCCCGCGAACTCGAACTATTACGACGGCCTGAACCTCAAGCTGCTCGCGGCCATACCCGCCGGCGCGCGGCGCGTGCTCGAGCTCGGCTGCGCCAACGGCCGGCTCGGCCGCCGCTTTAAGGAACTGCACCCGGGCGTGCAATGGTGGGGCGTCGACCTCTCGGCCGAAGCCTGCGCCACTGCAGCGCCGCATCTCGACCGCGTGGTCACGCTCGACCTCGACCGTGCCGACCTGACCGTGCTCGAAGGCGGCTTCGACGTCGTCGTCATCGGCGACCTGCTCGAGCACTTGCGCCAGCCCGCTGCGCTGCTGGCGGCACTGTGCGACCTGACCACCGACGACGCGAAGATCGTCTGCTGCCTGCCCAACATGGGTCACCTCTCGGTCATCGAGCGTCTCGTCGCCGGCGACATCAGCTACGACAGCGCCGGCCTGCTCGACCAGACGCACGTGCGCTTCTTCTCGCCATCGTCGGCGTTCAAGACCTTCCTCGACGGCGGCTGGCTGCCGCACATGCCCGACCAGTACCGCGTCGACGTGCCGCAGACGCATTTCGCCGCACGCATCGTCGACGCCGCGATCGCGCTCGGCGTGCCGGCCGAGACGGCCCTCCGAAACATGGGTCTGTACCAGATGATCCTGGTCTGCCCGAAGCGGGCGCGGGCGCCGATGGACGGCGCCGCCGAGGTGCCGTTCTCGGTCATCGTCGCCGTCAACCGGCCGTGGCAGTACGAGCTCAACGTCGGCCGCTCGCCGGGCCTGCGCGAGATCGGTGCCGACATCGTCTGCGTGCAGGGCGCCGACAGCGCGGCCGCGGCCCATGCCACCGGCGCCGCCCGCGCGCTGCATCCGTGGCGGCTGTTCGTGCATCAGGACGTGTACTTCCCGGTCGGCAGCGGCCACGCGATCGCGCGTCACCTGGCCGCGCTGCAGGCGCGGGGCGTCACCGGCGTGCCGGTCGGCTTCGCCGGCCTCGACGCCACAGCCGGCGAGGACGGCACGCCGCGTCATGCCGGGCTGGTGGTCGACCGCACGCATCTGTTCAGTCACCCGACGTCCGACCGCGCCGTCTCGATCGACGAGTTCGCCGTGGCGCTGCATCGGGACGCGGCGCTCGAGCTCGACCCGGCACTCGGCTGGCATCTGTGGGCCACCGACCTCTGCATTCAGGCCGAAGCACGGCTCGGCCGTCCGGCCGGGCGCGTCGTCGACGTGCCGCTGTTCCACAACTCGGCCTCGGGCTACGTGCTGCCCGCGGCCTTTCACGAGAGCGCCCGCCTGCTCCTCGACAAGTATCCGGGCCGCCCGCGCATCGCCAGCCTGTGCGCGACGTTCGAACGACCGGTTCCCGCCATTGCTACCGCGACAGGAATGCTGCAGACATGAACACGACGCCCAATGCACTCGATGCGATCAAGGCCTTCAAGACCGTCGCCTGGACCTCGCCCGAGCGCGCCCGCGCCTATGACAAGTCGACCTGCTCGAAGCACGACTACACGCACTTCCTCACCTCCCGGTTCATCGCCGAGCTGACGCAGCGCATCGCGCCCGCCGGCCGCGTGCTCGACCTGGGCTGCGGCACCGGCGTGCTGACCACGGCGGTCGCCGATCTCGGCCACCACGTCACCGGCGTCGACATCAGCCAGGCCATGCTCGACCAGATCAAGCCGGTCAGCGACCGCGGCAGCATCACGCTGCGCCAGGGCGATGTCTTCGCGCTGCCGTTCGCCGACGAAACCTTCGACGGCATCGTCACGCGCTGGGTGATCCCGCATTTCCGCGACTGGCCGACGATCCTGAAGGAAGCCGGCCGGGTGCTGCGGCCCGGCGGCTGCATGGTGTTCGACCAGTGCAGCCGCGACAACTACGAGCTCGCTTCCCGCTCGGGCACGCTCGAGTACGCGAAGTTCGGCTACGACAACCGCGCCCGCGGCGACACGTCGATGTTCTACGCCTCTGCCAGCGTGGACGAGCTGCAGCTCGCGGCCGACGTCGCCGGGCTCGAGCTCGTCGAAGTGGTGCCGCTCGGATTCTTCCGGCAGAACGCCGTGATCGCGACCACGCTCGGCGGCGACGGCTTCCTGGCCTACAAGAAGGACATCGACGCCTTCTACGAGAACGACGGCGTGCGCGCTTTCATCCAGTGGTTCGACACCCTGGTCACCAAGACCTTGCCGCTCTCGATGGTGAACGGCATGGCGGTGGTGCTGCAGAAGCCCGCGCGCTGAGCGACGCGCCGACGCCGACGCGCGCCTCGGCGGGCCGTCGCCTCACGCCGTCGCGCGCAGCAACTCCCAGCTGAGCGGTGTTCCGACCGTCGCGTCGACACGCAGCCGGCAGCCGAGCACCTCGTCGAGATGACGCGGCGCCAGCCCGTAGCCCGGCCGGATGGCGCGGACGTTCTCGCTCGTCAGCAACTCGCCAGCCTTGACAGGCTCGACGATGTAGAGCGAGCGGCGGAACTGCATCGAGCCGGCCTCGACGGCGAGGGCGCCGAAGCGCACCTGGCCGAGGCTTTGCCAGGCGCGGTCGGCCTCGACGCGCAGCTGCGCGAACTCTTGCGGCTCGAGCGAGAACGCCGAATCGACGCCGCCCTCGGCGCGGGCGAGCGTGAAGTGCTTCTCGATCACCGTTGCGCCCAGCGCCACCGAGGCGACCGCGACGCCGCAGCCGAGCGTGTGGTCCGACAGGCCCACCTCGGTCCCGAACGCGTCGCGCAGGGCCGGGATCGTGCGGATGTGCGAATTCTCCGGCGAGGCCGGGTAGGTGCTGGTGCACTTCAGCAGCACGATCTCCGTGCAGCCGGCGGCACGCGCGCAGCGCACCGCGTCGTCGATCTCGGCCAGGCTGGCCATGCCGGTCGAGACGATCAGCGGCTTGCCGGTCGCGGCCGCCTTGCGGATCAGCGCCAGGTCACCGCACTCGAACGAGGCGATCTTGTACGCCGGCACGTCGAGCTCCTCGAGGAAGTCGACGGCGCTGGCATCGAAGGGGCTGCTGAAGCAGTGCAGGCCGAGGCTGCGCGCCCGCTCCATCAGCGGCGCGTGCCACGACCACGGTGTCGCTGCCTCGGCGTAGAGCGCGTGCAGCTGGCGACCGTGCCACAGGCTCTTCGGGTCGTCGATCACGAAACCGGGCGCGCGGATGTCGAGCGTCATCGTGTCCGCGGTGTAGGTCTGCAGCTTGATGGCATCGGCCCCGGCCGCGGCGGCGCCATCGACGATCGCCAGCGCCCGATCCAGCGACTGGTTGTGGTTGCCCGACATCTCGGCGATGAGGTAGGGGCGGGCGCCTGCGCCGATCGCGCGGCCCTGGATGTGGATCATGGGATGCCTGGACTCACAGTTTGTCGATGCGGATGCGATAGGTCTGGCCGCGGTGCTCGAAGAACGCCGGATAGCGGTCGGGGTCGGCGACGCGCAGCAGGTCGAACGATTCGACGAGCGGCCGGGTCGGGTCGATGCGGCTGTCGGCCGGCGTCCTGCGCCGCGCCATGCTCGGTTCGCCGTGCTGCGCGCGCGGCTCGACGTCGGCGTCATGGACGAGCGCCCAGTCCATCAGCGCGATCTCGGCCGCGAAGAGCGCGGCGTTGATCTCGTCGAACAGGTCGGTGGCGGCGATGGCCACGTCGTGCTGTTGCCAGATGCGGCCGGAGTCGAGAGCGTCCTCGGCTTCGAGCAGCGTCACGGTGAAGCCGGGCCGGCCTTCGAGGATCTGCCAGATGTGCGGTGACATGCCGCGCCAGCGCGGCAGGTCGCTGGCGTGCAGCACCAGCGTGTGGCGGTAGAGTTCGCGCACCGCGCTGCCGACGATCTCGTGGCACGAGACCAGGAAGAGGAAGTCGCCGCCGGCGAGCGTGCGCGTGTCGCGATGGATCGCGACCCGGGCCTCGCCGGCAACGCTCGTGGCCCAGCGCTCGAGCCACGGATTGACGCCGTGGCGCGGGTCGGTGCAGACGATGTCGACGCGGATCATCCGGCGAGTGTCGCGAGGTGATCGGCGACCCGCGCGGCGCCGCGGCCGTCGACCAGGGCGCGCGACCGCACCGAGAGCGCGGCGCGGCGAGGTGTGTCGGCGATCAGCGCAGCCAGCCGGTCGGCGACGAGGCGCGCGTCGGGCGATGCGCCGTCCCTCTCGACCAGCTCGACCGCACCGAGCGCCCGCAGCGGCCTCAGCACCGGGACCTGGTTCGCCGCCGCGATCAACGCCAGCGTCGGTGCGCCGATGCAGCAGCGCTCCCACGTCGCACCGCCGCCGGCGCCGATCTGCACACCGTGGCGCGCGAAGAACGCGGCCAGGTCCGGCAGGTCGAGTGCGAGTGTGGTGCGCGGCCGCTTCTCCGCAAGACGGCGCAGTCCGGCCAGGTTCGGGTTGCCCGAGGTGCTCGCGATCTCGACCGCTCCGGCGAACCCGGCGAGGCCGCAGGCGTCGAGCGCCACGGCGCTGAGGCCGGCGGCGTCGGTGCCGCCCATGAAGATGCCGATGCTGTCGACCCGCGGGCCCGGCTGGTGTCGGACCGCCGCGCTGTAGTTCGCGTCCAGCAAGGCATGTCGCGGGCCGCCCAGGAGGACGGTCCCCTTGCCGACCCGGCCGGCGTACTTGACGGCCAGCTCGCCGAGGTTGTGGTCGACGAGCAGGTCGACGTCGAGCCTGCGGTCGGCGAGATCGTCGATGGCGACGAGCTTGGCGCGCGAGGCGGCGCGCACAACGGCGTGCCACTGCGCGTCGAGCGCGTAGTGGTCGACGATCATCAGCCCGTCGGCAAAGGCATCGCCGAGGCGCAGCGACTGCGCCGCGTCGGCAAGCTGATCGGTGGCGTGCCCGGTACCGATCACGGCGACGGCGAAGCCTTCGGCACGGACCAGGGCGGCGGCATCGACGTCGACATCGATCGAGCGGGTCAGGAAGGTGACGGTGGAGCCGGTGCTGCGCAGCGCCTGCGCGAGGGCGAGACATCGCTTGACGTGGCCGAGGCCGAGGGCGGCCGAGGCATCGGCGCGGATCGCCGCCTTCACCGTCCGTTCCTTGCCAGGAAGAGGGCTTCGGCCCGCGCCCAGTCGGCCGGCGTGTCGATGTCGACCACGCTGTCGTCCGCCAGCACGAGCGTGCGGGCATGGCCATGCAGGCCGAGGCCGTCGAGCCAGGCATGTGCACGGCCCCAGTAGAACTGGCCGGCGTCGTGGAAGGCTGCCGGCAGGTCCTGGGTGCGGGCCTGGGTGTGCTCGCCGAAGAAGGGCTGCGTGCGGCCGTCGTCGCCGCGTTGCAGGGCCCGCTGGATCGGTGTACGGAATGCGAGGACCGGGAACACGTAATCGCAGTCGCCGGCGTCGAGCATCGCCAGTGCCTGCGCGAGCACGGGCACGGGCAGGAGCGGCACGGCCGGGTAGATGCAGCACACGAGATCGATCGGCCAGCCGAGCGCCCGGCAGGTCGCGATCGCGTGGCCGACCACGGGCACGGTGCCGGCATGGTCGTCGGCGAGTTCGGCCGGGCGCATGAACGGCACCTCGGCGCCGGCGCGGCGCGCCACGTCGGCAATCTCCGCGTCGTCGGTCGAGACGACGACGTGATCGAACAGGGCGCTCGCGTGCGCCGCGCGGATCGCGTGTTCGATCAGCGGCACGCCGCCGAATGGCCGCACGTTCTTGCGCGGAATGCGCTTGCTGCCGCCCCGGGCCGGGATCACCGCGAGCCGGCCGCTGCTCATGCGAGGACGGCGCGCAGGCACGCGACGACGCGGTCCTGCTCGTCGTCGGCGAGGGTCGGGTAGAGCGGCAGCGACAGGCAGCCGGAGGCGTAGCGCTCCGCGTTCGGGAAGTCGCCGCGACGAAAGCCGAGCTGCTCGTAGAAGGGCTGCGTGTGGATCGGAAGGTAGTGGACGTTGACGCCGATCTGCGCTTCGCGCAGGGCAGCGAAGACGTCGGCGCGTGCGACAGTGCTGCGCGCCGCGTCGATCTCGACGCTGTAGAGATGCCAGGCCGAGACCCGGTCGGCGAGGCGTGCCGGCAACAGCAGCGGCAGCTCCGCGAGCAGGCGGTCGTAGCGGTCGGCCAGCGTGACACGACGCGCATGCATCGCGTCGAGGCGACGCAGCTGCGAGCTCCCGAGGGCGGCCTGCAGGTCGGTCATGCGCTGGTTGTAGCCGAGGCTTTGCTGCTCGTAGTACCAGGGACCGTCGGCCACGCGCTCGAACTCGCCAGCGTCGCGCGTGATGCCGTGCGACCGCAGCGCGCGCACGCGACGGGCGAGGGCGGTGTCGTGGGTCGTCACCATGCCGCCTTCGGCCGTGGTCACGATCTTGACGGCATGGAAGCTGAACACCGTGGCGTCGGCAAAGGCGCTGCCCACCGGCGCGCCGCGGTAGCTCGCTCCGGTGGCGTGCGAGGCGTCCTCCAGCACCGCGAAGCGGTAGCGGTCGGCCAGCTCGCGCAGCTCGTGCAGGTCGACCGGCAGGCCGGCGAAATCGACCGGCACGACGACGCTCGGCAGCGTTCCGGCTTCGGCTGCGGCGGCGAGCCTGGTGCGCAGCGCGTCGATCGAGAGGTTTCGCGTGTGCGGGTCGATGTCGACGAAGTCGACGCCGGCGCCGCAGTAGAGCGCGCAGTTGGCGGAGGCGACGAAGCTGTTCGGGCTCGTCCACACGGTCTTCCCGGGGCCGACGCCGAGCGCCAGGCAGGCCAGGTGCAATCCGGCCGTGGCGTTCGACACCGCCACGGCGTGGCCGACGCGATGCCGTTCGGCGAAGGCCCGCTCGAAGGCCGGGACGGCCGGTCCCTGGGTCACGAGGTCGGCGCGCAGCACGTCGACCACGGCGGCGACGTCGTCGTCGTCGATGTGCTGGCGGCTGTAGGGAATGAAACTCACGGCTCGTGCGCGGCGGCGACCGACCTCAGGCTGCCTCGCGGCGATCGACGCCGCGGCGCGGCTTCATCTGCGCGTGGATCAGGTCGCGCAGTTGCGGCACGCTGAGGAAGCTGGGGTTGCTGCCGCTCTCGTAGACGAAGCCCGGCGCCACCGCCGTCGCGCCGCCGTGGCGCACGTAGTCGTCGACGCCGAGGCTGCCGGAGCTCGGCAGGATGGCGTAGTAGCGGCCGAGATCGACCGTGTTGAGGCTGTCGCTCGCCGTGATCATCTCCTCGTGGATCTTCTCGCCGGGGCGGATGCCGACGATCTCCTGCCGGCACTCCGGGCCGATCGCGGTCGCCACGTCGACGATGCGGTAGGAGGCGATCTTCGGCACCAGGATCTCGCCGCCGCGCGCGTTCTCGAGCGACCAGAGCACCATGTTCACGCCTTCCTGGAGCGAGATGTTGAAGCGCGTCATGGTCGGGTCGGTGATCGGCAGCACGCCCGATGAGCGCTGGGCCAGGAAGAAGGGCACTACCGAGCCGCGGCTGCCCATGACGTTGCCGTAGCGCACGGCGCTGAAGCGCAGGTCGCGGTTGCCCTTGATATTGTTGGCGGCCACGAACAGCTTGTCGGAGCAGAGCTTGGTCGCACCGTAGAGGTTGATCGGCGCCGCCGCCTTGTCGGTCGAGAGCGCGACCACGCGCTGCACCTTCTGGTCGAGGCACGCCTCGATCACGTTCTGCGCGCCGAGCACGTTGGTCTTGATGCACTCGAACGGGTTGTACTCGGCGGCCGGCACCTGCTTCAGCGCCGCGGCGTGGACGACGTAGTCGATGCCCTCGAGCGCCCGGTGCACGCGCGCAGCGTCGCGGACATCGCCGATGAAGTAGCGCAGGGCGGGGTACTTGCGCTCCGAGAAGGTCTGCGCCATCTCGTACTGCTTCAGCTCGTCGCGCGAGAAGATCACCAGGCGCCTGACTCGCGGGTAGCGCGCCAGCACCGTCTTGACGAAGGCCTGGCCGAAGGAGCCGGTGCTGCCGGTGATGAAGATCGACTTGTCGTTGAGCATGGGCGTCTCAGCTGGCGTTGAAGATGCGGCCGTCGCTGGCGTCCAGGCGGCGAGCGAAGCGCTCCGCCTGGCTCGCCGCGCTGCTCTTGAAGAGGGTCTCGTCGGCCAGCAGGCCTTCGATCCGGCGCAACGCTTCGCCGTCGACGTACGAGGGCACGGTGCCGTCGCCGATGAACGCCGGCGCAGTCGTGTAGTCGCTCGGCCAGAGCTGTTCGCCGACGTGCATGAGCAGGCTGCCGGCGGCGAGGAAGTCGATGCCGGCGGTGGTCGGCTCGCCGTACGTGATACACAGGTCGCTGAGCGATGCGACCTCGTGCATCGGCGCCTGCAGGACGGTGAGCAGATCGTCGCTGCCGATTCCGAGCGCGCCGGAGGCGAGCGCCACGCTGCATGCGTTCGGCTTCAGCCGCACCAGCACGCTCGCGCCGAAGCGATGGCAGAGCGGCACCAGCGCCCGGTGGAAGGCGGCCATGCCGACGAAGTCGATGTGCGACAGGCCCTGGCTGAACATCGTGTTGAGCAGCAGGCAGACCGTGCGCAGGCGGGTTCGCTCGACGCGCGTGGACGGTGCGCCGAGGCGCACGCCTCGCGTCGCCACCTTCTCGCCCCAGACGCTGCGGGTCGGCGTGGCGAAGCCGTCGCGCTCGATCGCGGTCACGCCGACGGGATGCGGGATCGCGCCGGTCGGGTAGGACGAGTGCGGCAGCACGGTGATTTGCGAGCCCAGCCGCTCGGCCACCGAGAAGAGCGGGCCGTTGCTGCCGGTGTCGTGGTCGGTGACCACGAAGTGCGGGTTCGAGCCGGCGAGGGCGCGCAGCAGTCCCTGGTAGTTCAACGCCTGCACGAAGCAGCGCCCGGCCATCAGATCGACCTGCGCCGTCAGCGCGTTGCGGTCGGGCAGGAGCCGGCCGAGCTCGTCTTCGAGGACTCGACGGGCGCGTTCGCGATAGACGACGCAGGCGTCGTCGAAGAACTCGCGCGGCGCCGCCGTTGCCGCGACGACGAGCGCTTTGTCGCGCCGCATCGGGATGTCCCAGAAGGGGCTGGGCAGGTCGATGTTGCTCGGGAATGCGCGTGTGATCTCGGCGGTGAAGTGCGCCAGGTGCGAGTAGCAGGTCGGAATGTGGGTGACGGCGTGCGCCGTGCCGGCCGCGACGCGCTCGCGGATGGCGGTGAAGTCGAAGCACGTCGCGGTGGAATCCTCGACCCAGTTCGCAGTGCTCTCGTAGTGCCCGATCACCTTCCAGCGCGGCGACGACGACGCGAACAGGTCGGTGACCAGGCACGAGTCGAAGTAGAACTGCTGCGGGCGCGAGGGACGGAACAGGCCGATCGAGGCTTCGGGGAACGAGCGCTCGCAGATCTCGCCGAGGTATTTCGCGGTCAGCAGGCGGATGAAGAAGAGGCGCAGGGGGCCCTGGTCCCAGCCCTGCATCAGCCCCGCGCCGAGCAGGCCGCGCCGCTCCTCGGTGAGCCGCTGGTCGATGGCGGCGGCCCGGGTCAGCGCCTCGCTGGTGATGCGCGCCTGCAGGTGGCGGCCGACGGCGAGCGGCCGGTACTCGAAGGTCGCGCCATCGAGACCGTGGCTGAGCGCGGCGTCCATCAGGCCGGGGTCGATGAAGATCTGCGGCAAGCCTGCGAACCCCTGCGCCACCCGCCCGAAGTGGGCGATGTCGCTGCGCTGCAGGAACAAAAAGGCGTCGATCTTCATCGTGAAGGGATGGGGCCGCCCGGGAGGACGGCTGGCGCTATTGCACGCCGGTTCCCCCCCGTCCCATCGCCGAAGAATCCGCAGGATTGCCGCCCATTTGATCCGGCCCGACCGCCGGATGCCCGTCCCGTGTACGAATTTGCCTTACAGCAGGGACGGAAGAACGTGGACTGAAGCGACCGATATGACCTGATGGCCCCGGTCTTCTCGCCTGATCAGAATCCATTCCATCGCAAGGCAAAGACCTGCACCGCAAGCAACCTGAACACCGGAGTCCTGAAATGAACGCAGACCAGATCCTCCTCGAGATTCGCGAAGCCAATCTCTCCTACCTGATGCTGGCGCAAAGCCTGATCCGCAGCGACCGCGAGCAGGCGCTCTACCGCCTGGGCATCAGCGAGCAGAGCGCCGCGCTGATCGCG
>JBBRZP010000079.1:0-15753 GCA_038236565.1 Burkholderiales bacterium | reverse complement strand
GGCGGCGATGATCAGCGAGCTGTGCCAGCCGAAGGCCTCGTTGGCGAAGCCCGAGACGACCGAGCCGAGCATCTGCCCGGCGATGATCGCGAACAGCATCCGGCCGATCATCACCTGGCGTTCGGTCATCGAGTAGGTGTCGCCGAGCCCGGCGAGGACGAGCGGGATCAGGCCGCCGGCGAAGACGCCCGCCAGGACGCGCGTCGCGATCAGGAACGGGAAGCTGGTCGCGAAGGCGCCCGCGGCGAGCATGACCGCGAGGCCGGCGACGCAGACCTGGATGCAGCGCGCCTTGCCGAAGCGATCGCCGAGCGGGCCGAGGAAGGGCTGGGCGATCGCGTAGGGCAGCGCGTAGGCGGTGTTGAGCATCGCGGACGCCGCGGCCGAGACGCCGAAGTACGTCGCCACCGGCAGCACGATCAGATCGACGAGGCGGAGCGCGAAGCCGCTGGCGAACGCGCAGGCGGCGAAGACGAGAAAGATCGGCACCGGCCGGGTGCCGCTCAGGCGCGCATCAGCGCTTCGATCTCGTCCGCGTCGACCGGCACGCCGCGGCTGATGAGCTCGCAGCCCGTCGCGGTGACGACGGCGTCGTCCTCGATCCGGATGCCGATGTTCCAGTAGCGCTCGGGCACGCCCTCGGCGGGTCGGACGTAGAGGCCGGGCTCGATGGTCGCGACCATGCCGGGAGCGAGCTTCCTCGACGGCTTCTTGACGACGCGGCCGCCCTGCCAGTCGGGCTGCTCGACCGGCGCTTCGCCGGCCTCCTGGTAGTCGCCGACGTCGTGGACGTCGCGGCCGAGCCAGTGGCCGGTGCCGTGCATGTAGAACTTGCGATAGGCCGACGACTCGATCACCGCGTCGACGTCGCCGACGACCTTGCGATCGAGCAGGCCCGTCGCGAGCATGCCTTCGGCGAGGACGCGCACCGCGGCGGCATGGCCGTCGCGCAGGCGCGCGCCCGGCCGGGTCGCGGCGACGGCGGCGCGCTGCGATGCGGCGACGATGTCGTAGAGCTCGCGCTGCGCCGGCGTGAAGCGGCCGTCGGCGGGAAACGTGCGCGTGATGTCGCTCGCGTAGCCGTCGAGCTCGCAGCCGGCGTCGATCAGGCAGAGCTCGCCGGCGCGCAGCTTGGTCGTGCCGGGCACGTAGTGCAGGACGCAGGCGTTGGCGCCGGCCGCGACGATCGTGCCGTAGGCCGGGCCGTCGGCGCCGCGGCGGCGGAACTCGTGCAGGAACTCGGCCTCGATCTCGTACTCGGGGATGGCGTCGCCGCGGTCGCGCGCGAAGCGGGCGGCGCAAAAGCGCATCGCGCGCACGTGGGCCTCGGCGCTGATCGCCGCGGCGCGGCGCATCGTGTCGAGCTCGCCCTCGTCCTTGACGACGCGCATCGCGGCGAGCAGGACGCCGAGGTCGTTCTGCGTCCGCGGCGCCTCGACGCCGGTCCAGCTCTTCTGGCGCAGGCGCTCGAGCCAGCCGTCGATCTTCGCGCCGAGCGCGGGCTGGGGCGACTCGAACGGCCACCACACCGCGGGCTGTCCGGCGAGCGCGGCGAGCATGATCTCGTCGAGGCGATCGAGCGGGACGGCGGCGTCGACGCCGAGCGCAGCCGGCGCGGCGTCGGGACCGAGTCGGATCCCGTCCCAGAGCTCGCGCTCGACGTCCTTCGGTCGCAGGACGACGGTCGCCCTGCCGTCGGCGGCGATCGCCAGCCAGGAACCGGGCTCGGAGAAGCCGGTGAGGTAGTGGAAGTCGCTGCCGTGTCGATACGGGTGGTCGTTGTCGCTGTTGCGCTGCCGCTCGGGGGCGGTGGGAATGATCGCGACGCCGCCGCCCGCCGCGCGCAGCGCCTCGGCGATGCGGCGCCGGCGCGACGCGAAAGGAGTGCTGTCAGGGCTCATGCGAGAACTGTAGCGGCCGGCGCGGAATCGGGCTTTCCGCTAGGCTCGAAGGCTTCGTCGACCAGCACTTCGGGCCTTCCCATGACCATGCCATACCGCCGTCTCGGCTCCAGCGGCCTTCAGGTGAGCGCGCTCTCGCTCGGCTCGTGGATCACGTACCACAACCAGGTCGACACCGGCGCGGCGCGCGAGATGCTCGCCGCGGCGATGGATGCCGGCGTCAACTTCTTCGACAACGCCGAGGTCTACGCGCTCGGCAAGAGCGAGTCGGTGATGGGCGACGCGCTCAAGGCGCTGAAGTGGCCGCGCCTCGACTACATCGTCTCGACCAAGTTCTTCTGGGGCCTGCAGCGCGAAGGTGTCACCGCCAACAAGAAGGACACGCTCAACCGCAAGTACCTGATGCAGGCGATCGACGGGTCGCTGCAGCGCATGGGGCTGGACTTCATCGACCTCGTCTACTGCCACCGGCCCGATCCGATGACGCCGATCGAGGAGACCGTGCGCGCGATGAGCGACATGATCACGCAGGGCAAGGCGCTCTACTGGGGCACGAGCGAGTGGGCCGCGGCCGACATCCGCGCCGCCTGGGACATCGCCGACAGGCACCACCTTCACAAGCCGGTGATGGAGCAGCCGCAGTACAACCTGTTCCATCGTGAGCGCGTCGAGCAGGAATACGCCCGTCTCTACGACGACATCGGCCTCGGCCTGACGACCTGGAGCCCGCTCGCCAGCGGCCTCCTGACCGGCAAGTACCGTCAGGGCGTGCCGGCCGGCAGCCGCGGCGCGATGGAGAACATGGCCTGGCTCGCCAAGGGCCTGACCGACGAAGCGAAGAACACGGCCGTCGGCAAGCTCGAAGGCATCGCCGCCGAGCTCGGCGCGACCGTCGGTCAGCTCGCGATCGCCTGGGTCGCGAACAACCCGCGCGTGTCGACCGTGATCACCGGCGCGTCGCAGATGGCGCAGCTGCATGCCAACCTCGCCGCGCTCGACGTGCTGCCCAAGCTCACGCCCGAGGTGCTCGGGCGCATCGACGCAATCTGCCTGCCGCTCGCGGACTGATCGCGCGCGGGGGTCAGCGCACGGACGAGGGCAAGGGCGGCGCAGCGTTGAGCGCCGCGAGCTGCTCCGGCGTGCCGACGTTCTCCCAGCGGCCGCGGTAGACCTCGGCGTCGATCCGGCGCGCGCGCATGCCGTTGTAGAGCAACGGCGCGAGCTTGGCGCTCGTGCCGGGAGCGACGGAGCGGAACATCTCGGCGCGGGCGAGCGCGATGTTGGCGTAGGTCCAGCGCTGGCCGTCGGGGCCGGTGCCGTCGGCGAGGCCCAGGCCGTCGGCGTCGAGGCCGAAGTCGCCGGCCGGATGGAACGTCGGATTCGGCACGAGCCAGAGCCGCGCGGAGCGGCCGCTCTCGACGAAGCGCGTCGCCATGCTCGCGCTGAAGCGGAAGTCGGGCGCCCAGATGTCGGCGGAGACGATCCAGAACGCGTCGCCGAGCAGCGGCAGCGCGGTGGCGATGCCGCCCGCGGTCTCGAGCGCACCGCCGTGGTCGCGCCCCTCGAGTGAATACGTGATGGCGACGCCCCAGCGCGTGCCGTCGCCGAGCGCCTCGACGATCTGTTCCTCGAGCCAGGCGGTGTTGACCACGATCTCGCGCACGCCGCCGCGCGCCAGCGCTTCGAGATGCCAGACGATCAGCGGCTTGCCGTGGACCTCGAGCAGCGGCTTCGGACGGGCGTCTGAAAGCGGCCGCATGCGCGAGCCGCGGCCCGCGGCGAGGACGATCGCCTTCACGCCTTCACGCCTTCACGCCTTCACGCCGGCGCGCTCGCGAGCGCGCCGCGCTGGACCGCATGGCGCTCGACCACGCTCGGCGCGAAGGCCTCGACCAGCTGTGCCAGCACGAGTTCGGCGCGCGCCGAGTTGTCGGCGCCGAGGTTGCAGACGTAGACGTCGAGCGTCGCCGCTTCGATCTCCGGCCAGGTGTGGACGGCGAGGTGCGACTCCGCGAGCAGGACGACGCCGGTGACGCCGCCGGGCGCTGCCGAGCCTGCGACGGTGCCCGGCGCCGGCTCGAAGCGATGGAACAGCTCGCCGACCGGCGTGAGGCCGGCGCGGACGACGGCGTCGAGGCAGGCGACGCGCAGCGCCGCGGGCTGCGTCATCAAGGGAGCGTCGGCCGCGCAGCCGCGCAGGTCGGCGGTGAGGTGCAGGCCGCGCATCGCCGGATTATCGACGCCCGCCCCGCGCCGGCGCGGCCCTCTAAAATGGCCGGCTCCCCCGACCGAACGGACTTCAGAATGGCTGCGATCGTCACCCCGCAAAGTCCGCTCGCCGATGGTTCGGGCGGGCGCACCGGAGGCGGCGCGTCGGCGAAGGCGGACCGGTCGAAGCTGATGGCCAACGCCATCCGCGCCCTGTCAATGGACGCCGTGCAGCAGGCCAACTCCGGCCACCCCGGCGCGCCGATGGGCATGGCCGAGATCGCGGTCGCGCTCTGGGGCCGGCATCTGCGCCACAACCCCGCCAATCCGACGTGGCCCGGCCGGGATCGCTTCGTGCTCTCGAACGGGCACGGCTCGATGCTGCTGTACTCGCTGCTGCATCTCACCGGCTACGACCTCGCGCTCTCGGAGTTGCGCAACTTCCGCCAGCTGCACAGCAAGACGCCCGGCCATCCCGAGCACGGCCTCACGCCCGGCGTCGAGACGACGACCGGTCCGCTCGGCCAGGGCCTCACCAACGCCGTCGGCATGGCGCTGGCGGAAAAGCTGCTCGCCGCGGAGTTCAACCGCGACGGCCACACCGTCGTCGACCACCGCACCTACGTCTTCTTCGGCGACGGCTGCCTGATGGAAGGCATCAGCCATGAGGCCAGCGCGCTCGCCGGCGCGTGGAAGCTCGACAAGCTGATCGCGCTCTACGACGACAACGGCATCTCGATCGACGGCGCCGTCGCGCCCTGGTTCATCGACGACACGCCCAAGCGCTTCGAGGCCTACGGCTGGCACGTGATCGCGGGAGTCGACGGCCACGACGTGGAAGCGGTCGACGCCGCGATCGCGAAGGCGCGCGCGAACACCGGCAAGCCGACGCTGATCTGCTGCAAGACGACGATCGGCAAGGGCTCGCCGAACCGCGCCGGCACCGCCAAGGCGCACGGCGAGGCGCTCGGCGCAGCCGAGGTCCAGGCGACGCGCGAGGCGCTCGGCTGGTCGCACGCGCCGTTCGTGCTCCCCGACGAGGTCTACGCGCACTGGGACGGCACCGATCGCGGTCGCTCGGCCGAATCGGCGTGGCGCAAGTCGTTCGATGCCTATGCGCATGCCTTCCCGGCGCTCGCCGCCGAGTACACGCGGCGCATGGCGGGCGACCTGCCCGCGGACTGGCACGCGCTCGTGCGCGCGACGGCCGCCGCGGCGCACGTGAAGGCCGAGACGGTCGCGAGCCGCAAGTCCAGCCAGATCGTCCTCGAATCGTTCACCGGCGCCTTGCCCGAGCTGCTCGGCGGCAGTGCCGATCTCACCGGCTCGAACTTCACCAACACCTCGCACACGCCGCCCTTGCGCTTCGACAGCTCCGGCACGGTCACGCAGGACACCGAGGGCCGGCGCGGCCGCCACATCAACTACGGCGTGCGCGAGTTCGGCATGGCGGCGATCATGAACGGCGTCGCGCTGCACGGCGGCTTCATCCCGTACGGCGGCACCTTCCTCACCTTCAGCGACTACAGCAGGAACGCGATCCGCATGGCCGCGCTGATGAAGCAGCGCGTCGTCCACGTCTTCACCCACGACTCGATCGGCCTCGGCGAGGACGGGCCGACGCACCAGTCGATCGAGCACGCGGCGTCGCTGCGGCTGATTCCGAATCTCGACGTCTGGCGGCCGTGCGACACGATGGAGACGGCGTGCGCCTGGGTGGCGGCGATCGAGAGCCGCGACCGGCCGACCGCCCTGCTGCTGTCGCGCCACAACCTGCCGTACGCTCCCAAGCCGGGCTTCGACGCGGCAAATCCGGAGGGCACGCTGGGCGCGATCGCCAAGGGCGGCTACGTGCTTGCCGAGCCGTCGGAGGTGGGGCTCACCGCCCGCGCGCGGGCGGTGATCATCGCCACCGGCTCGGAGGTGTCGCTCGCGCTCAACGCGCAGCAGCAGCTCGCGCTGCCCGAGAACGGACGCATCGCCGTGCGCGTCGTCTCGATGCCGTCGACGACCGTCTTCGACCGGCAGGACGATGCCTGGAAGCTGGCCGTGCTCCCGGCCGGCGTGCCGCGCATCGCGGTCGAGATGGGCGTGAGCGACGGCTGGTGGAAATACGGCTGCGCGGCAGTCGTCGGCATCGACCGCTACGGCGAATCGGCGCCGGGGCCGGTCCTCTTCAAGCATTTCGGATTCACGGTCGAGAACGTCGTCGCGACCGTGCGCAAGGTTTTGTCATCCCACAGGAAAGCCTCATGACCATCAAGATCGGCATCAACGGCTTCGGCCGCATCGGACGCATGGCGTTTCGCGCCGCGGTCCAGAACTTCAAGGACGTCGAGGTGGTCGCGATCAACGACCTGCTCGAGCCCGAGTACCTCGCCTACATGCTGCAGTACGACTCGGTGCACGGCCGCTTCAAGGGCGACATCTCTGTCGACGGCAACACCCTGATCGTCAACGGCAGGAACATCCGCCTGACGCAGGAGAAGGACCCGGCGAACCTCAAGTGGGGCGCGGTCGGCGCCGACGTGGTCGTCGAGTGCACGGGCCTCTTCCTCACCAAGGAGACCGGGCAGAAGCACATCGACGCCGGCGCGCGCAAGGTCGTCTTCTCGGCGCCGTCGAAGGACGACACGCCGATGTTCGTCTTCGGCGTCAACGACAAGAGCTACAAGGGCGAGGCGATCATCTCCAACGCCTCGTGCACGACCAACTGCCTCGCGCCGGTCGCCAAGGTGCTCAACGACAAGTGGGGCATCAAGCGCGGTCTCATGACGACCGTGCACGCGACGACGGCGACGCAGAGGACCGTCGACGGCCCGAGTCACAAGGACTGGCGCGGCGGCCGCGGCATCCTCGAGAACATCATCCCGTCGTCGACCGGCGCGGCCAAGGCCGTCGGCGTCGTCATCCCCGAGCTCAACAAGAAGCTCACCGGCATGTCGTTCCGGGTGCCGACCTCCGACGTGTCGGTGATCGACCTCACCGTCGAGCTCGTCAAGGAGGCGACCTACAAGGAGATCTGCGCCGAAATGAAGGCCCAGTCGGAAGGCGCGATGAAGGGCGTGCTCGGCTACACCGAGGACAAGGTCGTCTCGACCGACTTCCGCGGCGAGCCGATGACCTCGGTGTTCGACGCCGATGCCGGCATCGCGCTCGACAGCACCTTCGTCAAGGTCGTCGCCTGGTACGACAACGAGTGGGGCTACTCGAACAAGATCCTCGAGATGGTCCGCGTCGTCGCGAAGTAGTCGCATCGAGCTGTCAAAGAGAAGGGCCCCGCGAGGGCCCTTCTTCATGTCGATCGGCGACGGGCTCGTCGCGTCAACGCCAGCGGTGGTGGCCGCCGTTGTAGCCGCCGCCATATCCGCCGCCATAACCGCCGCGATAGCCGCGGTGCCAGGTGCTGCCGATCCAGTAGCCGATGCCCAGGCCAATCGCGGGGGCGATGTAGTTCGGCGTGCCGTAGTACGCCGGGCCGCCGTAGTACCCCGGCGCGGGGCCGTAGTACACCGGCGTGGGGCCGTAGTAGGCCGGCGCGGGGCCGTAGTACGCCGGCGCCGATTCCACGTCAGCGGGCGGCGACTCGGTGTACCTCGGCGCGTCGGCATAGGCGGGCGGCACGGCACCGTAGGTCGTGGGCGGGCCGACGCGGTCGAGCGGCGCGGCGGCCGGGCGGATGTCGATCGCCAGGCGCTGGCCCGGGTCGTTCGGCAGGCGCGTGGTGTAGCGCTGGCCGTTGTACTCGTAGACCACGTCGTAGCCGACGACGCGGCTCTCGTAGCTGCTCACGGTGCGGCAGCGCTGCGACGACACCGTCACCGGCACATTGGCATTGGCCTCGACGTTGTTGCCGATCGCCGAACCGGCGACGACGCCGACGCCGGTCGCGGCGGCGCGGCCGAAGCCGTGGCCGATCTGGTTGCCGAGCACGCCGCCGGCGATCGCGCCGATCAGGGCGCCGGCGCCCGAGGGCTGCTGCTGCACCACCTGCTGCACCTGGGCGCACTCCTGGCGCGGCACGCCGACGGAGCCGGACACCGGCGTCGACGACACGACGCGCGCGTATTCGGCGGCGCCGACGTTGGCGGCCAGGCCGAACGCGGCGGTGGCGCAAGCGGCGACGAGCGTGCCGGTGTGCAAGATGGTCCTCATGGCGGGATGACTCCTCGGGTGAGCGATCTGTGGTCGACTCCGGACTCGGTCAGGAGTTCGCCGTGATACGCGACAATTCAAGGCGAGGGACCGACCTTGACATATCTTTGCAATGCGCGCGGAGACAGCAATGCGCGCTAGCGTAGCCTTGACGTCGATCACCCTCTTTCCCATTTAACGTGAGGTCGGGCGGCCGGTTGACCGCGCCGCCCCGAGCCAAGGAGTCGAAGTGCTGAAGTTCCGGTTTTATCTGGGCCCGGTGATGGCCCTCTGTGCGGTGTTGCTGGCCTCCTGCGGCGGCAACAACAACAGCTCGTCGGCCACCGCAAGCGTGCGCCTGGTCAACGCGACCAACACCCACAGCTCGCTCGTCCTCCTGGCCAATGCCGCCATCGTCGGCACGGCGACGGCGGCCGACTCCGTCAGCGAGTACGTCGGCGTCGCCGCCGGCAGCCCGACCCTGCAGGTCAACGACGGCGTGACCTCGGCCGCGTTGGCGACGTTGTCGCCGAGTGTCGGTGGCGGCGGCCACTACATCCTCGTTGCGTACGAGAACGGCGGCATCGTGCGCACCACGGTGATCGCCGAGGACGTCGCCGTGCCTGTCGCCGGAACGGCCTCGCTGCGCGCCTTCAACGCCGCCACCGACGCCGGAGCGATTGACATCTACGTCACCGATCCTGCGGCCAACATCTCGACCCTGACCTCGCCGACCTTCTCCTTCGGCGCGTCGACCGTGCTGCAGACCAGTGGCTTCCTGTCGATCACGCCGGGTACCTACCGCGTCCGCGTCACCGGCGCCGGCAACACGTCCGACCTTCGCCTCGACATCCCGTCGGTCACGCTGACGAGCGCCGGCGTCTCCTCGCTGCTCCTGACGCCGACGAGCGGCGGCACGCTCGTCAACGGAGCCTTCCTCGCGCAGCAGTCGACCTACACGGCGGCGCGTAACAGGAACGCGCGCGTTCGCCTTGCGGCGGCCGTCGCGGGCGGCGCGGCGGTCACGGTGAACTCGGGGACGACGCCGATCAGCGCGGCCGTCGTCTCTCCGGCGGTCGGCGCGTACACGCTCGTGCCAGCCGGTGGCCCGCTCAACATCAGCGTCAACGGCGCGTCGGTCGGCGCGCCCGCCGTCGTGCCCATGGCCGGCAGCGACACCACGCTGCTCGTCTACGGCCCGGCCGCGACGGCCACGGCGAGTCTCATCACCGACGACAACCACCTGCCGACGATTGCCACCAACCTGAAGCTGCGCCTGATCAACGGCATCACCGGCGCCGCCGCGCCGCCGCTGACGCTCAACGCGGCCTTCGCCGTGCTGGCGAGCAACGTCCAGCCGGGGACGGCGTCCACGTACGGCGTCGTCGGCGCGAGCACCGCGCTGCGCCTCGACGTGTTCTCGCCGGCGAGCCTGACGCCGATCTACTCGGAATCGAACCTGAGCGTGCCGGGCAACGCCGTCTACACGCTCTTCATGCTCGGCGACGCGGGCGCGCCGATCCACCTGCTGCAACGCGACCGGTGAGCGTCGCGCGGCGCGTCGCGGGATGCGCCGAGCCCGTGTCGACGCGGGCCCGTGCGATTGTTGGCACCCGCCCCGCCGGCGGCCGTAAGCCTTGGTAAGGATGGCGGCTGCGCGCGCGAGCGGGTCCTAAACTGGCTCTGAATTCGATGAGCGAGTGACGATGCGTACCCCACTGATCCGAGCCGTCGCGCTCGCCGCGACGCTGCTCGCACCCCTGGCGTTGCAGACGCCGCTCGCCCAGGTGCCCGGCGCGCGCGTCGCCCAGCCAGGCGCGCCGGCGCGGGTCATCGTCAAGCTGCGTGCCGACTCTCTGCTGATGCGCGCGCAGGTGCAGTCGGTCGAGGCGCAGAAGTCGTCGCGCACGCAGGCGCTCGGCCAGCGCATCGGCGTCGAACTGGTGGCCGGCCAATTCGTCAGCGAGCGCTCGCATGTGGTCATCGCCAAGGGCATGACCTCGTCCGAGCTCGCGGCCAGGCTCATGGCCCAGCCCGACGTCGAGTACGCGGTCGTCGAAAGCCGCAAGCGCATCGTCGCCGTGCCCAACGATCCGTTCTATGCCTCGCGTCCCGTCGGCGCGACGAGCGGCGGGCCAGCCGTCGGTCAGTGGTACCTGAAGCCGCGAGGCGCGTCGGGCACGGCGGCGAACACCGCGCCGTCGGCCATGAATGCCGAGCAGGCCTGGGACATCACCACCGGCAGTGCGAGCATCGTCGTGGCCGATCTCGACACGGGCCTGCGCTTCGACCATCCCGACCTGCAGGGCGGCAACGTCGTCGCAGGCTACGACATGGTGAGCCCCGACGACGGCGCCTCGGGCACCGACTTCACGTCGGCCGGGGACGGCGACGGCCGCGACGCCGACGCCGCTGACGCGGGCGACTTCGTCACCACCGCCGAGGCCGCGTCGGGCACGCTCGCCGGCTGCGCCGTGACCAACAGCTCCTGGCACGGCACGCAGACGCTCGGCCTGATCGGCGCGACGACGAACAACGGCGTCGGCATCGCCGGTGTCGCGCGCAACGTCAAGGTCATGCCGGTGCGGGTCCTCGGCAAGTGCGGCGGCAGCGACGGCGACGTGATTGCCGGCATGCTCTGGGCCGCGGGCATCACCGTGCCCGGCCTGCCGGTCAATCCGAACAAGGCGCGCGTCCTGAACATGAGCCTGGGCGAGAGCGGCATCGCCTGCAACGCGGCGTTCCAGGATGCCATCTCGCAGGTCAACGCCGCGGGCGCGGTGGTGGTCGTCGCCGCCGGCAACGACTTCGGCGTCGCCGTCGGCAGTCCGGCCAACTGCTCGGGCGTCATCACGGTCGCCGCGGTGCGCTCCGACGGCGACAAGAACAACTTCTCGAATCTTGGCAGCAACGTCACGATCAGCGCACCCGGCGGCAACTGCGTCACGACGACGGCGGGCGCGCCTTGCCAGTATCCGATCATGACGACGACCAATGCCGGCACGACGACTCCGGTGGCGGGCGTCGTGGGCGGGACCTACACCGACAGTTTCGATCCATCGCTGGGCACCAGCTTCTCGACGCCGCTCGTCGCGGGCACCGTGGCCCTGATGCTCTCGGTGCAGCCGACGCTCACGCCTGCGCAGGTCAAGGCCAAGCTGCAGGCGACCGCCAAGGCCTTCCCGACGACGGGCAGCTCCGTGACGCCGGCTCCCGGCGTCTGCGCGGCTGCTTCCGCGACGCAGCAGCAGTACTGCTACTGCACGACCGCGGTGTGCGGCGCCGGCATGCTCGACGCGCACGCCGCCGTGCTCGCCGTCAACGGCGTGCAGGCCGCGATCTCGCTGACCACGACGACGCCGACCGCCGGGCAGGACGTCGCCCTGACGTCGAACTCGGTCATCGGCGCCGGCCAGAGCGTCACGACCTACCTCTGGACGCTCGTCAGTGCCGGAACGACCGGCGCGACGATCACGAGCGCGACCAACGCGGCGGCGGTGATCCTGCATCCGACAGCTGCCGGCGCGTTCACGCTGCGGCTGACGACGACCGACAACGCTGGCAACGTCTCGGTCGCGACGACGGTGGTCACCGTCGCCGCGGCCGCTGTCGTCACGCCGGCGGGCTCTGCGCCCGCAGCGACGGCCAGCGGCGGCGGGGGCGCGCTCGGCGTCGAGTGGCTGCTGCTGCTGCTGACATCGGTGCTGGCGCTCGGCGCGACCGCTCGTCTGCGCCGCACTCGCGCCTCGGTCAGCGCGGCCGATCTCCCTTCGCGCAGGCGCTGAAGCCGCGTCCCGCGGCGTCGAGCTTCAGGGACTGGAGCTTGGCCGCGAGCGCCGGTTCGGCGCTCGCGATGCGATAGAGGTGCGTCGGCTCGGTGCGCGTGCCGGTGACGCGCTCGCCGCGAACGTCGGTCCACGCGCCGACCGGCAGGTTGGCGAAGAGCAGAGCCTCGACGGCTGCTGATTCCGTCGCCCCGAACACCGGCGACTCGAAGCACGTCGTCGTCTCCGCGACCGCGCTTGCGGCCGGCGTCGCAGGCAGCAGCCGGATCGATTGCGGCCGCACCTGGTGCGCCAGCCGCTCGGGCTCGCGGTCGCCGAGCGATCGCACGCCGAGCATGCTGTCGAGCGCGCCGCGCGTGAACGCGAAGAAGACCAGGTTGGCGACGACGAGCGCCGCGAGAAGCGCTCTCAGCACGTCGACCCTGCGCCCTCGACGACGCGCAAGCGCCATTCGCCGCTCTCCACCGGGCGCGTGCCCTCGGCCGTGCGCAGCAGCAGCGCGCCCTGGGCACCGATGCCCGTCGCCGTGCCCGAGACGCGCGCGTCGGCACCGCTGCCGACGACCTCGAGGCCGCAGAGCAGGTCGCGCGCCGCGAAGCGCGCGGCGAACGGCGCGAGGCCCTCGTCGCCGAACCGGCGCAGCGCCGCGATCAGCGCGGGTGCGACGCGATCGAGCGTCGCCGCAGGCGTGGAATCGGCATCGAGCTCGTCGAGGCTGGCGACGCCGCTCGACGCGTCGCTGACGGTCTGCGCGCGCATGTTGATGCCGACGCCCACGACGGCGATCCGGCTGCCGCGATGGGGCGCGGTCTCGATCAGCACGCCGGCAAGCTTCCTGCCGCGCCGTCGCGCCGCCTCGCTCCAGTCGTCGACGAGCCAGAGGTCGTTCGGCCACTTGAGGCCGATGCGGCGCGGCGCACCGACCGGCTCGAGCGCGTCGGCGAGCGCGACGCCGACGGCGAGCGACAGACCCGACAGGTCGGCGCGCGCCATCGGCCAGGCGAGCGAGAAGGCGAGCGACGCACCTGGCGTCGCCTGCCAGTGCCGGCCGTGGCGGCCGCGGCCGGCGGTCTGTCGCTCGGCGACGAGAAGGCAGGGCGCGAAGGTCGCCGCGCCGGCGCCAGCGGCGGCGTGGACTCGCGCCAGCAGGTCGCTGTTCGTCGACCCGGTCTCGACGACGTGTTCGATCTGCGGGTCGAGCGTGGCGATCACTTCTTCGGCGCGAGCATCGTGCCCCGGCACTCGGGCGTGCCGCAGCGGCACTCGAATTCCTTCTTGACCTTGGCCGTGTGCCGTCCGTCGAGGATCAGGCCGTAGTCGTAGTTGAGCTCGTCGCCCGGCTCGATGTCGCGCAGCGCCTTGATGAAGACGCGGCCGTCCTGCTCGTCGGCCTCGCAGTTCGGCCCGCAGGCGTGGTTGATCCACCTCGCCGCATTGCCGCCGTCGTTGCCGTCGATCACGTGCTTGTCGTCGATGTGGAAGAAGAACGTGTGGTTCGGTTCGGCCGGGTTGTGCGGATGCCGCTTCTGCGCCGCCTTCCAGGTCAGCATGGCGCCGGTGTATTCGATCACCGTCTCGCCGGCCTCGAGCGGCCGCAGCGCGAACACGCCCTTGCCATGGATGCCGGAGGCGCGAACCTGGATGCGGCGACCGCGCGGGGAAGGAGATGAGGACGGGGAGGGCTGGCTCTTCGGAGGGCTTTTCTGCACGCTGGTTTTCTTTGAGTACATTGAATTCATGGGTGCGCGCGCGTGCACGTGCGCGCGAGAAGCCCGGATTGTAGGGATGCGCTGCGGCGCGCGAGAGAACAACGACGACGAGACTGATGACCAAAGCACTGATCAGTGCCGAGAAGCCTTCCGTGGCGCAGGACATCGTCCGCGCGCTCACGCCCGACGCCGGGAAGTTCGACAAGCACGACGAGTATTTCGAGAGCGAGGGCTACATCGTCACATCGGCGGTGGGCCACCTGCTCGAGATCAAGGCGCCCGAGGAGTTCGACGTCAAGCGCGGCAAGTGGAGCTTCGCCAACCTGCCCGTGATTCCGCCGCACTTCGACCTGGCGCCGCTCGACAAGACCAAGGGGCGGCTCGCCGCCATCGTCCGGCTGGTCAAGAGGAAGGACGTGAGCGAGCTCATCAACGCCTGCGACGCTGGCCGCGAGGGCGAGCTCATCTTTCGCCTGATCCAGCAGCACGCGAAGAGCAAGCAGCCGGTGAAGCGCCTCTGGCTGCAGAGCATGACGCCGGCCGCGATCCGCGACGGCTTCGAGCACCTCCGGTCCGACAAGCAGATGCTGCCGCTCGCCGACGCCGCGCGCTGCCGCTCGGAGGCCGACTGGCTCGTCGGCATCAACGGCACGCGGGCGATGACGGCATTCAACTCGCGCGACGGGGGCTTCTTCCTCACCACCGTCGGCCGGGTGCAGACGCCGACGCTCTCGATCATGGTCGAGCGCGAGGAGCAGATCCGGAAGCACGTCTCGCGCGACTACTGGGAAGTGCGCGGCACGTTCGCCGTCACTGCCGGGGAGTATGAGGGCAAGTGGTTCGATCCGGCCTGGAAGAAGAAGCCCGCAACCAACTCCGAGCAGGAGTTGGTTCCGGTTGACAACGAGCTGCGCTCCGACCGCCTCTGGAACGAGGCCGACGCGCTCGCCGTCGCCGCCGCGGTGCAGGGCCAGCCCGCGACCGTCACCGAGGAGGCCAAGCCGAGCAACCAGGCGCCGCCGCAGCTCTACGACCTGACGAGTCTGCAGCGCGAGGCCAACTCGCGCTTCGGCTTCTCGGCACGCACGACGCTCTCGATCGCGCAGGCGCTCTACGAGAAGCACAAGGTCCTGACCTACCCGCGGACCGACAGCCGCCACCTGCCCGAGGACTACGTCGCCGTCGCCAAGGACACGATCGCGATGATCTCGAAGGAAGACCTGCCGGGGCCGCTCCGGCCGCTCGCCGTGCACGCGCGGACGGCGCTGAAGGAAGGCTACGTCAAGCCGATCAAGAAGATCTTCGACAACGCCAAGGTCTCGGATCACTTCGCGATCATCCCGACGCTCCTGCCGCCGAAGAGCCTGTCGGAGATCGAGGCCAAGCTCTACGACATGGTCGCCAAGCGCTTCCTCGCCGTCTTCTTCCCGTCGGCCGAGTTCATGGTGACGACGCGGATCTCGACCGTCGCCGCCGCCGGCAAGGACTACAAGTTCCAGACCAACGGCAAGGTCATGGTCAAGCCCGGCTGGCTTGCGGTCTACGGACGCGAGGCGCAGGAGGACGACGCCAATCTCGTCGCCGTCGCCCAGGGCGAGCTGGCGCGCACCGAGAGCGTCGACGTCAAGGCGCTGAAGACGCGTCCGCCGGCACGCTACACCGAGGCGACGCTGCTCTCGGCGATGGAAGGTGCCGGCAAGCTGATCGACGACGACGAGCTGCGCGAGGCGATGCAGGAGAAGGGCCTCGGCACGCCGGCGACGCGCGCGGCGATCATCGAGGGGCTGATCTACGAGAAGTACATCCACCGCGAAGGCCGCGAGCTGGTGCCGGGCGCCAAGGCGTTCCAGCTGATGACGCTGCTGCGCGGCCTCGGCGTCGAGGACCTGACCAAGCCCGAGCTCACCGGCAACTGGGAGTTCCAGCTCTCGGAGATGGAAAAGGGCCGGCTCGAGCGCGCGACCTTCATGAAGCAGATCGCCGACATGGCCGAGCGCATCGTGCGGAAGGCCAAGG
>JBBRZP010000078.1:0-15813 GCA_038236565.1 Burkholderiales bacterium | reverse complement strand
CGCCAGGCCGAGTCCGCGACCGCCTTCGGCCGTCGCCGGGGCGACCGTCGAGCGGCTTTGATAGAAGCGGTCGAAGAGGTGCGGCAGGTCGGCGGCGGCGATGCCCGGACCGTCGTCGGCGACGCTGACCTCGACCCGACCGCCGCGCGCTTGCGCGGCGAGCGTCACCGTGCTGCCGCGCGGGCAGAACTTCAGCGCGTTGTCGACCAGGTTCGCGACGGCGCGCTCGAACAGCTCGACGTCGATCCTCGCGCGCGGGCCGGCCGGCGCGCCGGACGTCACGGGCGCGGCCGGAGTGCGCAGGACCACGCCCTGGCGCGCGGCGCGCTCGGTGAAGCGCAGCGCGATGTCGTCGAGCAGCTCGCCGGCATCGACCGCCTCGGCGCGCAGCGCGAACTCGGGTTCGTCGAGCTTGGCGAGGTCGCCGAGCGACTGCACCATGCGCGCCGCGTTGCGCGTGTTGCGCAACGCGATCTCGACGAGGCGGCGATCCTCGTCACGCGCCGCATCCGTCTGCCAGCGACCGTCGAGCGTCTCGAGGCAGGCGACCGTCGCTGTGAGCGGCGAGCGCAGGTCGTGCGAGAGGTTGCTCACGCCTTCGCGCCGGAAGTGATCGACGCGGCGCAGCGCGTTCCACTGGCGCCGGCAGATGTCGAGCAGCATCTCGAACGCGCTCGTGAGCTGGCCGAACTCGTCCTTCGTCGGCGTCGGCAGCGCGCTGCCCGGCGCGATCGCGAGCCCCTCGGCGAGGCCCCGCTGCGACAGCGTCGAGACGGCGCGCGTGAGCCGGCGCAAGGGCTCGGTGACGGTAGCGATGATGAGCGCGGCGAGCAGCGTCGTCAGTGCGACGACGGCGAGCACGAGGCCGAGCGCGGGCCGGGCGAAGCTGCTGCGCAGCACGTCCCATCGGCCTTCCGGCAGCTGCTGCGTGTGGAGCACGAGGTACAGGTAGCCGGCATCGCGGGAGCCGCCGCCGGGCGCGACCGCGCGCCGCACCGGCTTGGCGACGACGACGGCGCCGGCGTCCATCCGCTCCGGATCGTCGCCCATCACGTAGGAAGCGTCCTTCTGCTCGATCGACTCGAGCACCGGCGCGAGCGCGACGTGCGTTCCCGGCTTGAGCGGCGCCGGCCCGGTCTTGGCGAGCACGACGCCTGCGCGGTCGAGCAGGTAGAGCTCGGTGTCGGGCTCGAACAGCACCAGGCCGCGCAGCCAGCGCTGGAACGCCTCGGCGTCGCGCTCGTGCATGTCGAAGATGTCGTCGTACACGCTGACGACACGGCCGAGGAAGCCCATGCCGCGCCGGTACGCGGTCTCGTTCTCGAAGCGCTGGAACGCCCAGACGACGGTGGCGATGACGAGCAGCGCCGTCATCAGGCCGGTGGCGAAGATCGTCAGCGCGAGCTTGAGTCGAACGCTCATCGCCGCGCCGGCCGGGCGCCGGGCCGCCCCAAGCACGGCCGCGCCCCCTGGGGGGGCTGCGACCGCAGGGAGCGAGGGGGTCTCATGGCACGTCCCTCATCTTGTAGCCGGCGCCGCGCACCGTGAGGATCAGCTCCGGGCGCATCGGATCGGCTTCGAGCTTGGCGCGCAGGCGGTTGATGTGCGTCGTCACGGTGTGCTCGTAGCCGTCGTGGGTGTAGCCCCAGACGGCGTTGAGCAGCTGGCCGCGCGAGAAGACGTTGCCGGGATGCGAGGCGAAGTGCAGCAGCAGGTCGAACTCGAGCGCCGTGAAGTCGAGCGGCGCGCCGCGAAAGCGCACCTGACGCTTGGCCGGCAGGATCTCGAGCTCGCCGTTCCTCACCACGCGCGGCTCCGCGTTGCCCGCCGACTGGGCCGCGCGCAGCAGGTCGGCGCGGCGCAGCAGCGCCTTGACGCGCGCCAGGAGCTCGGCGAGCGAGAACGGCTTGGTGAGGTAGTCGTCGGCGCCGAGCTCGAGGCCGAGGACACGATCGAGCTCGGTCGATTTCGCCGTCAGCATCAGGATCGGCGTGCTGCGGCCGCGCGCGCGCAGCGCCTTCGTGACCTCGAGGCCGTCGAGGCCCGGCATCATGAGATCGAGGACGAGCAGGTCGCTGGCGCGCTCGACCTGGCTCGCCAGCGCGGCCGTGCCGTCGGCGACGGCCCGGACCTCGTAGCCGGCGCCGCGCAGGTTCATCACCAGCAGGTCGCGGATGTCGGTCTGGTCCTCGGCGACGAGGATGGAGGCGGGCGGCATGGAGGAATTGTCTCGCGCTGGCGCGTCGTCTTACAGCGATGTGATCTGGCCGTGATCTTTCGCGAGGGTCCTGCGAGGCGGCATGGCCAGAGTCACGGCATCGATTCCACCGAGCCTTCGCCATGAACCCCAGCCTGTTGTCGAGCCGCCCTGCGCCGATCCGCGCCCGTCCCGCCGTCCCGCCCACGCCGGCGCCGGCGCCGCGCCGCACCGTGCCGATCTCGCTGACCGAGCTGGTCTCGCACCGGCCCTACCTCGTGCGCTTCGCGATGAAGAAGCTGCGCGATCCGATGCTGGCCGAGGACGCCGTCCACGACGTGCTCGAAGCCGTGCTCTGCGGCCGCGCCGTCTTCTCCGGCCGCGCCGCGCTGCGCTCGTGGCTCACGGCCGTGCTCAAGCACAAGATCGTCGACGGTCTGCGCCGCGTCGAGCACCATGACGTCCTCGACGACGACCACGGCGAGAGCGCCGGCCACGCCGTCGCCTGCCCGCAGCCGCGCCCGGACGAGATCTTCGAGCAGCGCGAGGCGCTGGCGCGCGCGCTCGAGGGCATTGAGCGCCTGCCGGCGACGCTGCGCGAGGCGATGCGGCTGCGCGTGATCGAGGAGCGCTCGACGGCCTCGGTGTGTGCCGAGCTCGGCATCAGCGAGGAGAACCTCTTCGTGCGCGTGCACCGGGCGAGGAAGCAGCTGCTGTCATGAGCCGCGACGTCGCCGCCGCGATCAGATCATCGCGGCGGGATCGAAGTCGTCGGCCGAGAACCGGGTCAGACGCCGCGGCAGCAGGTGCACCTTCGAGCCGGTCGCCAGGCCGAGCCGCTCGCGCAGCGCCTGCCAGTCGGTGCGCGGCATCTCGACGTCGACATACGCCTGGTCGTCGTCGCGCCGGAACTCGAGGCGGGTGTTCGGCCCGACAGTGAGCGCCTGCACGAGCGTCGCGACGATCGAGCCGGGCGCGGCGGTGGCGACGACGTCGAGCTCGTGCGGGCGCACGAACGAAACGTCGCCGTCCTGCCCCGCGGGCTGGCCGAGGCGGCCGTGGAACAGATTCACGTCGCCGAGGAACTGGAGCACGAAGGGCGTCGCAGGATGGTCGTAGACCTCGTCGGGCGGCCCGTCCTGCTCGATCCGGCCGTGGTTCATCACGACGATGCGGTCGGCGACCTCCATCGCCTCTTCCTGGTCGTGGGTGACGAAGACGCTCGTGACGTTCATCTCGTCGTGCAGGCGACGCAGCCACCGGCGCAATTCCTTCCTCACGCGCGCGTCGAGCGCGCCGAACGGTTCATCGAGCAGCAGCACCTCGGGCTCGACCGCGAGCGCGCGGGCGAGGGCGATGCGCTGGCGCTGGCCGCCCGAGAGCTGGTGCGGGAAGCGGTCGGCGATCCAGTCGAGCTGGACGAGCTTCAGGAGCTCCGTCACCTTCTTGCGGATCTGCGCTTCGTCCGGGCGGCTCGCGCGCGGACGCACGCGCAGGCCGAAGGCAACGTTCTCGAAGATCGTCATGTGGCCGAAGAGGGCGTAGTGCTGGAAGACGAAGCCGACGCGGCGCTCGCGCACGTCGGCGTTGGTCGCGTCCTTGCCCTGGAACAGCACGGTGCCGGAGTCGGGCACTTCGAGCCCGGCGATGATGCGCAGGAGCGTGGTCTTGCCCGAGCCCGACGGCCCGAGCAACGCGACCAGTTCGCCCGACGGGATGTCGAGGTTGAGGTCGTCGCAGACGACGGTCGCGCCGAAGCGCTTGTTGATGCCGCGGACTTCGATGCTCATGTCGGGACGGCCTGGACGGCGGCGGCGACCTGCGCGCGCGACGCGGCGTTGCGCTCCACCCAGTACTTGAGCGCGAGCGTCACCAGTGCCAGGAAGGCGAGCATCGACGCGACCGCGAACGCGGCCGCGAACTGGTATTCGTTGTAGAGGATCTCGATGTGCAGCGGCATGGTGTTGGTCTGGCCGCGGATGTGGCCCGAGACGACGCTGACCGCGCCGAACTCGCCCATCGCCCGCGCGTTGCAGAGGATGACGCCGTAGAGCAGCGCCCACTTGACGTTCGGAAGCGTGATTCGGCGAAAGATCTGCCAGCCGCCGGCACCGAGCACGCGCGCCGCCTCTTCCTGCTCGATGCCCTGCGCCTGCATCAGCGGGATCAGCTCGCGGGCGATGAACGGGAAGGTGATGAAGACGGTCGCGATGACGATCCCCGGCAGCGCGAAGATGATCTTCAGGTCGTGGTCGCGCAGCCATTCGCCGAACCAGCCCTGCAGGCCGAAGACGAGCACGAAGACGAGACCGGCGATCACCGGGCTCACCGAGAACGGCAGGTCGATGAGCGTGAGCAGCACGTTCTTGCCGCGGAAGTCGAACTTCGCGATCGCCCACGCGGCGGCGACGCCGAAGACGAGATTGAGAGGCACCGAGATGCCTGCCGCGATCAGCGTCAGCTTGATCGCCGAGACCGCGTCGGGCTCGCTGATCGCGGCGAGGTAGACGTCGAGGCCCTTCTTCAGCGCCTCGACGAACACGGCGACGAGCGGAACGAACAGGAACACCGCGAGGAAGGCGAGCGCGATGCCGATCAGCAGGCGCCGCACCCATGCGGGCTCGCTCGTCGCCTCGCCGATGCGACGCGGCGCCATCTCCCTCGTCGACGCGCCGCTCATCGCCCCTGCCTCGCCCGCGTCCACGCCTGCAGCGCGTTGATCGCCAGCAGCATGACGAAGGCGGCGACCAGCATCACGACCGCGATCGCGGTCGCGCCGGGCACGTCGAACTGCTCGAGCTTGGTGATGATGAGAAGCGGCGTGATCTCCGAGATCATCGGCAGGTTGCCGGCGATGAAGATCACCGAGCCGTATTCGCCGATCGCGCGCGCGAAGGCCAGCGCGAAGCCGGTCAGCAGCGCTGGCGCGAGGATCGGCAGGATGACGCGGGTGAAGGTCCGCCAGCGCGTCGCGCCGAGGATCGCCGCGGCCTCCTCGACCTCCTTCTGCAGGTCCTCGAGCACCGGCTGGAGCGTGCGCACGACGAAGGGCAGGCCGATGAAGGTGAGCGCGACCCACACGCCCACCGGCGTGAAGCTGACCTTGAACGGCAGCCAGCGGCCGATCCAGCCGTTGCCGGAATAGAGGGCCGTGAGC
This sequence comes from Burkholderiales bacterium, assembly GCA_038236565.1. GTDB lineage: Bacteria > Pseudomonadota > Gammaproteobacteria > Burkholderiales > Burkholderiaceae_C > Schlegelella_A. The sequence goes on along the minus strand of JBBRZP010000078.1, from coordinate 10,459 downwards.
GCGATGCCGGCAACCGCCGTCGGCAGGGCGAACGGCAGGTCGACGAGCGCATCGACGAAGCGCTTGCCGAAGAAGTCGTAGCGCACGAGCACCCAGCACACGATCAGGCCGAAGAACGCGTTGACCAGCGCCGCCAGGAACGACGCGCCGAACGTGAGCTTGTACGAGGCGACGACGCGCGGCGCGCTGACCGCGCTCCAGAACGCCGGCCAGGTCATCGTGAACGTCTTCAGGAACGCCGCCGACAGCGGCACGAGGATGAAGAACGAGAGATAGAGCAGCGTGAAGCCGAGCGCGAGGTCGAAGCCCGGCAGGACGCTGTGGCGCTTCAGCAGCGCACGGGACAGCCACATGCCGCGGCCTCTCGGGCCCGGCCTACTTCTTCGCGGCGAGGATCTGGTCGAAGATCGCGCCGTCGTCGAAGTGGTCCTTCTGCGCCTTGCTCCAGCCGCCGAAGAGCTCGTCGATGGTGAAGGTCGTGACCTTCGGGAAGTCCTTGCCGTACTTCGCGAGCAGCGCGGGCGAGCGCGGGCGGAGCTGGTGCTTCGCGGAGATCTCCTGCGCCTCGTCGCTCCAGAGGAACTTGAGGTAGGCCTCGGCCTGCTTCCTCGTGCCCTTCTTGTCGACGACCTTGTCGATCACCGCCACCGGGTTCTCCGCGAGGATCGTCGACTTCGGATAGACGACCTCGAAGCTGTCGCCGAACTCGGCCTTGATCAGGTTGACCTCGCTCTCGAACGTGCACAGGGCATCGCCGATGTTGCGCTGCGCGAAGGTCGTTGTCGCGGCACGGCCGCCGCCGTCGAACACCGGCACGTTGGCGAAGATCTTCTGCACTGTCTCGCGCGCCTGCACGGGCGTACCGCCGGCCTTGATCACCGAGCCCCAGGCGGCGACATAGGTGTAGCGGCCGTTGCCGGTGATCTTCGGATTCGGGATGACGACGCTCGTGCCCGCCTTGGCGAGATCGGGCCAGTCGTGGATGCCCTTCGGGTTGCCCTTCCTGACGAGGATCACCGTCACCGAGGTGGTCGGCGCCGAGTTGTTCGGAAGCCGCCTGGCCCAATCCTCCGGGATCAACTTTCCGCGGGCGATGGCATCGATGTCGCTCGACTGGTTCATCGTCACGACGTCGGCCTCGAGGCCGTCGAGGACCGAGCGCGCCTGCTTGCTCGAGCCGCCGTGCGACTGCGAGATCGTCACGTCCTCGCCGGTCTGTTGCTTCCACGAGCGCTGGAACGCGGGGTTGATGTCCTTGTAGAGCTCGCGCGCGACGTCGTAGCTGACGTTGAGGAGCGTCGGACCGGCGGCATGCGCGAGCGGAGCGGCGGCGGCGAGCAGCGCAGCGGCGGCAACGGCGAACGCCGACCGGCGTGACAGGGAGGACGAGAACGAGTTGGACATGACTGGATGCGATGCGCGAGCGGGCGAACCGACGATGTTAGGGTCGGCCGCGTCGCGGCCAACGATTGCCTCGTTGCAAGCTTATGCCGCGCCGTCCGCGACGGATCGCGCTGGAGCGAGCGCGCGCACCCGGGCCAGCAGGCCGTCGTCGTCGATCGCTGCGAGAGCGCCCTCGACGGCGCTGCGGACCAACCGCTCGGCTGTCTGCGCGTGTGGCGTGACGGGGCCGAGGAAGCGCAGACCGCCGGCGTCCGCGATGAACAGGGTGGGAAAGTTCTCGATGTCGAGCTCGCCGAGCGCGTCGGCGTCGTCCTCGATGTCGATCCAGGCGAAGTCGGCCTCGGCGGCGAAGCGCGCACCGAGCGCCGCGAACCCGCCGCGGTAGTCGCGGCAGGCGTTGCACCAGCCCGCGCACAGGCAGACGACCAGCAGACGTACGCCGTCGAGGCCTGTCGTCATGGCCGCGCTCCGCTCGACGGCACCGCGAGCGCCGAGGCACGGGCCAGCGCCGACGCCGTGTCGACCGGCACGATGACCACCGCGCCCGCCTGCGTCGCGACCGCGACGCGCTTGCCGTCCGCGAGCCAGGCGATCCGCCGCAGCTGGCCGAGACCGGCATTCGGATCGCGAGCCGCGCGACCCGGCTCGCGCCGCAGGTCGAGCGTCGCCCGGAGCGTGCCGGTGGCCGTCTGCCAGAGGTAGAAGCGGCCGGCATTGTCGGCCGCCGCGACGAGCTCGCCGTCGGGGCTGAGCGCCGCTGTCGTGACCTGGTCGGAGCCGGTCTCGAGGCGCGCGACGAGCCGGCGACCGGCTCGCTCGAAGACGAAAACGTCGGGACTGTTGCCGGCTGCGACGAGGATGCGGCCGTCGGCGCTGAAGGCCAGCGTGTCGAGCCCGACCGGTGCGTTCGCCGCGCGCGGGATCTCGAGAACGCGGCCCTGCTCGCCGCCGTGGGCCAGGACGACGCCGAGCGAATCGGCCGAGTACACCGTCGGCCGCTCGGGCGCCGCGGCGGGATCCGTCGCGAGCGCCAGCACCGATTCCGCGTGGGTCTCGGGGAATGCCTGCGATTCGGGCGGCGTGGCGCCGAGATCGACCCGAACGACGCTGCCGTCCTGCGCGCCGAGATAGAGCCAGGGCCTGTGCCGGTCCCAGGCGAGGGTCTCGACCAAACCGTCCTCGCTGACGGCAGTGCTCCGGCCGGTGGCGATCTCGACGACGCGGACGCCGTCGAGCGACGCGATCGCTGCCCAGCGACGGCCGGGATCCAGGCGCATGGCGCGGACGGCGGTCCGTTCGCCCGGAGGCAGCCGGTAGGCGACGCGCCGGCTGGCCAGATCCCAGACCAGGACCTCGCCCGAGGTGTCGCTCGCGGCCAGCCAGGCGCCGTCGGCGCTCACGTCCAGGTCGTTGACGGCCCAGGGCATGTGCAGCAGGGCCACCCGGGACGCATCGCCTGCTGCGCCGTCGACCAGGCGCCAGACGCGAACGCGCGCATCGAGGTCTGCGCTGGCCAGGAGCGTGCCGTCGGCGTTCCAGCCGAGCGCGGTGATGTCCGTCGCATGTCCGGCGAGCGTCGCTTCGAGCCGCATCGTGCCAGGCATGTCGAGGCGCCAGACGCACACCGAGGCCAGACCGCAATCGCTCGCGATCCGGTCGCCGCCCGGCGCCCACGCCAGATGATGGAAGGCGGTCTCGCGGAAGCGCTCGGTCGGACCCATGCGGCGCACCGGCTGGCCGCTCGAGCCGTCGACGACGACGAGCTCGCCCGCGTGCGTGCCGACCGCCAGCAGCGCGCCCGCCGGATGCCAGGCGACGGCGCGAGCGCCGTCGGCGGGTGACGCGCCCAGCGCGACCGGACGAACCGTTCCCGCCGCATCGACGATCCGAAGCGGTTCGCCGACGGCCGCGAACGCGATGCGCTCGGCCGTCGCGTCGAATGCGTCAAAGCGCACGTTGGCCTGGCCCTGGCCCGTCGACCGCGCCGGCGCGCACGTCGCCGCGGCCGACCCATCGACGCGGCAGGCGACCCGTTCGATCGGCTTGTCATCGCCATCCGGCTGCACGACGACGACGCCGTTGCGCGTGACCGCCGCCGATCGCACCGGCCCGACTTCCCCCGCGACCCGGAACGGCCCGCCGTCGTTGCGGCGCGCGAGGATGCGCCCGTCCTCGAGCACGGCGAGCAGGCTGCCGTCGGCCTGCCGCGTCGCGGCGACGAACGCTTCCGGCCGGTTCAGGTCGGCCTCGGCCGTGCGCGCGACCTCGATCACGCGTCGCGACGCTGGGCCCTGCGCGGCGGGCGCGATCGCGCTCGCCGTGCCGAGGGTGTCGCCGAGCACCAGGCCGGCGTCGCCGCTCCAGACCAGCGTCGCCGCCGCCCGGCCGCGCACGACGGCATCGGGCCGCGACTCCCAGACGAAGAAGGGCGAGACGTCGAGCGCGGCCTGCAGCAGCGCCGATCGGCTCTTCGCATCGGCGCGCAGCGTCCAGGCCTTCGCCGCCTGGCCGACAGCGCGCTCGGCCTCGCCATTGTCGAGCGACGCGGCGGAGCGCTGCCGCCACAGATCGGCTTCGGCGTCGATCTTCAGGTCGGCCGACGCGCGGCGCTCGATCACCGCGAGCACGCCGAGCGCCGTCACCGCCACGAGAGCGGCCAGCGCCCCGGCCCACACGGTGCGCCGGCGACGCAGTGCGCGCTCCCGGACGGCGTCGGCATGGGCGGCGCTTGCCACGATGAAGCTGCGCTGGGCCTCGCTCAAGGCCTGAGCACGGCCCGACTGCCACTCTCGCGCGCGCTCGAGCAGCAGGCCCTGGAGCAGAGCGTCGTCTCGTCGCTCGGGCGGTGCCGCGGTCCAGTCGGCGAGCGCGCGGTCGACCTGCTGGCGGCCAAGCAGGAAGTCGCGCTCATGGTCGAGCCAGGCGACCAGGCGCGGCCACTTGCGCAGCAATGCCTCGTGCGCCACCTCGACGACGCGCTCGCCGTCCTCGTCGACGCGCGACACCAGCAGACGCGCATCGATGAAGGTGCGCACCGCGTCCTGCGCGGCGGCGCCGATCTGCGACCAGCGGGCAGCGCGCCGGCTGTAGCGGCCGTCGTCGTCGATGCGGGTGAGCGCCTCGACGAAGACGTCGCGCAGCGCATCGACCGCTGCCGGCGTGCCGGCGAGCGATGCAACGATCGCCTCCGCGCGGCGGCGAACCGCGTTCTCCAGCGGGTTCAAGGCGCCGCCGTCGGCGCCGAGCGCCTCGTAGTCGGCGACGCCGATCGCTAGCGCGGCGGCGCTGGCGCGCGCCAGCGATGCCGCGCGGTCGTAGAGCTCGCGCAGGGCGAAGGCGAGCAGCGGCAGCGCATCGGCATCGACGGCATCGCGCGTCGCCGCAGCGACGAGGCCGGGCCCGATGGCGAGGCCGGCGACCCGCGCCGGCCCCTCGATGATCTGCGCGTAGCGCGCCGGCGGCATCGGCGCCAGCGAAAACTCCTCGACGCCGCCGAGACGCTCGGCGAGAGGCTGCAGCAGGCCGAGGTGGTCGGAGCGAAGGGTCAGCACGACGATCAGCGGCGCCTGGGTCGTGGCTGCGGCGTCGAGCAACGCGACCAGCCGCTCGGTCTCGCTCGGGGTCGCGACGGCGAACAGCTCCTCGGCCTGGTCGATCGTGACCAGCAGACGCCCCTCGCGCCGGCCGGCACGAACGCGCACGTCGTCGACGTCGGCGGCGAACGACGCGGCGTCGGCCGTCCAGCGCGCCTCGAGCGCGCGCCAGGCGTCGGGATCGGTGCCGCGACCAAGCGCCGCGGCGATCGTCTTGGCCAGCTCGGCCACCGGCTGGCGTCCGGGCCGCATCGGCTCGGCGACGACCCAGTTGTCGCCATAGCGGTCGAGCCGCGGCAGCACGCCGGCGCGCAACAGCGACGACTTGCCGGAGCCGGACGCGCCGAGCACGGCGACGACGCGGGCTCCGCCCTGCACCCGTCGCGCCTCGAGCCGCTCGATGAGGGCACGGATCTCGCCGTCGCGGCCGAAATAGATCGCCGCGTCGGCACGCTCGAAGGCGAGCATGCCCGGATAGGGCGGACGTCCGGGCGGGAACGGAAAGCCGCCTTGCGAGTCGAGCGCGATCTGCGTCAGCTCGGCGCCGAGGCGGCGCAGGCCTCCTTCGCGATCCTTCAGCAGGTCGAGCTGCTGGATGTCGGGCGCGACGAAGACGTCGCCGGTCGGCGCGACGACCACCGGAAAAATCGCCTTGCCGAGCGAACGCGCCTGCACGAACTCGGCGAAGCACCACTTGCTCGCGTGCCAGTTCGGCGTGAGAACGAGAAGGATCGCGTTGCATCGACTGAGCTGCTCGTAGAGCTGCTGCTCCCAGCGGCCGCCGGCCTTGAGCCCCGCGACCTCGTCGATATCGAGGAAGCTCTGCTCGAAGCCGTGCTCGCGCAGCCAGGAGAAGAGGTCCGCGGCCACGGCGTTGTCGAGACTCGAGTGCGAGACGAAGACGCGCGCCATGCGGCCATTGTCGGGCCCGGTCGCGACCCGGCACGCCTTGTGGCACCGCGGCGGGCGCGCTATCGTCGTTCGGCCCAGGTCGCCTCCGGACGACCCGGCGTCAGGAGGTTCCATGTCGCTCGTCAGCCTCGTCCGCCGCTTCGGCGCGTGCGCCGGCCTCGCCCTCGCCCTCGGCATCGTCGCCGGCGTCGCAGCGACCGGTCAGGCTCGCGCCGCCGAGGCGCCGGCGCTCGTTCCGGTCCAGTTCCCCGGCGCCGGGGCCGGCGCCGGCGATGCCGTCCGGCTCAACGTCTACGTCGACCAGCGCCGCAACCGCGCCGAGCTCAAGCGCATCACCGAAGACAGCTACCCCGGCTATGCCTACGGGCAGATCGCGGCCGGGCAGCGCATCCAGGTCGGACCCGATTCGAGCACGCTGATGCGCCTGTGGAAGGCCGGCGCGACGATCACGCCGAAGTCCGGGCAGCTATTCGAGTCGGTCGACCAGTTCCTGCCGGTGTTCCTCGTCGTCGACCTCACCAACGACGGCACGCAGGCGGTCCAGGTGACCGGCGGGTACCTCGAGGTGGCGTCGAGCCAGAGCGATCTGCAGCCACTGATCCTGATGGGCGACGGCGCCACGTGCGGACCCGGCGGCACGCCACCCACGTTCGCGCTCCGCAACACCGGCTGGGGACGCGCCGACAACGCCTCCGTCACCTTCGCGTTCGGCCGCGACCGGCCGACGACCCAATCGTTCCAGCTGGCGTTGGGCAGCATCGGCTCGGTCGAGGTCTCGGTCGCCCGGAGCTCGGCGCAGATCGCGCCGCAGCTCGACGCGCTGCGTCGTCGGCCGCCGACCTGCCCGTCGTTCGCGCAGTTGCCGCAGTGCCTCGCTCGACTGGAGCGCGATGGCGTCCTGGGCGGATTCACGGGCCTGGTGCGGGTGCGCGACAGCGGCGCGGTCATCACCCACCTGACCGGCACGCTCGACTACCGCTGGCGCGACAGCGCCGGCGCCGTGCAGTCGTCGCGCTCGCCGATCGAGACCGACGTGCCGCTGTTTGTGATCCAGACCGAGTCGCCGGAGTGCGGCGCCGGCGCGCCGACCGAAGGCGGCTATCGACCCATCAAGCTCGCGCTCGACCGCGCGAACTACACGATCGCCTTGCCGTACCGCGGCCGCCTCGGACCGCGCGAGAACCGGCGCCTGGAGATGACCTTGTCCGCCGACGCCGCCTCGCGCCATCTCTTCCGTGTCGTGCTCGAGACGAGCGACGGACGCAGGATCGCGTCGACGCCGGTCGACCTGACCTACTTCATCCCGCGGCTCCTGTTCAGCGAGCCGCGGCTCGTCCGCTAGAGGCCGGCTCCTCGTTCGGCGGCGACGCCGACGCGAGCGCATGGACCGAGGGCAGCGCCACGCGGCGCACGAAGATGGCGCCCGTCTCGAACACCGTGACCTGCACCAGGGCTTGCGACACGGCAGGGCCGCGCTGGTCGAACATGAAGTTGCCGAGCGAGTACGCGAGCAGCGCGCCACTCCCGCCGAGCCGCTCGATCGCGGTTGACGCGCGATGCGGGTGCGCTCCCACGACGAGGTCGATTCCGGCGCGTTCGAGGCGCCCCGCGAGCATCCGTTCGCGATCGCCGGGCTCGGCCTCGAACTCGCGTCCCCAGTGCATGAAGGCGACGCGCGGTCGTCCCGGTGTCGGCGCCGCGACGGCTGCAAAGGCGTCGTCTCCGATGAGCCCGGTGCGGACGCTCGTCTCGTTGTCGAGATCCGTCCAGGCGATGACGTCCACCGGCCCGACGGGCTCGAGACGACCGGGCTCGAGCACGGTCCAGCCGGCCGAGCGCAGGTCGCCGACCATCGCCGCGAAGGGCGCCGCGCCGAAGTCGTGGCTGTGGTTGTTGGCCACGCCGACGGCGCGGACGCCGAGCTCGCGCAGCCAGGCGAAGGTGGTCTCCCGCTCCATGGCCAGCGGTCCGGCGGGCGCCGACGCGCCCAACGGCGGCGCGGGCGCGGCGGCGACTGTGACGCCCTCGAGGTTGACGACAAGCGGACAGCCGCCGAGTCGCGCGGCGAGCGACGCACGCACGCGCCCAGCCGCCTGCGGCCGCGCCAGCAGCATCGCGACATAGCGGCCGAAATACGTGTCGCCCGCGAAGCAGACGGTGCGCTCGCGCAACGCCGGATCCGGCACGAGCACGCGCCCGACCGCGCCGGTGACGTGCACCTGGGCGATGTAGCTCGTCGTCCCGTCGGGCCCGGGAGCCGAGTAGCGTGCCGAGTTGCGGTGCGCGAAGACGATGGTCTCGGCGCCGAAGGCCTCGTGCTGCAGGCGCGACTGGATGTACTGCGCGCCGAGCGCGTCGAGGTGCTGCGGCTGGCGCAGCGCCGCGACCGCGTCGAGGTCGCCGCTGGCAAGGGCCGCGAGCGACTGGCGATCGTGCCGCGTCGCGTCCTCGACCGACAGGTAGTGCGAGAAGTCGGTCGACTGGACGATCAGCGTGCGCGCTCCGACGAGCGGCTTGAGGCGCCTCACCATCGCGTCCCATGCAGCGCGGCGCGAGCCGATCGCGACGGCGACCGGAACGACGGGCACACCCGGAAAGAAGCGGCGGAGATAGGGCAGCAGCACGCCGATGCCGTGCTCGCGCTTGAACAGCCACGAGGCCGCGACGTCGGGCGAGGCAAGCAGGCGGTCAACTGCGCGCAGGTCCGTGGGCACCGGGCCCAGCGCGGTCTCGAAGCTGGCCCGCGTCGTCGCGAAGGGGCGGGCCGAGCGCTTGAAGTGATCGGGCGTGAGGACGACGATGCGGTCGGGCCGCGCCGACGCAGCGGCGGCACGGAACGCGGCAGCGATGAGATCGGCTGCAAGCAGGTGGTGCGGCACCGTGATGCCGGTGACCCGCGCGCCGCCGAGCGCGAGCTCGGGTGCGTCGAGGAGCGATCCGGCGACGAACGACGCGTCGTCGTACTGGGCGGGAATCGGCGCCTCGCGGGCGCCGGCCGCGGTGGCGAGCAGTGCCGCGAGCAGGCCGACGACGTGCGCGCCGGCTCTCACCGTCGCGACGCCCGAGTCCCTAGGAGGCGACGTGGAGCATGTCGTGGATCTCGTGCTCGTGCGTCGGCGGGCCGTCGAGATTCACGGTGTGCCAGCCGTTGTCGTAGTCGACGACCCGGAAGCGCCGCATGGGCATCATGCCGTGCGAGGTCGGGAACAGGGCGAAGACGTCGTCGCCGTGGTTCAGGGCGGCGACGACTTCCGAGACGTCGGCGATGGCCGGCTCGGTGTGCCACTCGTTGGTCTCGGTGTTGACCGGCCCCCACTCGACGCCCGTGACGCGGCCGTCGGCATCGAGGCGGACTTTGGTGACGGCATGGACTTTCATCGCGCGCTTCCTGTGGCCGATCGGGGAAACAAGTATGCACGCGCCCTCGGGGCGAGCGCGTCAGACGTCGCCGTGCAGGATCCACTCGGCGGCGCGCTCGGCGATCATCAGCGTCGGCGCGTTGGTGTTGCCGCTGGTGATCGTCGGCATGACGCTGGCGTCGACGACGCGCAGGCCCTCGAGGCTGTGGACGCGCAGGCGCGCGTCCACGACGGCCATCGGATCGCCCGCCGGGCCCATCTTCGCGGTGCCGACCGGATGGAAGATGGTCGTGCCGATGTCGCCGGCGAGCTTGGCGAGGTCGGCGTCGCTCTCGAACTCGACGCCGGGCTTGAGCTCGCGCGGCCGGTACTTCGCCAGCGCGGGCTGGGCGACGATGCGTCGCGTCACGCGCAGGCTTTGCGCGGCGACGCGGGCGTCTTCCTCGGTGGCGAGGTAGTCGGGCGCGATCCGCGGCGCGGCGTCGGGATCGGCCGAGCGCACGCGCACGCTGCCGCGGCTGGTCGGGTTGAGGTTGCACACGCTCGCCGTGAAGGCGTTGAAGGTGTGCAGCGGCTCGCCGAACGCGTCGAGCGACAGCGGCTGGACGTGGTACTCGAGGTTGGCATGCGCCCGACCCGGATCGCTCCTGGTGAACGCGCCGAGCTGCGACGGCGCCATGCTCATCGGGCCGCTACGCCTGAACGCGTACTCGAGGGCGATCAGCGCCTTGCCGACCAGCGACGAGGCCGACGTGTTGAGCGTCTTGGCGCCCTCGACGCCGTAGACGGCGCGGATCTGGAGATGGTCCTGCAGGTTCTCGCCGACGCCGGGCAGCACGTGGCGGACGGGGATGCCGTGCGACGACAGCAGCGCCGCCGGCCCGATGCCGGAGAGCTGCAGGATCTGCGGCGAGCCGATCGCGCCCGCCGCGAGCACGACCTCGCCACCCGGCGACAGCGTCGCGACGACCTTCGCGCCGCCGCCGAGCGGCACGACCTCGACGCCGGTCGCGCGACGGCCGTCCAAGGTGACGCGGTGGATTTGCGCGCCGGTCCACACCTGCAGGTTCGGTCGCGGGAAGGCCGGCAGCACGACCGCCTTGCTCGCGCACCGGCTCATGCCGAAGAGCTCAGGTCCGTCCTAGAATCAGACGCCTTCGTTGACTCCGCGGTTGAATTCGGGGGGGTGCG
>JBBRZP010000077.1:0-16345 GCA_038236565.1 Burkholderiales bacterium | reverse complement strand
GGCGATCAGCGTGCGCTCGGCGTTGAGCCCGTCCAGGATGTACTTGAACCCCTTGCCCTCCTCGCCGATGAGGTTCCCGGCCGGGATCTCGAGGTTCTCGAAGAAGAGCTCGTTGGTCTCGTGGTTGACCATGTTGGCGATCGGCCTCACGGTCATGCCGCTCTTCTCGGCCTGGCGCAGGTCGACCATGAAGATCGACATGCCCTCGGTCTTCTTCTTCACGTCCGCGAGCGGCGTCGTGCGCGCCAGCAGGATCATCCAGTCGCTGTGCTGGACGCGCGAGATCCACACCTTCTGGCCGTTGACCACGTAGCGGTCGCCGCGCTTGACGGCGGTGGTCCGGATCTTCGTCGTGTCGGTGCCGCTCGTCGGCTCGGTGACGCCCATCGACTGCAGCCGCCACTCGCCGCTCGCGATCTTCGGCAGGTAGAGCTGCTTCTGCGCGTCGCTGCCGTGGCGCAGCAGGGTGCCCATGTTGTACATCTGGCCGTGGCACGCGCCGGCGTTGCCGCCCGAGCGGTTGATCTCTTCCATGATCACGCTCGCCTCGGCCAGGCCGAGGCCCGAGCCGCCGTACTCGGCAGGGATCAGCGCAGCGAGCCAACCGGCCTTCGTGAGCGCGTCGACGAACGCTTCGGGGTAGGCGCGGCGCGCGTCGATGTCGCGGTGGTAGACATCGGGGAACTCGGCGCAGAGGGCGCGCACCGCGTCGCGGATGTCCTGGAAGCGGTCGGGTGCGGTCTTCAGCATGGCGGCATTGTCCAGCGGACGTCTCAGCGGACCTCGGCGCGGGCCTGCATCGCCAGGCCGCCTGCGTGGTTGCGCGCCCAGAGCGCATAGCCGCGCGCGCCGTCGGGACGACCGCAGATGCTGAACGGATGCAGGTCGAACAGCGGGCTGACGGCCTTGAACTCGAAGCGCGCCACGACCGCGTCCGGGCGCTCCCGGCGCAGCAGGTCGAGCAGCAGCGTGGCGATCAGCGGCCCGTGCACGATGAGCCCCGGATAGCCCTCGACCTCGGTGACATAGCGCCGGTCGTAGTGGATGCGGTGGCCGTTGAAGGTGAGCGCCGAATAGCGAAAGAGGAGCACGTCGTCGGGCACGACGTCGCGCGCGAAGGCTTCGTCGCGCGCTGCGTCGGGTGCCGCGGCGGGCGCACCCGGCGCGGGCAGGTCGCGGTAGACGATGTCGTGCGCTTCGCGGATCGCGACGCCGGCATCGTTCGCGATCTCGTGCTCGACCGTGACGAAGACGAGCGGCCCGGAGCGCGCGTTCTTGCTCGTCACGGCGGCGATCCGCGATGTGCGCCGGACCGCGTCGCCAACGCGCAGCGGGTGGACGAAGTCGAGCCGGCTGCCGGCCCACATCCGGCGCGGCAGCGGCACCGGCGGCAGGAAGCCGCCGCGTCGGGCATGACCGTCGGGACCGAGTTCGCTCTGCCTCGCCATCGGCAGAAAGTAGAGCCAGTGCCAGAGCGGTGGCAGCGGCGTGCCGGCGCTGGGCGTCGGATCGTCGCGGTCGAGCGTGGCGGAAAGCGCGGCCGGCGGCGCCGCGGTGATGGTGTCGCGGCGCTCCTCGGTCCGGCCGATCCAGGCCTCGAAGCTTTCCGGCGTCGTCATGCGCGAGTCGCGGCCACGACCGGATCGGTGATGTCCATGTGCAGCGCCTGCGGGTGACGTCGAACGGTCCTGGAAGAGGCGTCGATGATAGTCGCCGGTGGTGACGGTGCCGCGCCGTGTCGACCCGCGCCGCAGCGGTCCCGACGCGCCGACGCGCGGTGCTCGAGATTCATCGTACGACCACCGGCGCAACTCTGCGTGATTCTCGAAGTGAATGCATCGAAGATTCGAATTTACGCGAAGCGTGCCCGTTCCTAGACTGCTGTTCTGCGGTCGTCCTTCAAGGAGTCATGGTCATGGCGAGAACACTTCCCCACGTCGAGCGACTCGACGATTCCTCCGGCAATGCCGTTCGCAGCGCCGACAGCCAGCGCGTCCTGCGCAACACCTACTGGCTGCTCGCGCTGTCGATGGTGCCGACCGTCCTCGGCGCGTGGATAGGCGTCGTCACGGGCATGGCGCAGGCGCTCTCCCCCGGCATCGGCCTAGTCGTGTTCCTCGGCGGCGCGTTCGCCTTCATGTTCGCGATCGAGAAGACCAAGGACTCGGCGGCCGGCGTGCCGGTGCTGCTCGGGTTCACCTTCTTCATGGGCCTCATGCTGGCCCGTCTGGTCGGCACCGTTCTCGGCATGGCCAACGGCGCCGGGCTGGTGATGACCGCGTTCGCCGGCACCGGCGTCGTGTTCCTCGGCATGGCGACGCTCTCGTCGATGATCCGGCGCGACCTCAGCGCGATGGGGAAGTGGCTCTTCATCGGCGCGGTGATGCTGCTCGTCGCCGGCGTCGCCAACTTCTTCTTGCAGTCGAGCGCGCTGATGGTCACGATCGCGGTCCTGGCGATCGGCATCTTCTCGGCGTTCATCCTGGTCGACCTGAAGCGGGTGCGCGACGGGCAGGAGACGAACTACATCACAGCCACCCTCGGCGTGTACCTGAGCGTCTACAACGTCTTCCAGTCGCTGCTCCTGCTGCTCGGCCTGGGCGGCGGCCGCGAAGAGTGAGCGAGGCGCGCCGAGCGCCAGGCTTCGGGCGCTATGGCGGGATGAGCCCGACGTCCTCAGGTGGTCGTGCTGCCGCGGAAGAGCTCACTCCACCGTGACGCTCTTCGCCAGGTTGCGCGGCTTGTCGACATCGGTCCCGCGCGCGACGGCCGTGTGATACGCGAGGAGTTGCAGCGGCACGACGTGCAGGATCGGCGAGAGCGCACCGTAGTGCTCGGGCATGCGAATGACGCGCACGCCGTCGCCCGACTCGATCCGCGTGTCGGCGTCGGCGAAGACGAAGAGCTGGCCACCGCGCGCACGCACCTCGTGCAGGTTGCTCTCGAGCTTCTCGAGCAGCGCGTCGTTGGGCGCGATTGCGACCACCGGCATCTGTGCCGTGACCAGCGCCAGCGGCCCGTGCTTGAGCTCGCCGGCCGGATACGCCTCGGCGTGGATGTAGCTGATCTCCTTCAGCTTCAGCGCGCCTTCGAGCGCCACCGGGTAGTGCATGCCGCGGCCGAGGAAAAGCGCGTTCTCCTTCGACGCGAACTCCTCGCTCCACGCGATGATCTGCGGCTCGAGCGCGAGCACCGCCTGGACGGCGACGGGCAGGTGGCGCAGCGACTTCAGATGACGTGCTTCATCGCTCTCGCTCAGCCGCCCGCGCACCTGCGCGAGCGCGAGCGAGAGCAGGAACAGGCCGACAAGCTGCGTCGTGAACGCCTTGGTCGACGCGACCCCGATCTCGACGCCGGCGCGCGTGATGTACGCCATTGCGCACTCGCGCACCATCGCGCTCGTCGCGACGTTGCACACCGTCAGCGTGTGCTCCATGCCGAGCGAACGCGCGTGCTTGAGCGCGGCCAGCGTGTCGGCCGTCTCGCCGCTCTGCGAGATCGTGACGACGAGCGTGCGCGGGTTGGGCACGCTGTCGCGGTAACGGTACTCGCTCGCCACTTCCACCGACGTCGGGATGCGCGCGAATGACTCGAGCCAGTACTTGGCGACCGAGCCGCTGTAGAAGCTCGTACCGCAGGCGAGGATCAGCACCGAGTCGACCGACTGGAAAACGCGATGCGCGCCGTCGCCGAAGAGATCGGCCGAGATGCCCGGCACGGCGTCGAGCGTGTCGGCGATCGCCTTCGGCTGCTCGAAGATCTCCTTCTGCATGTAGTGCCGGTACGGCCCGAGCTCGGCCGCGCCGGTGTGCGCGATCACCGTCTTCACGGCGCGCTGCACGGCGCGGAACTCGCCCTTCGCGTCGGCATGGGTGATCCAGTACTTTCCGAGCTGCAGGTCGACGACGTCGCCTTCCTCGAGGTAGACGATCTGGTCGGTGACGCCGGCGAGCGCCATCGCATCGGAGGCGAGGAAGTTCTCGTTGGCACCCGGCTCGGTGCCGAGGCCGAGGATCAGCGGCGAGCCGCGCCGCGCACCGACGACGCGGTGCGGCTCGTCGCGGCAGATGACGGCGATCGCATAGGCGCCGCGCAGTCGCGGCAAGGCACGCTGCACGGCGTCGAGCAGGTCGCCGTCGTTGAGGTGGTCGACCAGGTGCGCGATGACCTCGGTGTCGGTCTGCGTCACGAAAACGTAGCCCCTGGCCTTCAGCTCGGCGCGCAGTTCGTCGTGGTTCTCGATGATGCCGTTGTGGACCAGGCCGATCCGGCCCGCGGCGACGATGCCGGAGACGTCGCCGCCATCACCGTCGGCGGCGGGCGGCGCCGCCTTGCCGGGGCCGTACGAGAAGTGCGGATGGGCGTTGTGAACGACCGGCGCGCCGTGAGTGGCCCAGCGCGTGTGGGCGATGCCGGTGCCGCTCTCGATGTGATCGGCGACGACGTTCGCCGCGAGTTCGGCGACCCGCGCCGTGCTGCGTGCCCGGCGCAGGCGGCCGCCCTGGTGGACCGCGACGCCGCACGAGTCGTAGCCTCGGTATTCCAGCCGGCGCAGGCCCTCGACCAGGATGGAAACGCAGTTGCGCGAGCTGACGGCGGCGACGATTCCACACATGGTCCGGGTCCTGTTCGGGTCGACGGGAATCGGACTCTACGATTCTCTGTGTGAAATATTCTTGCGATTTACATCTATCTACAGACTAATCTATATGCAGATACAATTGTTAAACTGTTAATTCAATAATTATTGCATAGTTGAATTTTTATGCGAGTCAGCGCTAACTTTGACGGGCTCGATCTCAAGATCCTGGATATCCTCCAGGACGACGCCTCGCTTACCAACGACGCCCTCGCCAGCCGGGTGCACGTCTCGCCCGCGACCTGCCTGCGCCGCGTCAAGCGTCTGGTCGAGAGCGGCGTCGTCGAGCGCCGGGTGGCCTTGCTCTCGCACGGCGCGCTCGGCCACGGCCTCACCGCCTTCGTCGAGGTCTCGCTCGACCGCCAGTCGGCCGAGGCGATGCGCGAGTTCGAGGTGCGCGCGGTCGCCGACGTCGCCGTCCAGCAGTGCCACCGCGTCTCGCCCGGCCCCGACTTCATGCTCGTCGTCCAGCTCGCCGACATGGCCGCCTACGGCGCCTTCGTCGACCGGCTCCTGACGCAGGACGCGAACGTGCGCAACGTGAAGACGTTCTTCAGCGTCCGCCGCGCCAAGCACGCGACGAGGATCGTGCTGCCGCTCAGCGCCTGAGCACGACCCAGCCCTTCAGATACTCGCCTTCTGGGAAATTCACGGTCATCGGATGGTCGGGCGCGGCGCCGAGCCGCGCGTAGAAGAAGCCGTCGACGCCGGCATCGAGGCCCGCGCCGGCGACGATCTTGTGGAACAGGTCGGCGCCGATGCCGCCCGAGCACGAGAACGTGAAGAGCGCACCGCCCGGCCGCAGCAGCTGCAGCGCGAGGCGGTTGATGTCCTTGTACGCGCGCGCGGCGCGCTCGGCATGCGCCGCGGTCGGCGCGAGCTTCGGCGGATCGAGCACGATCGCGTCGAAGCTCCGGCCGGCATCGAGATGCGTGCGCAGGCTCTGATTCACGTCGGCGTCGACCGGCTCGTGACGCGCCGCGTCGAAGCCGTTGCGCGCGACGTTGGCCGCGGCCTCGGCCAGGGCCGGCGCCGACGAGTCGATCGCCGTCACGTGTGCCGCGCCACCGGCCAGCGCGGCGACGCTGAAGCCACCGGTGTAGCAATAGCAGTTGAGGACGCGCTCGAAGCCGAAGTGCCTGACGGTGTCGGCGAAGAGCTTGCGGTTGTCGCGCTGGTCGAGATAGAAGCCCGTCTTGTGGCCGCTGGCGACGTCGAGGCCCAGCGTCCAGCCGTGCTCGCGGATCGCCACCGCCGTCTGCGCGCCGGCGTCCGCGCCGCGCAGCCAGCCGGTCAACGGCGCCAGGCCTTCGCGCTGGCGCGCCGAGGTGTCGCTGCGCTCGAAGAGACGCGCCGCGCCGGTCTGCGCCATCAGCGCATCTGCGATCACTGCCTTCCAGCGCTCGACGCCCGCAGACAGGAACTGCGCCGAGAGCACGTCGGCATAGCGGTCGACGACGAGGCCGGGCAGCCCGTCGGACTCGCCGTGGATCAGGCGCAAGCCGTCGCTCGCGATCGGCAGACGACGCCGCAGCGCGATCGCCGCAGCGATGCGTCGCGCGAAGAAGGCGGCGTCGATGCGCTCGCTCTCGTCGAAGCTCCAGGCGCGCAGGCGGATCGACGACATCGGGCTGTACGCCGCCCACGCCAGGAAGCGCCCGTCGCTTGCGTCGACCCGCACGGTCTCGCCGGAGTCGGCCTTGCCGGCGGCCACGCTGCCGTCGAACACCCACGGATGGCGGCGCAGCAGCGAGCGTTCCTTGCCGTCTCGAACGCGAACGCTTTTCACGCTAGCTGCGCTTGCGCGCGCGCGGATGCGCCGCGTCGTAGACCTTCGACAGATGGCCGAAGTCGAGCTTCGTGTAGACCTGCGTCGTCGTGATGCTGGCGTGGCCGAGCAGCTCCTGGACGGCGCGCAGGTCGCCGCTCGACTGCAGCACGTGCGACGCGAACGAGTGGCGCAGCATGTGCGGATGAACGTGCGTCGGCAGACCGGCGGCGATGGCGCGGTCCTTCAGGCGCGAGCGCACCTGGCTCTGCGTGAGGCGGCTGCCGCGGCGACCGACGAAGAGCGCGGGCTCGTCGGCGCGGGCGATGCCGTCGCGCAGCACGAGCCACTCGGTCAGCGCCTTCAACGCCGGCGCGCCGACCGGCACGGCGCGGCGCTTCCTGCCCTTGCCGAGCACGTGCGCGCTCGCGTCGGCCGCGTCGATCCAGCCCGCTGCCGATCCGCTCGCGATCACGTCGAGGCCGACGAGCTCGCCGACGCGCAAGCCGCAGCCATAGAGCAGCTCGAGCATGCAGGCGTCGCGCGCCGCCAGCGTCGCGTCGCCGCCCTCGCCGCGATGCTCGACGAGCGCGACCGCGTGATCGACCGAGAGCGCCTTCGGCAACGGTCGCGCGGCACGCGGCGCGCGCACGCCCTCGACGGGATTCGCCGCGACCAGGCCGTCGCGGCCGAGCCAGCGATAGAAGCCGCGCCACGCCGAGAGCAGCATCGCGATCGTGCGCGGCGCGAGGCCGGCGCCGTGCAGCTGCGCGGCCCAGCGGCGGATGTGGTGCGTCTCGGCCTGGCGCAGCGCGACCGGCGTGGCGCGCGCGAGGCGCTCGAGGCGGTCGAACGCGTCGCCGTACATCTCGAGCGTGCGCTCGGCCAGGCGCCGCTCGACCTTCAGATAGTCGAGGTGCGCCGCGACGTCGGCGTCGCGCGGAAGCTCGGCGCCATCGCTCATCGGCGCCTGGCGCTCAGGCGGCCGGCAGCAGGCGCGTCAGCGCCGCGCTCGCGACCTCGCCGATGCGGGCGAGGAACTCCGTGCCCATGTCGGCGCTGTAGCGCGTCGCGTCGGGCGATGCGAGCACGAGCAGGCCGAAGGCGCCGTCCTGGCCGTCGCGGCGCAGCGCGATCAGCGCGATCGAGAGCGCCTGCGCCGGATGATCGAGCCACTGCACCGCCTCGAAGCCGGTGTTGGCCCCGCAGTACGGCGTCGTCAGGCTGGTCGCGAAGCTCTTCGCGTCGGCGCTGGCCATGCGCGCGAACGCCAGGTCGGCGAAGGCCTCGGCGCCGTCCCAGATGCGGACCGCCGCCTGCGGAATCAAAAACTGGTGCTGCAGCTCGCGCACGAGCACGTCGGGCAGGTCGGCGGCATTCGCCGTGAGCATCAGCGCATGCGTCCAGCGATGGAGCTTGTCGGCGATGGCGACGTTGTCCTGGCCGTTCCTCACCATCTCGATGATCTGGCGCTCGAGGCCCTTGATCTTGTCGCGCAGCATTTCCATCTGCCGCTCCTGCAGCGAGACGGCGCGCTGGCCGTGCGGGCTCGTCAGCTGGATGCTGCCGAGCAGCTCCGCATGGCGCTCGAAGAAGCCCGGGCTCGCGGCCAGGTAGTTGGCGATGTCCGCCTCGGTGATTCCCTGCACGCCCATCGGTGTGCCTCCCTGGCTGTTGCTCATGCGTTCCTTCTCGTGTCGCTTCTCGTGGGGTGGTTCATATCTCGATCTCGCCTTCGTACACGGTCTCGGCCGGGCCGGTCATGAGCATCGGCGCGTTGCCGCCGGCCCACTCGATCGTCAGCATGCCGCCGCGCGTCTCGACATCGACGCGCGCATCGAGCAGACCGAGACGGATGCCGACCGCGACCGCCGCGCAGGCCCCCGTGCCGCACGCCAGCGTCTCGCCTGCGCCGCGCTCGTGCACGCGCAGTCGCACGGCCTTGCGCGAGACGATCTGCACGAAGCCGGCGTTGACGCCCTGCACGAAGCGCACGTGCTTCTCGATCTTCGGACCCTGCGTCGCGACCGGCGCGGAGTCGACGTCGGCGACGATCTGAACCGCGTGCGGATTGCCCATCGAGACGACGGCGACATCGACCGACCGGCCTTCGCCGAGCTCCAGCGGCCAGAGCGACAGGCCGGCGTCGCTCGCGCTGGTTGCGAGCCAGGTGATGTCGAAAGGCACGTGCGCCGGATCGAAGTCGGGCGGACCCATGTCGACCGTGACCCGGCCGTCGTCCTTCAGGCGCAGCTCGAGGCGGCGGTTCATGGTCTCGACGACGAGCGCGCTCTTGTCGCTCAGGCCGTGGTCGCGCACGTAGCGGACGAAGCATCGCGCGCCGTTGCCGCAGTGCTCGACCTCGTCGCCGCTGCCGCCGTTGAAGATGCGGTAGCGGAAGTCGACACCGGGCGCGGTGCTCGGCTCGACGATCAGGATCTGGTCGGCGCCGACGCCGAAGCGGCGGTCGGCGAGCCGGCGCAGCGAGCGTGCATCGAGATCGACCGGCGCGCGCGTCGCATCGAGCACGACGAAGTCGTTGCCCGCTCCCTGCATCTTCGTGAAGCGCAGCTTCATGAGGCGGGATTATCCCGCCTCGGTCACGCCATCGCGCAGGCGATCAGGCGTCGTTCCTGCGCGATCGTTGGAGCCGTGCCATCCCGGCGAGGCCGGCCGCCAGCAGCAGCCACGTCGACGGCTCGGGCACCGCCGTGACCGTCGTCGTCGGCGTCAGGCCCCAGGCGATGATGACCGCGTCGGGCGAGAAGCCCGTGTACGACAGCGTGCCACCGAAGAGGGCCTCGGTGCCGCACGACAGGCTGGCGTTCGACTGACAGTGGACCTCGGTCAGCAGGCCGCCCCGCAGATAGAGCTCGGTATTGATCGGCACCAGGCCTTCGAGAACGCCGCTGCGGCTGACGCCGCCCGCGAAAAAGCCCGGGTTTCCCATCGTCCCCTGCGAGGAGGCGCCGAGGAAGGAGAACTGGTCGGCCATCCCGTCGACGCCAAGGCTGGCCTGGACCAGGCCGAAGCACGTCGCGCACGCCGCCAGCGACGGATAGATGTTGATGCTGCCGGCGAACGAGTACGCGATCCGGATGAGCGCCTGCGTGCCGCTGAAACCGGCGCCCGGAACGACGATGAACGGATTGACGAGACCGGCGAAGCTGTTCGCCCCCGCCGAGTCGTTGGCGTTGCTCGAATCGGCGTGCACTGCCGACGACGCATGCAGCCCGAAAGCGTCGACGGCGGCCGAGCTGTCGGCGGTGTTGGACCCGTAAAGCTCACTGGCCGCATCGGCGATCGGCCCGCTGCCGTTGGTGTTGCGGCTGACGCCGGGCTGGATGTACGAATTGACGGCGTTGGCCCCGACGCCGACATTGGTCGCGAGCGGGTTGAGGAACTGCGCTGCCGCGGGCAGCGCAGCCAGCAGCGCGGCGGCACAGAGCCAGCGCGCGGCCGTGAGGTTGAAGGCGAAGCGGTTCTTCATGCGTGTCTCCTGCAGATGGATGGGGGATGGGTCATCAGGCTCGGTTCAGCTACTTGACGCCGAGACGGGCCTTCACGCCGGCGCTGACGCGCGCCGGAAAGAAGCCCGTCCCGAGGTATTCGATGAACTCGGCACGCTGGCCGGCGGGTAGCGGGCCGATCTCCTCGGCCAGCGTGGCCGCGACCTCGTCCTGCTCGGCCGGTGAAAGGGCACGCATCTCGTCACGCGCCTGACGCAACTGCGGAACGATCGGCTTCAGCATTCCCATTCCCATGCCCAGCGCCGGGATGCTGGCCGGAAGAAAGACCATGCATTCCTTCAGCTCGGTCTGGACCGCTTTGGGCAGGAAACCGAGCTCCGCCAGCTCGTCGATGGAGGCGATCGTTTCTCCAGGCGAGAGCGGCTGGCCCATCGCCTGCTGGATGCTCGCCGTCATCGCGATCTGATCGGGCGCCAGGCCCGCCGGCATCTGGCCGATGCCGGGCATCAGGGCGCTCATCTTGGCCGTCATGTCGGCCGGGATGGCGCCGCCGAGGCCCGCCGGCATTCCCGGCATGTTCGCCATGCCCGCCATGCCGGGGATCGTTGCCGTGGCCGCCGGCAGCTTGTTGAGGCCACCCACTGCGGTGAACACGCCGCTCGCGCCGCCGACACCGCGGCGCAGGTCGAGCGCCTCCAGCGCGTTCGCCAAGGCGATGCCTTTGCAGCCCATCCCCGAGAGGCCCGAGAGCAGCGCGTCCTTGAGCATCGACTTGGCAACATCCTGCGCGATCTGCTTGAGCATGAAGAGCAGCGCCGGCGCGATCGCCTCGCTCCGGTTCGGCGCGAGCCCGACTGCGAGCGCAAGACTCAGTGCAACGCAGCGCGCGACGGCTTTGGTCATGGAAGTCTCGGTCGTCGATCGAGTCGAGAAGCGGGTTCTAGGCCCCGCGCCGGCGCTGGCTCGCGCCCAGCCTGGCGACGGCCGCAAGGCCGGCAACCATCAGCAGCCACGTCGACGGCTCGGGGACGGCGGCGACGAGGCGAGCCGAGTCGTACCCGCCCATCGACGTGACGCTCACGCCGTCGGGCAGGACGAAGCTGAGTCGCGCCGTGTGCATGAAGTCGAGGAAGCTGCCTTCGCTGACGTCGGTGCGCAGCGAATAGCTGAGCTGGAACGGCGTGTCGAGGCGCATCGACAGGTTTGCATATGTCATCAGGCCAACGTGAAACTGCTGAAACACGGGAACCTGGTTGCCCGCCTGCAGCACGCTGATGTCGTCCAGGTGTCCGCCGGAAAAGCCGAGGGGCGCGCCGTCGATGCTGTCCGGACGCAAGGACAGATACGACGCGACGACGTACCCCGGGTTGTCGATCCCGCCGACGCCCTCGGCCTCAAAGACCACCGAGAACGTGAAGAAGTCGGGCGACGGCGCGCCGAGGCTGCGCAGCGTGAACACGTCGACCCCCACCGCGTTCGCGCTGACGCCGTTGGCGGTGCTGGGGTTGCCGTCTTCGTTGCGTTGCGCATACGTCCTGAGGAGTGCCTGCGACAGATCGACGACGCCGCGCAGGTTGCCGCCTTGCACGGTGGGCGAGTAGTCGAGGACGGGCAGGTCGTATTCGAAGATGCTGTTCGGCCCGGCGACGTCGACGCCGAAGACGATGACCTGCGCGTACGGCGCGCAACCGCCGACGCCCAGGCGGCCGTCGCAGCCGAGCGGGCCGCTCGGGTCGGCGCCGGCATCCGTCGCCCCCAGAGCGAGGGCAGCGATGCCGACCAGGGCCGCCAGCATGCGGCCGAACGAGAAGGGGCGATGCAGCGACGCGGCGAAGGGTTCCATGGCAGGCCTTTCGAAATGGGTGAAGCGCAGACTAGGCGCCGCCCGCATACGAATCCCCTACCGATGCGCGAAAGGCGCTCCCCCCGGTCGAGGGGGCACGGGACGGATCCGGGCCAGCAGCGCGATCGTTGCCGGCGCCGGCTTCGCGCCGAGCGCGCCGGCGATCGCGTCGCGGCAGCGCTCGAACACCGCCAGCGCCGCCGCCTGCTCGCCGCGATCGATGAGGATGCGCATCAACTCGCGCGCCATCTCCTCGGCGAGCGGATCGAATTCGAGCGCGCGCTCGAGCAGCGCACGCGCGGCCTGACCGTCGCCACGCGCGACGGCCTGGCGCAAGAGGAGGTTGACCATGCGCTTGAACTTGCTCGCCAGCCGCGAGCGGCAGACGAGTTGCCAGGCGTGATCGTCGGAGTCGTGCAGGAACGGGCCGCCGTAGAGCGCGAGCGCGCGCTGCGCCGCGCCCGCGGCCGGCGCCGAGAGTGCCATCTCGGGCGCCATGCCGATGCTGTCGGCGAGCTGCTCGAACGCCAGGCAGTCGACCCAGACGAGGCGCCCGTCGAGGCTCAGGCGGCCGAGCTCGAGCTGAACCGCATCGTCGCTGCCGAGGAGCCTGCGCAGCCGGTGCAGGGCGGCGTTGAGCGCGGCCTTGGCCTTGTCGCCGTCGAGATCGGGCCAGAGCGAGAAGGTCGCCGTCGCGGTCGAGACGTCGCTGCCGTTCGAAGCGATCACGAACTGCAGGAGCTCAAGCGGCTTTCTCGCCACCTTGCCGCGAAAGGCGAGCTCCGCGCCGCCGAGCTCGATGTGAAAGCGGCCGAGGGTCATGATCCGGATCGGCCACGGCCAGGCCGCCAGGTCGGAGCGCGCCGTTTCGAGCCCGCGTGTAGCGATGACCTGGCGCACGAAATCGGTTTCGATGTCGTGCTCGAGCGCTAGGGCGCAAAGCGACGCCGCCACCTTCGGGCAGGCGCGCAGGAAGTTCAGCCACTGCAACCGGCGCGCCAGCGCGAAGCCGGCGCGCAGATGCGCGCGTGCCGACTCGTCGGCGACACCGACATCGGCGAGCGCTCGTGCAAAGCGCGCGAGGCACCAGCAGAAGTCGGCCTGTGCGCCGCTCGTCGCGCGGCCGGCGCGCTCGAAGAACGGAACTGCCTCGGCGGGCAGGCCGGAGGCCATCTGCACCTGGCCTTCCTGCATCACCGTCACGCCCATCCAGCGCTCGGGCAGCCGGCTCTCCAGCGCCAGTCGCAGCGCCAGCCGGGCGTGGATCAAGGCGTCGCGATGCTGGCCTTCGACCAGATGCAGGCGCGATCGCAGCAGGTGCCACCAGCTTGCGGGACGCGGCGCGCGCGGCCCGAGCAAGGGCGCCGCCTGCGCCAGGGCCGCGCGACCGGGCTCGATCCGGCCTTCGCCGATCGCCAGCTGGGCATCAAGAAGAAGGAGCTTGAGCTCGATTGCCGGCAGCAGCGGGGCGCCCGAGGCGACGCGCTTGGCCCGGACACGGTCGGCGCGCTCCGGCGCGCCGCACTGGTAGAACGCTTGGACGAGCATGTGGTACCACTCGTCGACCAGGCGCGTGCCGACGGCGGGCTCAGCCAGCACCGGACGGATCGCGAGCTCGACCCAGAGAACGTTCTCGAGGTTGACGCGCGCCTCGTGATAGCCGAGCGCCGCCAGGCCGGCGCGGGCACGGACCGGCGCCGCGATCGCCGTGTCGCCCAGGGCGCGCACGATGCTTTCGGCGAGCGCCGGCAACGCCGGGTCGTCGAGGGCCCTGAACCATCCCGCGACCAACGCGCCCGAGCGGGCGAGCAGCCGATCGGCGGCGTCGACGATCGCGTCGAGGCTGACGTTCGTGGCGTTGACCGCATCGACGGCGTCCTCGAAGCCGGCGTAGTCGTCGTCGGCGACGCCGATGCACTGGACCAAGGCGGCCGCGGCGAGCAAATGTCCCGGGCCGTCGTCGAGGGCGCTGAATCGGGACAGCGCGTCGCGCAGCTCGGCCCGTCCGCTGGCGACATCGGCGTCGGCCAGCGACAGGCCGCGGCGCAAGCCGCGCCACGCCGCGGCAGCCGTTGTCGCCGTTGTCGCCGGCTTGACCCTGGCACGACTCGCGGGCCGGGGGCGCGCACCGGTGCTCATGCTCGAAACCGGGGGCGCAAGGGCATCGCTCGATTATCGATAGACCGACGGCTCGCCCGGCGGCCGCGTCTTGAAGCGGCGATGAACCAAGAGCTATTGCGGCGGGTGGTGACGGATTTCGCTCTCGATCCAGCGGTTCATGCGCGCGCTGTCGGCGACCGGATCGTCGGTCGGCGGGCGGCCGGCCTCGCGGGGATGGCACGGCTCCAACGATCGCGCAGGAACGACGCCTGATCGTCTGCGCGATGCCGTGACCGAGGCGGGATCGTCCCGCCGCGTGAAGCTGCGCTTCACCAAGATGCAGGGAGTGGGCAACGATGATCCCGCGCCGTTCGGGCTTGGCGACGCCGGCATGCCGAGCGCGCCGACGCGGCGCGTTGCGGCAGATCAGTCCCTGGCCTCCTGCGTCGGGTTCGCAGCCAGCGCTTCGTCGCGCTCGATGCGGCCGTCGACGAGCTCGATCACACGGTCGCAGCGGGCTGCGAGGCGGCCGTCGTGCGTGACCAGCAGGAACGAGATGCCGAGCTCGGCGTGCATGCGTCGCATCAGTCGGAAGACCTCGTCGGCGGACTGCGTGTCGAGGTTTCCCGTCGGCTCGTCGGCCAGCACCAGCGCAGGCTGATGCACCAGCGCGCGGGCGATGGCGACGCGTTGCTGCATGCCGCCCGACAGCTCACCCGGCCGCGTGGCCGCCGCAGCGGCCAGCCCCACCGCGGACAACACCGCGAGCGCGCGGTCGCGCTCCGCCGGCGTCACGCGCCCTTCGCGCATCAGGGCCGGCAACGTCACGTTCTCCAGCGCCGTGAACGCGGGCAGGAGGTGGTGGAACTGGAACACGAAGCCGAGGGTGGTGCGCCGCCGCATGGTGAGCTCGGCGTCGCTGAGCTCGTTCGTCTCCTCGCCGTCGATGCGGTAGCTGCCCGAGGTGGCGCGCTCGAGCAGGCCGACGATGTTGAGCAGGGTGCTCTTGCCTGATCCCGATGGGCCGATAAGGGCGACGAACTCGCCGCGCTCGATCCGGAACGACAGCCCGTGCAGCACCTCGGCCTCGTTCGGGCGGCCGATGTTGTAGCGCTTGCGAATGTCGGCGAGCTCGATCAGCGGCGCAGCGGAAGCGGTCATGGGCGGCGTCGTTTGCCGCTCACATGCGGATCGCCTGCGCCGGGTCCAGCCGTGCCGCGCTCCTGGCCGGCGCCACCGCCGCGAGCACGCCGCACAGCGTCGCGACGGCGGCGACTTGCAGGGCTAGGGTGGGCGACAGCGTGATGGCGAAGAGCGGCAGCCCGTCGGCACCCTTCGCGAGTCCCCTGAACGCGTAAATCAGCCCGACGGCGAGGACGACGCCGAGCATCGAGCCGAGCGCACCGACGATCGCGCCCTGCAGCAGGAAGATGCGCAACACCTGGCCGCGCGTGGCCCCCATCGCCCGCAGGATGCCGATCTCGCGCCGCTTCTGCACCACCGACACCACCAGGACGCTCGCGATCCCGAGCACGACGACGATCATCACCACCCCGCGGATCACGGCGGTACTGACCGACTGCGCGTTGAGCGCCGAGACCAAGGAGGCGTTGCTCTCCTGCCAGCTCTCGATCCGGTAGGGCAGACGTCCGGAGAGATCGTCGGCCACCCG
Organism: Burkholderiales bacterium; assembly: GCA_038236565.1. Lineage (GTDB taxonomy): Bacteria > Pseudomonadota > Gammaproteobacteria > Burkholderiales > Burkholderiaceae_C > Schlegelella_A. The sequence continues at coordinate 853 of JBBRZP010000077.1, read as the reverse complement.
CTGTGCCGACCAGACGTCGTCGAGCGTGATGTCGATGCCCGTGGCGCCGCCCGGCAGCTGGAGCAGGCTTTGCGCGGTGCGCAGCGGAACGAACACGCTGCGCCGATTGAGCTCGCGAACGCCGAGATCGACGAGCGCCGTGACGCGCACGGAGTCAAAGACGGCGCCCGTCGCCAGCGAGATCCGGTCGCCGACGTGGACCCCGAGGTCGTCGGCGAGTTCGCGGCCGAGGATCGCATCGCCGGGAGCGAGGCTTGCGACGCCTTCGACCACCTTCGAACGGAGGTGGACGATGCGGTCGTAGCGGTCGAGGTCGACGCCGACCAGCGCGATCGCCTTCGTCGCCTCGCCACGCGTCGCGAGGCCGCCCCCCGACACGTTGGCCGAGACCGCGGCGACCCCCGCAATCGCCTCGAGGATCGGAACGAGTTGCTGCCAGTTGGCGATCGAGCGCAGCCGCTGGGCGCGCGCCTGCGTCTGTGCGAGCACCGTCGAGCCCGGGGATGGAACCAGCGCCGGCGTGACCGTGTCGTCGCGTTCCCTCAGCGTCACGTGCGCCTGCGCGCCGAGCGTCTTGCTGAGCGTGTTGGTCTGCAGGCCGGTGATGAGGGCCGAGATGTAGGCGACCACGGCCACGCCCGCGGCGACGCCGACGATGATGAGCAGCGTCTGCATGCGCCCTTCGCGCAGGAAGCGCGTCGCGACGCGGCGTTCGAAGCCGAAGCCGAAGCCGTCGAGCATGGCATCAGCGACCCATGGCGTTGCTAATCGCCGAGCCCGCGTCTTCGGTGGTGCGTCGGGCGCCCGACGCGGGCCGGACCTGCAGCGGTTGAACCTCGACGCGCACCCTGCC
>JBBRZP010000076.1:0-17112 GCA_038236565.1 Burkholderiales bacterium | reverse complement strand
GCCAAGGCGAAGATGCTCGACGCGGCCGAAGTGCTCGAGGCGACAAGCCATCCGGTGGGCGGCGTCTGCCCGTTCGGGTTGCCGCGGGCCTTGCGCGTCTATGCCGATGCGTCGTTGCGCCGCTTCGACGACGTCGTTCCGGCGGCGGGCGGCACGCACTCGGCGCTGCGCATCGCGACGGAGCGGCTCGTCGCGCTCACCGACGCGGACTGGGTCGACGTCGCCCAAGGGTGATCGACCGTTCGCGCCGTGTCACCATCGGCGCCATGCCATCACCGAACGACGACACCGACGCCGGGCCCGCCGCGGCCATCCACGACGACCGCCTCTGGCGCGACAACGGCTGGACCGCCCGCGTCGTGAAGAACGAGGACGACGAAGGCTGGGCGGTGGAGATGGTCAGGGACGGCGAGCCGGAGCCGGCGCTCGTCGGACCCTGGACGATGGGGCGCGACAAGAAGAACCCGAAGCCGCTCGACAGCGCTGCGTTCAACACGCTGGTGAAGACTGCCGCCGAAGTGGTCCGACGCCACGAGCAGCACGCGCATGCCGAGCTGCACAAGGAAGTGACTGTCACCGCGAGCGCGGGCCGCGTCGCCGTGAAGCTCGACATCACGCCGGACGAGGACGACCCGTACGCCGAGCTCAGCGCGTCCGATGCGCATGGCGACGAGTTGGCGCGCGTGCGCGTCGGTGCGGGGTTCAGGCTCAGTGCGACGAGCGCTCTGGCGTGGATCGAGAGCGACTTTCGCAAGCCGGGTTGACTGGTCGGTCCGAGGGCGAGGGCGGCGTGACCGCGGCCGCGGCTCGTGCCCGCGAGCCCGACCGGCACCTTGACGGTGTCCCGCAGCCAGGCGATCACCGCCTTCACGTCGGCCGCATGCTCCGGCCGTTGGCGAGAGTTGCTCAGCAGGCGCTGGATCACGCCGGGAGGGTCGGTACGTCGACGACGCGCTCGGCCGCTTGTCCGAAGGCGCTGGAGAGAAAGGCGAGCAGGACGACGAGAACCGCCCACCAGACGCACTGGGCGACCGCTCATGCTGCGGGCCCATCGACAGGAAGCTCGATCGCCGTGAGCCACAGGCGCACGTCGAGCTCGAGCTGGTGATACGACGGCTCCATGTGCGTGCAGAGCGCATAGAACGCCTTGTCGTGCTCGCGTTCCTTCAGGTGCGCGAGCTCGTGCACGACGATCATCTTCAGGAACGGCGCGGGCGCCTGCTTGAAAAGGCTTGCGACCCGGATCTCGCGCTTGGCCTTGAGCTTGTTGCCCTGCACGCGCGACACCGCGGTGAGCGTGCCGAGCGCATTGCGGGCGACGTGCAGCGAGGTGTCGTACTGCACCTTTGCCAGCGGACCGGCATTGCGCAGGTAGCGGGACTTGAGCTCGCCGGCGTAGTCGTAGAGGGCACGGTCGGTCTTGACGTCGTGGCCGTCGGGGTAGCGACGGCTCACCGAGTCGGCGAGGCGACCTTCGGCGATGAGCGCGCGCACCTGGCCCAGCAGCGCGGGCGGATAGCCGCCCAGATAGCGGAGCATCAGGCGTTGCGGCGCAGGTCGCGCAGCATGAACAGGTAGAGCCCCTCGACCTTCTCGCGCGCCCACGGCGTGCGACGCAGGAAGGCGAGGCTCGACTTGAGGCTCGGGTCGCTCAGGAAGCAGCGCACCGCGATGCGCTCGCCGAGGCCGGACCAGCCGTAGTGGTCGACGAGCGCGGTGAGCATGGCTTCGAGGGTGAGGCCATGGAGGGGATTGCGGGGCTGATCGGCCGGTGGTGTAGGCGTGGACATGGGGCGAATCTTCGCCGGTGTGGCACGACACAGATCTGGTAGGTGCAATCCGCCTGTGATGGGGCCGGTGCAATGGTCACCAGGTGGCAAACCGGAGCGCCGAACATGAGGTTCATGATCATTTTCGCGAGCGGGCCGCTCATCGCAACGCTGTCGGTCGCGCGCCCCGGTGCTTCACGATCGTGAAGGTTGTCGAGGCGATACGTCCGCACTTCCCTCTTTTCGATAGTGCGGTTTCGTCTGGGCCCGCAGGCGCAGCCTCCGAGGCGCGCGCCGGCGCATGAGCAGCCCGATCCAGGTGGCCACGGAGCCCGCGCCTGCAGCCTGAACGCGCGGCAGCTACCGACAACCGTCGGAGACCGGGCGTATCCGTACCGCCCGGCCAGTCCTTCGGGCCGGACCTTTGAAGCTCCCCGCGTGCGGGTGCGGGAGCGATACTCCGCCGGACTGTTTCGGCCCTGTCTTGGGCTCGACCGCATGCCCGGCCCGACACCTTCGGCAGGAACCGGAGACATCATGTCCCGACCCGACGACCGCCCCCAGCACCGCACCGATCCGGCGTCGCCGCGGCAGGTCCTCGTCTTCGGTGCCAGCGGCTACATCGGCAGCAACCTCGTGCCGGCGCTGGTTGCGGCCGGCGCGAACGTCCGCGCCGCGGCGCGCAACCGCGGCGTGCTCGAGGCGCGCGGCTGGAGCGGAGTCGAAATCGTCGAGGCCGATGCGCTGGTTCCCGAGTCGCTTGCCGGGGCGCTCATCGGCATCGACACCGCCTACTACCTGGTCCACTCGATGGCCGCAGGCAGGCACTTCGGCGAGCTCGACATCCAAGCCGCCGGCAACTTCGCTGCCGCGGCCGAGAGCGCCGGGCTGCGGCGTATCGTCTACCTCGGCGGGCTGGCGCCGCTCGATGCCCAGTCCGAGCACCTGGTCTCGCGCAAGCACACTGGCGAGCGGCTGCGTGCGGGCCGCGTGCCGGTGACCGAGATCCGCGCCGGCGTCATCGTCGGGCCGGGATCGGCGGCCTACGAGGTGATCCGCGACCTCGTCTACCACCTGCCGCTGATGGTGACGCCGCGCTGGGTGCGGTCGAAGTCGGCGCCGATCGCGCTGTCCAACCTGATCGAGTACCTGCTGCGCTTGCCGGCGCTGCCGCAGACGGCAGGACAGGTGTATGACGCCGCCGGTCCCGAGGTGCTGTCCTACGAGCAACTGATGCGCCAGTTCGGCGAGATCGTCGGCAAGCGGCCGTGGATCGTGCCGGTGCCGGTGCTCTCGCCAGGGCTGTCTTCGTACTGGCTGGGACTGATCACGAGCGTGCCGGCGAACATCGCTCGCGCCCTCATCCAGGGTCTCAGTCACGACATTCCGGCCGACGACGCCGCCCTGCGCGGCCTGGTGTCGCAGCGGCTGCTGAGCTTCAGGGAATCGGTCGCGGCGGCGCTCGAGGCCGAGCGCAGCCACGCGGTCACCGCGCGCTGGACCGAGGGCGCCTTTGCCTTCCGCCGCTTCAGGCACGACTACTCGTTCTATGCCAAGCGGGCGTCGGGCAGCGCCGATTCGGCCGCCGCGCCGGCCGACGTCTGGGACGTGGTGACCAGCCTGGGCGGTCGCAACCGCTACTTCTACTGGGATTGGGTGTGGACGATCCGCGAGCTGGTCGACTGGCTGGTCGGCGGGCCCGGCTTCACCCGCGGGCGGCGCGAGGGCGGCGAACTGCGGCTCGGCGACCGGATCGACTACTGGACAGTGATCGGAATCGAACCTGCACGCCGGCTGACGCTCGACTTCGGGATGAAAGCCCCCGGGGCGGGAATCCTCGAATTCGAGATCGCACCCTTGCCTGCATGCGGTTCGCGGGTCACGGTCACCGCCTGCTGGCATCCGCAGGGCGTCTGGGGCCTGTCGTACTGGGCGGTGCTGGTGCCTTTCCATCTCTTCATCTTCAAGGGCATGACGCGCGCGATCGCGCGGCGCGCCGAGGCGCGAGCCTCGCCGACCAGGCCGCGATGGACCGACGCCTGAAGCTGCGGGTGAGGTCGCGACTTCGGCGCCCTGCTGCCTGCGGTGGCAGCCTGGCGAACCGTCTCGTCCGCGGACGGACATCGTGCCGTCGACTGCGGTGTGGTAGAAACCGGGCGATCCTGGTGTTGATTCAACTCAGAGGGAAGTACCCATGCCCGACGTCGCACCGCAATCCTGGCCCGGCCTGGGTGCCGAACTCTTCGACCTGCTCACGGGCCGGCGCGCCGAGATCTCCTACCACCTCGACAACCTCGAAGTGCACATCCCTTCGCACGCCCATGCACCCGGCTCGGCCGAGGCTGCGTACGCGGTGTGGAAGTTCAACGGCGCGATCCGCATCAGCAGCCGCATCCTCGGCGAAAAGTGAGCCCGGCGCGGCAGCTCGATCTGCACGGCTCGATCACCGGCCGCGACGCGGCCGGCCGCAGCTTCGAGGTGCAGTGCGAAGGTGCCCGCATCGCCATCGACTCGCAGAGCACGAGGGCCGCGTGGGCGGCGCTGTCGGCGTTGAAGTCGGCCCGCGCCAGCGCGGGGGTAGCCGGTCCGGGGCCGCTGCCGTCCTGGATGCTGGGACAGATCGACAGCTTCGAGGTCGAGTTGCGGGTTCGCGGCCGCGTCGTCGGACGGGCCGGCCGGAGCACCCGCCCCAACTGGCTCGGACGCAGGCTGACTCGGTGGCCGCTGCAATTGCGGCTGGGCGCCCTGTTTCTCGCGGCCTTGACCGCGTTCTAACCACCGGCGTCCGAACTCGGGTCGGGCGGGCGATGCGGGCGCGGCACGCATCGGCACCTCACGACGGTCGCCGACGGGCGCCGCAGGGCGCCAAGCTCCACCCATCACCGATGCGGACGGTCACCGTTCTGTCACAGCGATGCCCCAAGGGCCGTGCCCTGAGGCTTCGGCGAACCACACGCTGGCCGAGGTCGACCGCTGGGAGGGCGTCCACCTCGACGAGGACGAGGCACGCTCGAAGGTCAAGGTGGCGAGGCGAGATACGAGGCCGCGCTGAGGCAGAAGTTCTTCCACTTCTAGCCTGCGCTGCCGCAAAGGCAGGGGCGAGATCGGGCAGCCGTGGCGCTCAGTCGCGGTGATCGTCACCGGGCAGCGGGTACGCGTCGGCGACGTACGCGGGCCCCTTCATCAGCATCACGATTACGCAGCCGATCCCGACCGTCAGCACCAGCGTCCAGTGCAGCAGGACGAGGGCCAGCAAGCGGTAGACGTGGAGCATCGTCGCGCCGTCGACGGCCCCTGCGGCAGCGCCCGAGGCAGACCAGCACAGCGAGCCGGCCACTCCCAGCGGCAGCACCGTGCCCCAAGCCAGCACGGCCGGCAGGCGCTTCCACAAGACCCATTCGAGTCCCGCGGTCGAACGCCGCTGGCACGGCAGCCTTGCGAGCCAGTTCATCGCTCTCGCCCGCCGGTCCTGCGGCGGGTGGCATCGGGTTCGAGCGCCGGATCAGCGCGTCGCGGCCCGGCCGGCCTCATCGTCGGTACCTCAGGCCAGCCATACCGCCGCCACCAGCGCCAGCAGTTGCATCATGTTGATGCCCACACTGAGCAGGTGCAGCAGCGTGAAGCGGCGCCGGTTGCTGGTGTCGGCGGCGCGGTTGATCGCCGGCGTCAACGCCCACAGCGAGATGAAGAAGAAGGCCGCGCAGGCCAGCGCGATCAGCCTGGGCGAGGGTGCGCTGGCGAGGCCGCCGGCCACGACGCAGGCCACGCCGAGCACTGCGTAGTACCGGGGGAAGAACTGCCGCACGTAGCGGCTGGCCCATTCCTGCGGCAGTACCTTGAAGATCGTCGGCGCAATGGCGACGCTGAAGAACAGCATGATGCCGACCACGCCGCTGAGGATGTGCTGGCTCAGCATGACGCTGCTTCGCGACGCGTGTGAAGGCTGTCGGCGGGCGAGGGCAATCCCGGGAGCCGGTCCCCGAAGCCGGACGCGGGCGACATCGAGAAGGACTGCACGGCTCTCACCGGCCGGATTGTCAGGGCTGCGCCGAGCCATTGCTCGCCCCGGGATATCCGCGCGGGCCGGCGGTGGCGAACAGCTGTTCAACATCTCGGTGGTCGACCCGGCGGGGCGCGTTGGTAATCACAAGTCAAGCCACCACCTGCGACTGCGCGTGGACCAGCATGTGCTTCGCTGGGTCGGTGATTCCTTTGATCAACGACCCCCACGGAGGTCAGGGACGCGTTGTCGGTGATCGCCGTCAGCCCGATCGCACCGTCTGCTTTCGAGGCTTTCAGCTGACCGACTTGAACTTCGCCATCGGGTCGGCAGGTCCCGTTCGCTGCGGGCGGGAGCATTCGCTGACCGAACCGTACTGCTTGCCTTCCCAAAGTATGTCGAGGCGGAGGGCGGCAAGCCTTGGAGGACATGTCGAAGATCCAGCAGATCGGAGGCGTCCGGATCTCTGGGACCGGTTCATGTCGGAGGACAAGGACATGAAGAAGGTCGAGGTCATCGTGATTCCGGTCGCTGAAGACCCGACCTACCCGGTGGCTAGAGAGTTTCGCGGGCGTCGAAGTCCAGCTCGACCTTCGCGCCGTTCGGGTCGATGGAGAACAGCTGCCACGTGCCGGATTCCTTCTGCTGGCGCAGGTCATACTTGACGCCGGCAGCATCGAAGCGCGCCTTGACCGCTCGCAGGTCGGTGGCACTGAAAGCCATGTGGTCGATGACTCCTGTCCGATGAGTGGGGACGGGGCGGTCGAAGTACATGTGCAGCACCGCCTGCGGCCCAGTGCCGTAGAGCCACGCGCCGGGAAATCCCAGGTCGGGCCGGTGACCGACGCGAAGGCCGAGAAGCCCGACGTAGAACTCGAGCGTCTGCTTCTCGTCCACAGCGACGATGGTGAAGTGGTTCATGCCGACGATCATCGGAGTCTCCGTGCGGTGCCGCCGGACGGCGGGCGTTCAGGCGGTGAGGATCAGGGCACCGATGGTGGCGCGCGACTCGAGCCGCGCATGCGCCGCGGACGCGGCGACGAGGGGGTGACGCTCGATCGGTGGCATCCTGATCTTGCCATCGGCCAGAGCGCTCCAGACGCGTTGCGCGCGTTCCCCGCGCTCGGCCCGCGTCGCGGCGTAGTCGAAGACCGCCGGCCGCGAGAACGAGAGCGACTTGGCGATGAGCGCGTCGGCCGGCACCGGAGCGAGGGGTCCGGTCGCCTGGCCCAGGCTGATCCAGTGGCCGCGACGCGCCAGGGCGGCGAGGTTCTCGTCGCGCGCGGCGTCGCCGAGGCCGTCAATGACGACATCGGCGCCGCCGCAGGCGCGCTGCACGGCGTCGGCGAAGCGATAGTCGCGCGTCACGATGACGTGCTCGCAGCCGTATTCGCGCGCGACCCGCGCCTTGGCGTCGCTCGACACCGTGCCGAGGACGACGGCGCCCAGGCTCCTCGCCCAGGCGCAGACGATGAGGCCGACGCCTCCGGCGGCGGCGTGCACGAGCAGGCGCTTGCCGCGGCCGACATGGCCGAGATCGCGCAGGAGGAAGTCGGCGGTGATGCCCTTCAGCAGCAGCGCCGCGGCACCCTCGTCCTCCACCTCCGGCGGCAAGCGCACGACCCAGTCGGCGGGAACGGTGCGCACGCTGCAGTACGCGCCCGGCACCGGGCCGAGGTACGCCACACGGTCTCCGGGGAGCAGACCGTCGACGCCGGCGCCGACGTCGAGGATGCTGCCCGCAGCTTCCATGCCCAGCACTGCCGGGCTCGACGACGAGATCGGCAGCATCGACGGGATCCAGCCGCGGCGCAGGTAGACGTCGATGAAGTTGACGCCGATGGCACGCTGCTGGATGCGCACCTCGCCCTGGCGCGGCGCGGCGGCCTCGCCGTCCTCGGCCTGCAGCACCTCGGCCTCGCCATAGCGTCGCATCGTCACGCGCCGCGAGGCGACCGGCAACGCCGTCGGCATGGCGCTGCTGCCGGGCAGGCGCTGATCGCCGCCCTGCGCGAGGTGGCGCCGCAGGTCCTCGAAGCCGGTTTCGTAGACGCCCGTCGCGACCATGTCGCCAAGCTCGCGCTCGCGGCCGGCCGGCGTCGCGAACGTCGACTCCCAGTGCCAGAACGTCCGGTTGCCGTCGGTGACGGGCTTCAGGGTCACGGTCGCGACGTAGCGCTGCAGTGGCACGCTCGCCTCGACGATGCAGTAGGTGCTGCGATGCTCGCTGTCGGAAAGCGTCAGCAACTGCTCGCGGATGCGGTTGCCGTCCTTCAGGGCGAAGCTGCGCACGCAGCCGACCTGGTCGCTGCGCTCGTCGCCTTCGATGCGGCTGGTCTCGATCGCGCTGTGCCACCGGTCGTGGCTGTTGAAGTCGCGCAGCACGGCCCAGACGCGCTCGATCGGCGCGTCGATCACGGTCGAGCGGACGACCTTTTGGAGCATCTGTGCTGCCGGCGGCTCAGCGGCGCGCGAAGTGCCGCTTGAGCGCGTCGAAGCCGCCTTGGAAGACGGCGCCGCCGATCGTCTCGGTCAGCTCGCGCTCGCGGCCCGGCTCGCACTCGAACTCCGCGCTCCATTCGGCGAAGCAGCGGGCGCCGTCGGTCACCGGCGTGAGCTTAAGCGTCGCCGTGTAGCCGCTCACGCCCATCGGGCTCTCGAGGATGGCGTAGGTGCAGCTGTACTCGTAGTCGGAGAGGGCGAGCAGCTGCTCGCGGATCGCGCCGCCGTCCCTGACGTGGAAGTGGCGGATGCAGCCGACGCGGTCGCTCGGCTGGCCGTTCTCGATGCGGCTGTCGGCAATGCCCGGATGCCACTGCGGCAGCGCGTTGAAGTCGCGGATGCGCGACCAGACCGTGTCGGCGCTGGCGTCGATCACGCTCGACGTGTAGACCTGGACCACGCCTCAGTCCTTTTTCGTCACCGGGGCGGGGGGCAGCGATGCCTGCGCGCCGCTGACGCCGCCGACGAGGCGCTGGATGTCGCCGCCCTCGATGCCGATCTCGCGCAGCAGCTGGTCGACGAGCGGCGCCTGGGCGCGAAAGCGCAGGGCCGAGTTGACGACGCTGTCGGAGAAGTTGCCGTTGTGGCCGCCGTCGCCGTTGTGGCCGCCGCCGGAGCCGCCGAGGCCGTCGACCTGCAGGATCTTGATGCCCTCGATGCGCTCCATCGGCCGCACCGACTCGCGGATGATCCCTTCGGCCTTTTCGACCAGGCGCATGCGCAGCGCCGACATGCGCGCGTCGGGCGTGAGCATGTTGTGCGCCTCGTTCATCATGCGCATCGCCTCGGCCTCGATCTCGGCGCGCACGCGCATCGCCATCGACTTGATCTTGTCGGCGTCGGCGTCGGCCTCGGCCTGCGCCCGCAGGGCGAAGCCGCGGTCGGCGCTCGCAGCCTTCTCGGCCTGCGCCGCCGACGTGAGGCGGAGCGCGTCGCGCTCGGCGACCTGCGCGGCACCGATCAGGTCGATCGCCTTCTTGCGCTCGGCCATCTCGACCTCGCGCGCGGTGAACACCTTCTCCTCGGCCGAGATGGCGAGGGCGCGCGCGATCTCGGCCTCGGCCTGCGCCTCGCTCTGCGCCTTGCTCTCCCGGGCGATCGCGATGGCGCGCTTCTGCTCGGCCAGCTCCATCGACATCCGGCGCTCGATCTCGGCGCCCTGGATCGTGCGCTCCTTGCCGATCCGCTCCTGCTCGATCGTCTGCTCCGAGCGGATGCGGGCCGCGTCGATCGTCTGCTTGGCCGTGATCTGCGCTCCTTCCGACGCCTGCTCGCGCTGCGCCCGCTCGGTCGCGACCTCGGCGCGCTGCCGGGCGCGCGCGATCTCGACCTCGCGCTGCTGGTTCAGGCGCGCGTACTCGCCTTCGCGGTCGATGTCGAGCGAGAGCTTCTCGGCCTCGAGGTTCTTGTTGCGGATCGCGATCAGCGTGTCCTGCTCGACGTCGTTTCGCTGCTTCTTGCGGTGCTCGATCTGCTCGGTGAGCCGCGTCAGGCCCTCGGCGTCGAAGGCGTTGCTCGGGTTGAAGAACTCCATCCCGGACTGGTCGAGCTGGGTCAGCGACGCGGCCTCGAGCTCCAGGCCGTTCTTGGTCAGGTCATCGGCCACTGTTTCGCGCACGCGGCGGATGTAGGCGCCGCGCTTCTCGTGCAGCTCGACCATCGTCATCTCGGCGGCCGCCGTGCGCAGCGCGTCCACGAACTTGCCCTCGACGAGCTCCTTCAGCTGCTCGGGCTCCATCGTGCGCAGGCCGAGCGTCTGCGCGGCGTTTGCGACGGCCTCGGGCCTGGCGGCGACGCGCACGTAGAACTCGGCGATGACGTCGACGCGCATCCGGTCCTTGGTGATGAGTGCCTTGTCGCGGCCGCGGCTCACCTCGATGCGCAGCGTGTTCATGTTGACGGGGATGACGTCGTGGACGATCGGCAGCACGAACGCGCCGCCGTCGAGCACGACCTTCTGGCCGCCGAGGCCGGTGCGCACGAAGGCGCGCTCCTTCGAGCTGCGCAGGTAGAGCCAGTGGAGCAGCCAGACCGCGATCGCGACAACGATCGCGACGACGATCAGGCCGAGGATGAAGCTTGCGAATTGAGTGCCCGACATGGCGTCGTCTCCTGGTGTCTAACTCTTGTTCGGCGGGCGCGTCATCGCGACGAAGCGCCTCGTGGTGTCGGTGAGGGCGGTCTCGACCGGCAGCCGCTCCATCGAGCTGGCGCCGTAGAAGCCGTGGCATCCAGGGCAGCGGTCGAGGATGTGCTGCGCGTCGGCCGGCGTGGCGATCGGGCCGCCGTGGCAGAGCACGAAGACGTCGGGCCGGATCGCGCGCGCCGCCGCCGACCACGCGTCGACGCGCAGGATGCAGTCGTCGAGCGTCAGGGCGGTCTCGGCGCCGATCGCGCCGCCGGTCGTGAGGCCGAGATGGCAGACGATCACGTCGGCGCCGGCGCGCGTCATGGCGCGGGCGTCGTCCTCGCTGAAGACGTAGGGCGTGGTCAGGAGGTCGAGGGCGCGGGCGCGCTCGATCATCGCGACCTCGAGGACGTAGCCCATGCCGGTCTCCTCGAGGTTGGCGCGAAAGGTGCCGTCGATGAGGCCCACGGTGGGGAAGTTCTGCACGCCAGAGAAGCCGAGGCCGATCAGGCGCTGCAGGAACTCGTCTTCGATCATGAACGGGTCGGTGCCGTTGACGCCGGCGAGCACCGGCGTGCGCTTCACGACCGGCAGCACCTCGTGCGCCATCTCGCAGACGATCTCGTTGGCGTTGCCGTAGGCGAGCAATCCGGCAAGAGAGCCGCGGCCGGCCATGCGGTAGCGGCCCGAGTTGTAGATGACGATGAGGTCGATGCCGCCGGCCTCCTCGCAGCGTGCCGAGAGACCCGTGCCGGCACCGCCGCCGACGATGGGGCGGCCGGCGGCGCGCTTGGCGCGGAAGCGCTCGAGGAGGTCGGAGCGTGAGATGCGAGGCATGGCTCAGGCGCGTCGCGCCGCGCTCGCCGGCGCCGACACGTCGTGCCATGCGGCGACGAGCGCGTCGGCGAACGCTTCGTCGTTGATGTGGAGGGGCAGCCGCTGCAGCTTCCTGTTCGGACCGGGCCGGAAGTTCTGCTCGATGGTCGTGAAGAGGGCGCGGTCGGCGTCGGCATCGTGGAAGGGCTGGCCCGGCTTGTCGATCGCCGAGACGCCGCCTTCGGGGATCAGGAAGCGCACCGGTCCCTGCATGGCGTTGAGCTTGGTCGCGATGAACTCGCCAATGGCGCGGCACTCGTCGGCGGTCGTGCGCATCAGCGTGATCGTCGGGTTGTGGCGGTAGAGCCTGCGTGCCTTGAAGCGCTCGGGCACCGTCGACCATTCGCCGAAGTTGATCATGTCGAGCGCGCCGCACGAGCCGACGTAGGGGAGGGCGTGGCGCGCGAACACGTCGAGCCGCGTCGCGCCGGCCGAGAGCACGCCGCCGCCGATCTCGTCGGCGATCTCGGTGGTCGAGACGTCGATCACGCCGGCGAGCAGGCCCGAGTCGGCGAGCTTTTCCATCGAGCGTCCGCCGACGCCGGTGGCGTGGAAGACGAGGCAGTCGTAGGCGTCGTCGAGCCGCTTCGTCACCGCCTGGACGCATGTCGTCGTCACGCCGAACATCGTCAGGCCGATGGCAGGCTTGGTGTCGGTCGATGCCGGCACCGGGTGCGCGATCATGCCGCCGAGGGCGTGGGCGGCGTTGGCGAGCACCTTCTCGCTGATCCGGTTGATGCCCTGCACGTCGGTGACCGAATACATCATGCAGATGTCGCTCGGGCCGACGTAGGGCCGCGTGTCGCCGCTCGCCATGGTCGAGACCATGACCTTCGGCACGCCGACCGCGAGCGCGCGCATGCCCTGCGTCGCGAGCGTCGTGCCGCCGGAGCCGCCGGCGGAGATCACGCCGGCCAGGTCGCGCCGGGTCTGGACGAAGGCCTCGAAGGCGATCGCCATCGCCGTCATCGCCTCGCCGCGATCGCTGCTGAAGACGGCCGACTCGCCGTCGGGATGGTGCCGCGCGACCTCGCGCGGATGGACGCTCGCCGACGAGGGCCTGCCCGACGTCGAGAGATCGACGGTGACGACGCGCAGGCCGAGGCGCTCGAGGCACTGGCGCAGGAAGAAGAGTTCGCGGCCCTTGGTGTCGAAGGTGCCGGCGACGTACGCGGCGCGCACGCTGCTCGCGGCCACCGGAAACTCGAACACCTGCGGCGATGCGGCGACGGGACGGATCGCGGGCGCCGGTGCCTGCGAGGCGGCGGCAGCGGAGCGGGCGATGTCGGCCATCGGGCCGGCGGTGCCGCCCGCGTTCCAGCGGTTGAAGCCGCGCACCGTGGCCGGCGCGAGATCGTCCAGCGAGGGCGCGCCGTCACCGTAGGCGCGTCGCACGGTGAGCACCTGCATCGGTGGCGGCGCGTCGGCCTGGCTATCGCGCGATGGCTCCGGGTCGGCGTCCAGGGAGTGTCCGCCCGAGCGCACGCCGAGCAGGCGCTCCTGCAGCTCGCGGTCGGCGGCCAGCTGCGATGACGGCATCTCCTGGGCGATGCGGCCGTTGACCATCACGCCGATGCGGTCGGCGACCGAGATCGCGACGCCCAGGTTCTGCTCGATCAGGAGCACGGCGATGCGGCCCTCGGCGACGAGCGTGCGCAGCGCCTCGGCGACCTGGTCGACGATCACCGGCGCCAGGCCTTCCGTCGGCTCGTCCATCACGAGCAACCTGGGCCTGAGCAGCAGCGCACGGCCGATGGCGAGCATCTGCTGCTCGCCGCCCGAGAGCTGCGCGCCGCCATTGGCGCGCCGTTCGGCGAGGCGCGGGAACATCGCGTAGATGCGCTCGACCTCGCGCTTGCCCGACGCGACCAGGCGCAGCGTCTCGTCGACCGAGAGCGAGGGCCAGACGCGCCGGCCCTGCGGCACGTAGGCGATGCCGCGCCTCGTGATCTCGTGCGGCGCACGGCCGAGGATCTCCTCGCCGGCGAGGCGGACGCTGCCGCGCGCCGGCACCAGGCCTGTGATGGCATTGCAGAGCGTCGTCTTGCCCATGCCGTTGCGGCCGACGATGCCGAGCACGCCGCGCTCGAGCGTGAAGCCGACGCCCTGCAGCGCGTGCGAGCCGCCGTAGTAGACGTCGAGGCCCTCGACCACCAGCACCGGGCCGGCGTCGGCGGAGTCGTCGCGCTCGCGGCCGCGAAACCAGGCCATCAGTGCTTGCTCCCCATGTAGATCGCCTGCACCTGCGCGTCGTTCTCGATCTCCTCGGGGCTTCCGGTGCGCAGCACCCGACCGTTGTGCATCACCGTCACGCGCTCGACGACGCTGAGCGCGATGTCGAGGTCGTGCTCGATCAGGACGAAGCTCATGTGCGGCGGCAGCGAGCGCAGCAGCGCGACGAGCTCGCGTCGCTCGGCCGGAGACAGGCCCGCCGCGGGCTCGTCGAACAGGATCAGTCGCGGCGCGCCGGCCAGCGCCATGCCGATCTCGAGCTGGCGCTGCTGGCCGTGGGCGAGGGTGGCGACGCGCTCGTCGGCGATGTGGCTGAGGCGCGCGCGCTCGAGCAGGTCGCGCGTCGCGACGGTCGAGGCGTGGCTCGCGCCGGGGCGACGGAAGCCGAAGCGGCCGCTGGCGACGCCGCGCACGGCGAGGAACAGGTTGTCGCGCACCGTGAGGTCGCGAAACAGCAGCGAGGACTGGTACGTGCGCCGCAGGCCCTTTCGGATGCGCTCGTAGGGCGGCAGCGTCGTCACGTCCTCGCCGAAGAAATGGATCCGCCCGGCAGTGGGCGGGAAATCGCCTGTGATGGCGTTGAAAAGCGTCGTCTTGCCGGCGCCGTTCGAGCCGAGGATGGCGTACTTCTGGCCGGCGGCGACGCTGAGAGTCACGTCGTCGACGGCGCGCAGCGCACCGAAGGCCCGCGTCACGCCGCTCAGGGTCAGCGCGTCGCCGGAGAGCAGCGTGCCGCTGCTCCCGGGGACCGCACCGGCCGCGACGGCGCGGCTCGCGCGCGCCGGCCTGAGCGAGGTGATCGACGCCATCGGTCGCTGCGCGGGCGTCGCGCTACTTCCGGCAGTCCGGAACGTCGCGGGACCCGAGCCCCATCTTCTTGAAGTCGGCTTCCGGAAGGCCGAGCGTCTGCGAGATGTTGGGCACCGTCTTGACGACCTTGTTGTAGAACGAGCCGTCGGCGGCCTTGGTCACTTCCGTGATGTAGGTCGTGCCGACGCCGTTGCGGTTGCCGTCGATCTTGACTTCGCCGGCCGGGCCCTTGAAGTCGGTCTTCTGCAGCGCCGCGCGATACGCCTTCTGGCCGCCCGAGAGATCGCCCTTGACCGCATCGAGCGCCTCGAGCGTGGCCCGGGTGTTGATGTAGTACAGGTAGGCGAACAGCGACGGGCTCGGGAAGCCGTCCTTGAACTGCGCCTTGTAGTCGGCGACGAACTTCTTCCACTCGGGCGTGTCGATCGAGTCGGCCATCGGCCCGGCCGACATCGTGCCGAGCAGCGATTCGCGCCGCTTGCCCTTGTAGTTGAGGACCGTCTGGTCGACCGTGATCGAGCCGCCGATCATCGGCTTGTTGCCGCCCGTCTGCTCGTACTGGGTGAGGAAGTTCACCGCGTCCGAGCCGCCGAGCACGACGACGAGGGCGTCGATGTCCTTCGGGATCTTGGCGATCACCGAGGCGTAGTCCTTGGTGCCGAGCGGCACCCAGGCCTTGTCGACGACCTTGCCGCCCTTGGCGCAATAGCTGGCCATGAACCCCTGCACCTGCGAGTACGGGAAGCCGTAGTCCTCGGAGATCAGGAAGGTGCGCTTGTAGCCTTTCGAGAGCGCGTGCTCGCCGAGGCCCACCATCCACTGCGCCCCTTCGGTGTTGAAGCGGTAGAAGTTCGTCGCCGGGTCGCTGAGCGTCGTCGCCTGCGCGCCCGACGAGCCGTTGATGAAGGTGATGTCGGGCTTGGTCTTGGCGTAGTTCTTGACCGCGATGCCCTCGTCGCCCGAGAGCGGGCCGATCATGATCTGGACCTTGTCCTGCTCGACCGCTTTTCTCGTCATGGCGACGGCCTTGTCGGGCGTCGCGTCGGACGAGACCTTGACGAACTCGATCTTCTTGCCGCCGGCCATGCCGTTCTTTTCCTTGAGCGCCATGTCGGCGCCGCGGTAGCCGTCCTGCCCCGGCACCGCGAACGGTCCTTCGAGGTTGGCGAGCAGGCCGATCTTGAGCGTCTCCTGGCCCCAGGCCGAGCCCGCCAATGCCATCACCGCCGCCGCGCCGACGGCGCTGCGCAGCCACACTCTTCTCTTCGTTGCTTTCACGCTGGTCTCCTTTTTTGCTGGGAAGTCTGGGTCTTGACCAGGCGTGAGCGAAGCATCGCCCACAGCCCGAGCAGCCCGTCGGGGGAAAACAGGACGACGCTCAGGAACACGCCGCCGATGACGAGGTTGAAGCGCTCGCGCACGAACAGGTCGATGGCGAAGTTCTGCAGCAGCACATAGACGACTGCGCCGACGAAGGCGCCGATCGGGTGCTTCATGCCGCCGAGCACGGCGATGATCAGGATGCCGATCATCTGCGCGAGGTTCACGGTGCCGGGCGAGATGCGGCCGTTGTACCAGACCATCAGCACGCCGCCGACCGCCGCGAGCAGGCCTGCGACGGCGTAGGCCGCGATCCGATGAGCCGTGACGTGGTAGCCGAGCGAGGACATGCGCCGCGGGTTGTCGCGGATGCCCTGCAGGGCGATGCCGAAGGGCGCGCGAACCAGGTGCCGGACCAGGCCGTAGCCGCCGAGCGCGCACGCCAGCGTCACGAAATAGAAGGGAACCGGCTCCTTGAGGTCGATGCCGAGGAGCTCCGGCGCGGCCACCTTGCTGAAGCCGCCGAAGCCGTTGAAGACGGTGTAGTTCTGCTGCGCCAGATAGAAGAAGGCGACGCCGATGGCGAGCGTGATCATGATCGTGTAGATGCCTTCGGTGCGCACCGAGAGCCAGCCGATCGCCGCGGCGAACACGGTGGCGCCGACCAGCGCGACGGCAACGGCGAGCCCCCACGGCCAGCCGAGGCTGACCGCGGCGACGCTGCTCGTCCCGAAGATCGCGACCAGATAACCGGCGAAGCCGGCCACGGTCATCTGCGCCAGCGAGACCATGCCGCCATACCCGCCGAGGAAGGTGAGCGACAGCGCGATCAGTCCGAGCGCCAGAGACTGGGCGCCGATCTGGTAGGTGAAGAAGGGCGAGGCGAGGAACGGATAGAGCAGTGCGGCAGCGAGGACGAGGAGGTGGCGCGGGCGGATCCGGGCGCCGATGCGCTCGAACCAGAGCGGCGCCGGCGCCGTGTCGGTCGCGGCAGCGACGCGCGCGTGGGGCACCGGAGTCGCGATCACGGTCGGCGCCGCCGCCGAGCGCATCGCCCGCCGCCACTGCGCTGCGCTCATCCCGCCCGCCCCATGATCCCGCGCGGGCGGAACGCGAGCGCGACCACCATGATCACGAAGGTGAAGACGACGCTGTAGGTCGGTGCGTAGGCCAGGCCGAACTGCTCCGCCAGGCCGATCAGCAGGGCGCCGATCGAGGCGCCGACGACGCTGCCCATGCCGCCGACGATGACGACGACGAGCGAGGCGAGCAGGTAGCGGGTGTCCTCGCCGGGCGAGATCGAGAGGGCCGTTCCGCCGACGACGCCGGCGAGGCCGGCGAGGCCGGCGCCGATGGCGAAGGTGAGCGCGAACACGAGCTGCACGTTGACGCCCGAGGCGTCGAGCATGGCGCGGTCGTCGACGCCGGCGCGGATCATCATGCCGACGCGGGTCTTGGCGAGGAAGCTCCACAGG
>JBBRZP010000075.1:0-17189 GCA_038236565.1 Burkholderiales bacterium | reverse complement strand
TGCACTTCACGGTGTCGCCTTCGGAGATGTGCTCGTACTCGCCCAGGATCACGACGCCGACCGAGTCGCGCTCGAGGTTGAGCGCCAGGCCGTACGTCGCCGAGCCGTCGGGTGCGGCCGGGAACTCGAGCATCTCGCCCTGCATGGCTTCGGACAGGCCGTGGACGCGGCAGATGCCGTCGGTCACCGAGACGACGGTGCCCTGGTTGCGGATGTCGGCCGAGACGGCGAGCCCTTCGATGCGGCTCTTGATCAGCTCGGAAATTTCTGCGGGATTCAGTTGCATGTCGGACTCCGGTCTGCGGTTCGGGCAGGCTGGTTGAAACTCAAGAGGACGATGGCGATGCGAGCGGCGGTCGTGCCGATCAGGTGGCGGTCAACGCCGCCTTCATCTGGTCGAGACGGGCGCGGATCGAGGTGTCGAGCACTTCGTCGCCGACGACGACGCGAACGCCGCCGATCAGCTCGGGCTTGACGACGACGTGGACGTCGAGATTGCGAACGAAGCGACGCTCCATCGCCACCTTCACCGCGGCGACCTGGTCGTCGCTGATCGGAAAGGCGCTCTCGATCGTCGCCTGCGACGTGCCGCTGCGGGCATCGACGAGCGCCTGGAATTGCGTCGCGATCTCCGGCAGCGCGGCGAGCCGGCCGTTGTCGATCACGGCGCGCAGCAGGTTCTTCGCCGGGTCGCCCAGAGGCGCACCCGACGGCGTGCGCGCGACCCCGGCGATCAGGTCGAAGACCTGCGCCGGCAGGATCTTCGGGCTGTCGGCGAACTGGCGCAGCTGCGCGTCGGCGGCGACGTCGCCGAGGGCGCGGATCTCGCCCGCGAGCGCAGCGGCGTTGTCAGGCCCGGAAGCCTTGAGCAAGGCCTCGGCGTAGGGACGGGCAATGGTGGCGAGCTCGGCCATGGGCTTACAGCTGCGCCTTGAGCTGGCCGAGCAAGTCGGCGTGCGTCTTGGCGTCGACCTCGCGGCGCAGGATCTGCTCGGCGCCACGCACGGCGAGCGCCGCGACCTGCTCGCGCAGCGTCTCGCGCGCCTTGGTCGACTCCTGCTCGGCTTCGGCGCGCGCGGCGGCCACGATCTTGGCACCCTCGTCGCTGGCGCGCGACTTGGCTTCCTCGATCATCGATTGCGCCAGGCGCTCGGCATCCGCCAGGCGCTGCGCCGCATCGGTGCGGGCCGACGACAGCTCCTGCTCGATCCGCTTGTTGGCGGTCGCGAGCTCGGCCTTGGCCTTGTCGGCGGCCGACAGGCCATCGCGGATCTTGGCGGCGCGCTCGTCGAGTGCCTGGGCGATCGGCGGCCAGATCCACGACATCGTGAACCAGACCAGAAGCAGGAACACGATCAACTGGATGATCAGGGTGGAGGTGATGCTCACGTCGAAACCTCTGCGAGAGAACGATCGGGCCCTGCAGCCGCGGCGCGGCGGCCGGACCGGCGGATCACTTGGGCAGGTTGGCCAGCTGGGCCAGGAACGGGTTGGCAGTCGTGTACCAGAGAGCGATGCCCGTGCCGATGATGAACGAGGCGTCGATCAGGCCGAGCAGCAGGAACACCTTGGTTTGCAGCACGCCCATGAGCTCGGGCTGGCGCGCGGCCGACTCGAGGTACTTGCTGCCCATGATGCCGACGCCGACGCAGGCGCCCAGCGCGCCGAGACCGATGATGAGGCCGGCAGCGACCGCGACGAGACCGATGAGTTCCATGTTGACTCCAGAGTTTTGGTGAGAGAAAGGAAGAAGGAAAGAGACGAGAGGTGCAGCCGTGCTCGACGTCAGTGCGAGTCGTGCGCCTGGCCGATGTAGACGAGGGTCAGCATCATGAACACGAACGCCTGCAGCGTGATGATCAGGATGTGGAACACCGCCCAGGCCCAGCCGGCGCCGATCTGCAGGACGGCGAGCAGGATGCCGCCGACCGACAGGGTGAAGGCGCCGCCGAGCAGCGCGATGAGCAGGAAGATCAGCTCGCCCGCGTACATGTTGCCGAAGAGCCGCATGCCGTGCGACACCGTCTTCGAGACGAACTCGACGAGCTGCATCGCGACGTTCGCGATCGAGAGCAGGATGAAGCCGATCCAGGTGAGCGGGTTGGCAGTCAGCTTGACCGTGCCGAACGGCGCGACGTAGAGCTCGTGCAGGAAGCCGCCGAGGCCCTTGATCTTGACGCTGTAGTAGAGGCTCAGGATCAGCACGCCGACCGAGAGGGCCATCGTGATCGAGAGGTCGGCCGTCGGCACGACGCGCAGGAACGCGTGCTCGGGATCGTGGCCGGCAGCGCTGAAACCCTTGCCCCAGAGCCAGGGCAGGATGTCGACGGGCAGCAGGTCCATCGCGTTGAGCAGGAAGATCCAGACGAACACCGTCAGCGCGAGCGGCGCGACGAGCTTGCGGCTCTCGGCGTTGTGGACGATGCCCTTGGCCTCGTTGTCGACGAGCTCGAACAGGATCTCGACCGCCGCCTGGAAGCGCCCGGGCACGCCCGATGTCGCCTTCTTGGCAGCGCGCCAGAGGATGAAGCAGCCGACGATGCCGATCAGCGCTGAGAAAACGACCGAGTCGAAGTTGATGACCGAGAAGTCGACCAGGCCCTTCGGCTTGCCGGTGCCGAAATGGGTGAGATGGTGAATGATGTATTCACCGGAGGTGGGGGCGTGCTCTTCTGCGGCCATCTCGTCAGTCCAGATCTCTTTATGTCGAAAGTTCCGTTGCCGCCGGTCAGGCGGCGCGGCCCCGCCAGAGCAGCGCGAACCAATAAGACTGCAGGCAAATCACCATCGAGGCCAGCAGCGCCGGCCAGACGAGCCCCGGGACGATGCGCACGGCCAGCACGAGCATGGCCACCGACACCGCGATCTTCACGAACCCCCATCCCATCATGCTCACGGCGCTGACGACCGGCGACAGCGTCGAGAGCCGGCTCGTCGCACCGCGCGCCATCAGCGCGCTCGGGACGACGACCACCGCCGCTCCGTACCACGCCGACAACGCCGCGATCTTTCCCGAGACGCCCCAGGCGACCACGCCGATCAAGGCGCCGAGCACGATCTGAGCCACCACCACCCGCCACGGCGACAGCACCGGATGGCACTGCCGGAAGGCCTCGGCCTCGGCCCGGTTCAGGCGCCGAAACGGCTGCTCGTCGCGCTCGCCATCGCTCTCATCCACGAAACCTCGAAAGGACGGCTCGCGTCCTTCGTCACGGGACACCGCGTCGAGGGAGGGGCGCGGCAGGGCGACTTTCAGCACAGCCCAAGATTATACGTATAAGCCCGCCCCTTTCGACCCGGGACCGCCGCACCGGGCGCGAGGAGCGGAGGTCGGCGACTCGTCGCGCCGACGCAGGACACGCGGTGCGCAAGCCCATGCCATCATGACCGCGATGCCCGCACCGTCGCCGGACGATTTCCGCCGTCACCGACAGGTCGCCCGGGCCTGGTGTCGCGCCGTGGTGCTGGCCACGAGCGCGGCCGCCAGTGCCGCGTGGGCAGCGCCTCCGACCGTCGCCGCTGACTCCGGGACGCAAGTCGTGCCGTCGCATCGTCGCGGCGATCGCTTCCAGGACAACTACATCGAGTTCGAGCCGAAGGGCCCGGGCGCGCTCCTCCGGTGGCGCATGGACGCCTTCCGCGACGGTCTGCCGAAGGAGGAGCAAACCTCGACGCCGCGCATCGCTCCCGATCTCGCCTTCCTCCGCGCGAACGCCGCCGCCGGGCCGGCGATGGAGCCGGCGGTCACGTGGATCGGCCACGCCAGCACGCTGGTGCAGTCGGGCGGCGTGAACGTCCTCACCGACCCGATCTTCTCCGAGCGGGCGTCGCCGCTCGCGTTCCTCGGGCCGAAGCGCCACGTCGCGCCGGGGCTGGCGCTCGCCGAGCTGCCGCACATCGACGCGGTGCTGATCTCGCACAATCACTACGACCACCTCGACGCCGCCAGCGTCGACGCCCTCGCCGCGCAAGCCGGCGGGCCGCCGCTCTTCGTCGTGCCGCTCGGCGTCAAGAAGTGGTTCGCCGACCGCGGCATCGCCAACGCGGTCGAACTCGACTGGTGGCAGAGCGTTCGCGTCGGCGCGGTCGAGATCGTCTTCACGCCGTCGCAGCACTGGTCTGGGCGCTCGCTCACCGACCGCATGGAGACGCTGTGGGGCAACTACGCGATCCTGGCGCCCGACTTCCAGACCTTCTTCGCCGGCGACACCGCGTACTCGAAGGACTTCGCCGACATCCACGCGCATTTCGCCGCCAGGCAGGGCGCCGGGCGCGGCTTCGACCTCGCCCTGATTCCGGTCGGCGGCTACGACCCGCGCTGGTTCATGCGCTCGCAGCACGTCGACCCGGACGAGGCGGTGCGGATCCATCTCGACATCCTCGCGACCCGCTCGATCGGCATCCACTGGGGCACCTTCCAGCTGAGCGACGAGTCGCTCGACGAGCCGCCCAAGGCCCTGGCCCGCGCCGCGCAGACGCGCGGTCTCGGCGTCGACGCGTTCACGGTGAGCGCGATCGGCCAGACGCGACGCTTCCCGCGCCGCGCGCCCTGAGCCCGGTCAGAGCACCGTCACCTCGAGCTTCATCCAGGCTTCCAGGGTCGCGCCGGGCGCGAGCGCGACCAGGCCGTGCGTCGCCGGCTCGGCCATGTGGATCGCATTGCTCACGTGGCTCACCGGCTCGACACAGAAATAGTCCCGCTCCGGCGGCGTGAAGACGACGAGCGACGTCAGAGAAGACGAGAGCTGGAGCGAGAAGCGCTCGTCGCGGATCCGCGCCGGGCCGCGCCAGCCCTCGAAGCAGTTGTCGAAATCGAGGTGCGACAGATCGCTGTCGATGCCGTGCTGCGCGACCTTGCGCGTCGGCAGCAGAGTCGGGTCGGCGTCCCAGCGGTCGGAGAGCTCGATGTGCAGTCGGCTGCGCGAGCGCCGCGTGAAGTACGGATGCCAGCCGAGCCCGACCGGCTGGTCGCCGTCGGCGTCGTTGGTGAACTGCAGGCGCACGCCGAACGATCCCGGGCTGAGCGAGAAGTACTGGCGCGCGGTGAAGGCGAACGGCCAGTCGGCGTCACCGCCGTGCTTCATCTCCATCACGACCTCCAGCATGCTCGACGACACGATCGTCCACGGGCGCTGCCAGCCGACGCCGTGCAGCGAATGCGGCGAGTCGTCGAAGTTGGCGCGCGTCGTGTAGTCGTGGCCGCGCCAGCGGAAGCGCCGGTAGCCGAGGCGGTTCGAGTACGGCAGGAGCGGGAACATCGCCGACTGGCGCGGGCCCTCGAGCCGGTCCGGCTCGCTCGAGCGCAGGATCGGCGTCTCGCGGTGCCAGAGACCGGCGACGGCGCCGCCCAGGTCCGGGCGCAGGGCCAGGCGCAGCGCCCCGACGTGCAGCTCGAAGGACGAGTCCGCGGTGTCGGCCGGCGTCGTGCGGAGATCGGTCATGTGAGTTCCGCTTTCAGATAGTGGGCGCCGGCGACCGGATTGAAGTAGTACGGCGGGATCTCGACGAAGCCGAGCGAAGCGTAGAGCTCGCGCGCCGCCTCCATGTCGTCGAGCGTGTCGAGCAGCATCGCCGAGTAGCCGGTGTGCCGGGCCTCGTCGAGCAGTGCCTGGGCGAGCGTGCGGCCGAGTCCGAGGCCGCGGGCGCTGTCGCGCACGTAGAGGCGCTTCATCTCGCAGGCGTTGGCGTAGTCGGCGTCGACGATCGGCCGGAACGCGCCGCAGCCGCAGAGACGGCCGTCGACGTAGGCCAGCAGCAGTTGGCCGGCGGGCGCAGCGTACTCGCCCGGAAGCGAGGCGAGCTCGCCCTCGAAGTCCTGGAAGCACAGGTCGACGTCGAGGCTGGCCGCGTACTCGCGAAAAATGAGCACCGCATCGGCCAGATCGCCCGCGGTCGTCGGTCGGCGCAACTCGATGCGGGGCGTTCCTGCGGACATGAAGAAGGAGGGGCTCGGTCCGTGCTGCTCGGATCGCGACAATAACCGGGAACGGCGTCGATTCCGGGGGCTTCGCAGTGACGCTACCATCGGCGCGCCTGAACAGCGCTGCTCGCGCCGCCGCACGACATGCGGCCCAACCCTTCCCCCCGATGATGCCGTTCCCGTCCCTCCCTTCGGCACGCCGATCCGTCGCGTCGCGCGTCCTGATCGTTCTGTCGCTGTGCGCGGGCGCCCTGCCCGCCCTGGCCGCCGACGAGCCCGACGCCGGTGGGACGTTCAATGCGCCCGGCTACCCGCAGCGCACCGCCCCGACGGGCTCGCAGGGCAACGGCGCGACCGGAAACACGCCGAATGCCCAGAACCGCGGCAACACCGGCCTCGGCGGCAATATCAACAACGGCAACATCAACAGCGGCAACGGCGCCGGCGTCAGTCCGCGCAGCGGGCGCGACCTCGGCGATGCCTTCCCGCGCCGCGCCGAGCCGGCGCCGCCGCCCAGGCCGAACGAGTTCCAGCGCTTCGTCGAAGGCGCGACGGGCAGGATGCTGCCGATCTTCGGGGCGCCGTTCTTCGCCGAAGCCGCCGACACCTTCCAGTCGCTCGACAACGTGCCGGTCTCGGCCGACTACACGGTCGGCCCGGGCGACGAGATCGTCATCCGCGCCTGGGGCGCGATCGACGTCGACTACCGCAGCACCGTCGACCGCAACGGCATGCTCAACCTGCCCAAGGTCGGCAGCTTCAACGTCGCCGGCGTCAAGGCCGCCGACCTCGAGAAGAACCTGCGCGCGCAGATCGCGAGGCTCTACAACAACTTCGATCTGAGCGTCTCGCTCGGCCAGCTGCGCGGCCTGCGCGTCTTCATCGTCGGCCCTGCCCAGCGGCCGGGGGTGGTGACGCTGTCGAGCCAGTCGACTCTGCTCTCGGCCGTCGTGGCCGCAGGCGGGCCGGGCTCGGCCGGATCGATGCGCAAGATCCTGCTGCGCCGCGACGGCAAGCTGATCTCCGAGCTCGACGTCTACGACTTCCTGGTGCAGGGCGACAAGTCGAAGGACGTGCAGCTCGCCGCTGGCGACGTCGTCGTGTTCCAGCCCGCCGGACCGCGCGTCGCGATCACGGGCTCGATCGACACGCCCGCGATCTACGAGCTGAAGAGCGCGCAGGAGCCGCTGAAGGACGTGCTGCGCTACGCAGGCGGCGCGCCCGTGCTTGCCAACCAGAACCGGGTCCAGCTCGAGCGCATCGATCCGGGCGAGCCGCTCGCCAAGCGCTTCGTCGAGACCTTCCGGCTCGACGCCGCAGGTCAGCAGAAGACGCTGCGCGACGGCGACGTGCTGACGCTGCTCGCGATCTCGCCGCAGTTCGCCAACGCGGTGACGCTGAAGGGCCACGTCGCCCAGCCGCTGCGCTATCCGTTCACGCCGGGAATGCGCATCCGCGACCTGATCCCCGATCGCGACGCGCTCATCACGCCCGACTTCTACCGACGCAAGAACCTGCTGGTGCAGGTGATCGAGGACGACGACGAGCGCTCGCGCACGAGCGACACGGTCGACGCGACCGGCACGCGGACGATGCGTTCGAGCCGCACCGCGACGGTCACGCGCAACAGCGTCGGCGGTCCCGACACCGGCACGAACAACGCCCGCGCCGATGCCGATCGCACGACCGCGATCGACCGCACCCGCAGCGACCGCGGCGATCGCAGCGATCGCAGCGTTCGTGACGAAGAGGACCGGGCCGCCGTCGCTCGCTCGCGCAAGACGCCGGCGTCCCTCTTCGACGAGCTGAACTGGGACTACGCGACGATCGAGAGGCTGACGCCCGAGCTGACGACCCAGGTCATCCCGTTCAACCTCGGCAAGGCGGTGCTGCAGAACGACGAGGCGAACAACATCGCACTCGCTCCTGGCGACGTCGTCACCGTCTACAGCCAGAAAGACGTGCGCGTACCGGTCGCGCGCCAGACCCGGCTCGTCTCGCTCGAGGGCGAGGTCAACGCGCCGGGGATCTACCAGTTGCAGGCGGGCGAAACGCTGAAGGAACTGATCGCCCGCGCGGGCGGCTTCACGCCGCAGGCCTATGTCTACGGCCTCGACCTGAGCCGCGAGGAAACGAAGGCGCGCCAGCGCGAGAACCTGACGACCGCGATCGCCCGTCTCGAGTCGCTCTCGGCCGTGCAGGCGGCACGCGACGCCGCCAACCGGCGCGACGACGCCGCCGGTGCCGCCACGACCACCGCCGTCAGCAACGCCGCGACGCAGGCGCAGCTCTCGCGCCTCTCGCGCATCGTGCCGAATGGCCGCATCGCCCTCGAGCTGATGCCCGAGACGCGCTCGATCGACGGCCTGCCCGATCTGCCACTCGAGCACGGCGACCGGATCAGCGTGCCACCGAGGCCGGGCTTCGTCACCGTCGCCGGCGCAGTCGTCAACAGCAACGCCTTCGTCTGGAAGCCGGGGCGCACGGCAGGCGACTACCTGCGCCTGGCCGGCGCCGACGAAGCCGCGGACATCTCGAACATGTTCATCCTGCGCGCCGACGGCACCGTCAACAGCTCGTCCGACCGGCGCGGCTTCTTCGGCCGCGGCGGCCTCGAGACGGTGCCGCTGCAGCCCGGCGATGCGCTGGTCGTTCCCAACCAGCTCGACTTCGAGACCTGGGGGCGCGTCGTCGTGCGCAACCTCAAGGACTTCGCCCAGATCATCTCGGGCTTCGGCATCGGCATCGCCGCCATCCACTCGATCAACAGGTGATCGAGGCGATGCTCAGCGCCGACTCGACCCCGCCGCCCGCGGCCACGCAGGCCCTCTACGACGATGGCGCCGACGAGCCCGCGGTCGCCCTCACCGACATGCTCGCGTGGCTCGGCGAGAAGAAGGGGCTGATCCTCGCCGTCACCGCGCTGGCCGCGCTCGCGTCACTGGCCGTCGCGATGCTGCTGCCCGCCGTCTACACGGCGCGCACGACGTTCCTGGCCCCGGGCTCGCAGCAGCAGAGCGGATCGGCCGCGGCGCTCGCCGCGCTCGGCTCGCTCGGCGGCCTGGCCGGCAGCATCGCCGCCAAGTCGCCCGACGAGCTCTACGTCGCGCTCCTGAAGAGCGACTCGGTGCAGCGCGCGCTCGCCGACCGCTTCGACCTGAAGAGCCACTACGACGTCGGCAGCTACGAGGCGCTGCGCAAGACGCTGCCGGGCTACATCCGCGTCTCGTCGGACAAGAAGAGCGGCGTGATCGTCGTCGAGGTCGACGACAAGGATCCCAAGTTCGCTGCCGACGTCGCCAACGCGCACGAAAGCGAAGTCACCAAGCTGCTTGCCCGGCTCGCCGTCTCGGAAGCGCAGCTGCGCCGCACCTTCTTCGAGAAGCAATTGCAGGAGACGAAGAACAACCTAGTCAAGGCCGAGCAGTCTCTGCAGGCGGTGCAGGAGAAGTCGGGCGTGATCGTGCTCGACAAGCAGGCCGAGGCACTGATCACCGGCGCGGCGCTGGTGCGGGCGCAGATCACCGAGCGCGAGGTGCAGCTGAAGGTGCTGCGAACGTCGGCCACCGAGCAGAACCCGGCCGTCATGCAGCTCAGCTCCGAGCTGCGCGCCTTGCGCGGCGAGCTCGCGCGCATGGAGTCGGCCCAGGGCGGCGCCGCCGGCAGTGCCGTCGACATGCCGGTCGGCAAGATCCCCGGGGCTGCGGTCGACTACGTGCGTGCCCGGCGCGAGCTGAAGCTGCAGGAGACGATCCTCGAGAGCATGGTGCGCCAGTACGAGATTGCCAAGCTCGACGAAGCCAAGGAAGGGCCGGCCCTGCAGCAGGTCGACGTCGCCGTGCCGCCCGACTACAAGTCCAAGCCGGCGCGCGCGGTCATCGTCGTAGCGGGGACGCTGATCGCCTTCGTGCTGGTCTCGCTGTGGGTTGTCCTGCGCCGCTATCTCGCGCTCGTTCGTGCCAGCGACCCGGCAGCGTCCGCCGCGTGGCGCAATCTCGCCCGCGCCTGGAGCTTCAGGCGCTGACCAGGGTCACGGCACCGCGCGGTGTCGAGAGCTCGGCGACGAGCGACGCAGCCGGTGCAGGGCCGAGCGCTTCGACGCGGAGCCGGGCGGCGAGCCCCGGGTCGATCCCGCCGACGCCGAGCGAGCGCAGCGCGACGCCGCTGCGCGGCAGGTCGTCGGTCGGATGGACGTCGCCCCACTCGATCAGGAGCGGCACCGCGCCACCGACGTGACGACGGCCATCGGCGGCGATCGCGATGCGCCAGCGCAGCAGACCCCGTGGCGTCATGCGCTCGGCATCGACGACCGGGCCGGGGTCGAAGCCGGCGTCGCGCAGAGTCGTCGTCGCGGCGACGATGTCGCCGGTCCGCGCGACCCAGTGGACGAGCTTCGGCCCCGCGGCGATCTGCGCCTGCATCTCGGGCCGATCGAGTTCGAACCAGCGCGCCCGCGGTGGCGGCGCTGCATCGGGGTCGATCGCGATGAGCTCGATGTACGCGCGCGGAAAACGCGGCGACGAGACCGCGAGCAGCAGGTTGTGCGTCCCCATCAGCGCATGCCGGCCGCCGGTCGCGGGCGCGCAGCCGAGAGTCGAATCGCACCAGGCGCGGCCGTCGTCGAGCGTGCGGCACGCGACGACGAGGTGGTCGAGCGCGAAACGTGCGGCGGCAGCGGCTTCGCTCACAAGTCGACGTCGCCGCGGATGCAGGTGACGGTCTCGCCGCCGACCCAGATCGTCGCGCCCTCGCGCGCGATGCGGACGCGTCCGGCGCGACCGAGGCGCGTGCCTTGCGCCGCGACGTAGCGATCGGGCGCGCGGCCGCTCGCGATCAGCCACTCGGCGAGCCCGGCGTTGAGGCTACCTGTCACCGGATCCTCGTAGAACGAGGGGCGACCGACGAAGCCGCGAACTTCGAACGCGCACTCGCTGCCGGTGGAATGCGCGCCGACCACGCCGATCGTGCGAAAGCGCGCGAGCAGGCCGCCGTCTGGCTCGATCGCCAGCACCGTCGCCGCCGAGTCGAACAGCAGGCCGAGCCAGCGCGGGCCGTTGGTCAGCCACTGCGCGTCGTGCAGGCGCTCGCGCGGCACCTTCATCGCGGCGAGTGCGGCGGCGAGATCGTCGTCGGAGACCGCCTCGCGCACGAGCGGCGGCGCCGCGAACTCGGCCGACGTGCCTTCGCGCCGCAAGCGCACGAGGCCGACGCCGCATTGCTGCACGACCTCGCCCGCGCGCTTCGCGACGCCGCCGCGCTCGAGCCACGCATGGCAGCTGCCGAGCGTCGGGTGGCCGGCGAACGGCAGCTCGCCGCCAGGCGTGAAGATGCGAACGCGGTAGTCGGCCGCCGGATCGGTCGGCGCGAGCAGGAAGGTCGTCTCGCTCAGGTTCGTCCAGCGCGCGAAGGCCAGCATGCGCGCTTCGTCGAGGGCATCGGCGCCGTGGACGACGGCGAGCGGGTTGCCGAGCAGCGCCGTGCCGGTGAAGACGTCGACCTGGGTGAAGGCGAAGCGCGTCATGGCGTGACGCGCTCGTAGCGCGACAGCGCCGCATTGTCCGCGCCGGGGCCGCGAGACGACGACTCCGCCTGCAGATCGCGCAAGGCCGCCGCGAGCGAGGCGATGCCGCGCTCGATCGCTTCCGCGGCGACGGTGACGAACGAGAGCCGGAGCGTGTTCGATCGCGGCGCGACGGCGAAGAACGAGGTGCCCGGCACGAAGGCCACGCGACGCTCGACCGCCTTCGCGAGCAGCGCGTCGCTGTCGACGCCGTCTGGCAGCTCGACCCAGAAGAACATGCCGCCGCCGGGCGTCCGCCAGCGGCAGGCGAGCGGCCCGCTCGTCGGCAGATGCGCGACCAGCGCGGCCTGCATCGCGTCGCGCTGCTGGCGGTAGCGGGCGCGGATCGTCGGCACGTGAGTGTCGAGGAAGCCGCTCCTGACGATCTCGTGGACGATGCGCTGGTTGAAGCCCGGCGTGTGCAGGTCGGCGGCCTGCTTGGCCTCGACCAGCTTGGCGAAGAGCGCCGGCGGCGCGACGACATAGCCCAGGCGCAGTCCCGGCACGAGCACCTTCGAGAAGCTGCCGAGGTAGACCGTGCCCTCCTGCCAGAGCGAGGCGATCGGCGCCGGCGGCGGCGCGTCGTACCAGAGGTCGCCGTACGGGTTGTCCTCGACGATCGGCACGCCGGCACCCTCGGCGGCGCGCGCGAGCTCGGCACGGCGCGCGACGCCGATCTGGCGCCCGCTCGGGTTCTGGAAGTTGGGCAGCGCGTAGAAGAAGCGCGCACCGCGCGCCGCCGTGAGCGAGTCGGGACGCGGACCCTCGTCGTCGTTTTCGACCGTCGTGAACACGGGCTCGTAGGCGACGAAGGCCTGGAGCGCGCCGAGGTAGGTCGGCGATTCGACGGCGACGCGGCTGCCGGCGTCGATCAGCACCTTGCCGACCAGGTCGAGGCCTTGCTGCGAGCCGGTCGTGATCAGCACCTGGTCGGCGCTCGCACGCACGCCCTGGCGCTGCATCTCGCCCGCGACCCATTCGCGCAGCGGACCGTACCCCTCGCTGCCGGCGTACTGAAGCGCTTCGCGCGGCGTGTCGCGCAGCACGCGCTCGGTCGCCTCGCGCATCGCCTCGACCGGGAACAGGTCGGCCGACGGCAGGCCGCCGGCGAGCGAGATGATGCCGGGCCGCTCGGTCAGCTTCAGGATCTCGCGGATCGCCGACGGGTTCATGCGCTCGGTGCGCGAGGCCAGGCGCCAGGGGCCAGTCGAGGGGCCGGTCGAGGGATGGCGGGTCATGACGGTGTCCTCCACGACGGTGAGATCGACGCGCACGCTGCGGCTGCCTGCGTCGGGGACGACTGCGAGCGCTCCCGGACGGCACCGACCGGCATCCTGCGCCCGAGGACGACGACCGCGACGACGGCGGCCGCGAACAGGAGCATCGCCAGGTCGAGATGCTCGCCGAGGATCGGCACGGCAAAGAACATCGCCAGGAACGGCTGCACGGCCTGCACCTGGCTCACGCGCATCGTGCCGCCGAGGGCCAGGCCGCGGTACCAGGCGAAGAAGCCCAGCCACATCGAGAACACGGTGACGTAGGCGAAGCCGCCCCAGGCGGCCAGGCTCGCGCCGTGCTCGGGCCAGACGAGGAGCGTCGCCGGGACCGTCAGCGGCAGGCTCGTCACGAGCACCCAGCAGATCGCGCTCTCGGCCGGAATCTCCGCGGCGAGACGCGCTCCGGCGACGTAGCCGATCGCGGCGCTGAAGACCGACGCGAGCAGCAGGCCGTCGGCGACCACGAGATGACCGCCTCCGCTCCACGCGGCGAAGGCGACGACGAGCGCGGTCGCGACGACCGCACAGGCCCAGAAGCCGCGCGACGGCCGTTGCCGCAGCCAGAGCGCCGCGACGAGCGCCGTGGCGAGCGGCAGCACGCCGGCGACGACGGCGGCGTGCATCGCGTCGACGCGACGCAGCGCGAGCGCGAGGAACAGCGGAAAGCCGACGACGGTGCCGAGCGCCGAGACGAGCAGCGCCGGCAGCAGGTGGCGGCCGGGCCGGCGCGCGTGCCTGACCCAGAGCCACGCACAGCTGAGAAGGCCCGCGCACGCGGCGCGACCGGCGGTGACGAAGAGCGGCGGCAGCTGCGGATCGGCGGCGGTGCCGACCGCCAGACGCGTCATCGGCAGCGTCAGCGAGAAGATCGCGACGCCGAGCAGGCCGAAGACGAGGCCGCGGGTCTCGGCGGACGCCGTTCGCATGGATGTGATCGCGGAGTCGCTCATGAAGACGGTGACGTGGCCGGGCCGCCAGTGTAGATCCGCTACCAGCACAGTACCGGTACACTTTGGCCCATGACGCGCGCTGCTGTGTTGGTCGCCGCGCCGGCACGACCGGCGCGCGAGGTCGCGCGGTCGGCGAGCTCGCTGTCGCGTCGCTCCGACATGACGCTCGTCGAGCAGCTGACGCGGCGTTTCGCCGAGCACATCGGCCAGCGCCTGCTGGCGCCGGGCGCGCGCCTGCCGTCGGTGCGCGAGTGCGCGCTTCACCACGCGGTCAGCCCGCACACGGTCGTCGCCGCGTACGACCGGCTGCAAGCTCAAGGACTCGTCGAGGCGCGATCGCAGCGCGGCTTCTTCGTGCGCGAGCGCGATCCGCGCGCGACCGGCGTAATGCGTGCGGGCGAGGTGGCCGCATCGCCGGTCCGGCCGCTGCCGAACAGCGCGACGGCGCTGATCCGCGGCATGTTCCAGGCGCCGGGCGGTCGGTCGATGCCCGGCCTCGGCACGCTGCCCGCGGAGTGGCTCGACGCCGCGATGCTGACCGCGGCGATGCGGCGGGCCGGCGCGGGCGGACAAGCGGCGGCGGTTGCACTCCACTACGGCGATCCCGCGGGCGAGCTGCGCCTGCGCGAGGCGCTGGCAGCGAAGATCGCCGACTTCGGCGTCGTCGCGTCACCGGCGCAGATCGCGACGACCATCGGCGCGACCCACGCACTCGACATCGTCACGCGCACGCTGCTGCGCGCCGGCGACAGCGTCCTCGTCGACGAGCCGGGCTGGTCGGTCGAGTACGCGCGGCTCGCTGCGCTCGGCATGCGCGTGCTGCCTGTGCCGCGCGGCGAGAGCGGGCCCGACGTCGCCGCGATGCGCAGGCTGATCGAGGCGCAACGGCCCGCGGCGCGGCCACGCCTCTACATCACGGTCTCGGTCCTGCACAACCCGACCGGCGCGTCGCTCAGCCTGCAGTCGGCGCACCGCGTGCTGCAGCTCGCGACCGAGTTCGACCTGCACATCGTCGAGGACGACACCTACGCCCATCTCGCGCCGGCGCACGCGCCCCGACTCGCGGCGCTCGACGCACTCGAGCGCACGATCTACGTCTCGGGCTTCTCGAAGATCCTGACGCCGAACTGGCGCGTCGGCTTTCTCGCCGCGCCGCCGGCGCTGATCGATCGCTTCGTCGACACCAAGCTGCTGACGACGCTGACCACGCCGAGCGGCGGCGAGCTGGCGATGGCTCACTGCCTCGAGCAGGGCTGGCTGCGCAGGCACGCCGAGCGCGTCCGCGTGCGCCTCGCGGCGGCGCGCGCGCGGACGACGAAGCTGGTCGAATCGCACGGCTGCCGTTTCGCGGCGCCGCCGCACGGCCTCTTCGGCTGGGTCGACACCGACGTCGACACCGAGCGTCTGGCGCACGCGCTGATCGACGACTGGCTGATCGCGCCCGGCTCGATCTTCCACGCCGAGCCGCGGCCGACGACCCTGATGCGGATCAACTTCGCGACCTCGCAGGACCCGCGCTTCTGGAAGGCGCTGGTCGCGGCACGGGCGCGCCTCTGATGCGGCGCTAGCGGGCCGGCGGCGCAGTGAACGCGGCCGATTGCAGGGCGGTCGGGTCGACGAACTGCGCTTGCGCGGCCCAGCCGCCGCTCGTTTCCTCGACGACGAAGGCGACGTCGTTGCTGCCGGCGCGCAGCGGCACGGCGACGCTCTCGTGCAGGCCGACGATGCCGAGGAAGCCGGGATCGCGGGAAAACTGCCGGTTGTCGCCTTCGAACAGCAGCGCGCCGTTGACGTAGACCCGGGCGACGTCGCTGTAGCCGACCTTCACGAGCTTCGTCGCGGCCTCGGCGGATGAAACCTCGAAGCGCGCAACGACGGTGTGCCTGCCCGCCTTCTTGGCGACGACGCGGCCGAGGTCGGCGACGCCATGCGCCTCGACCGCGAGGCTGGTCCAGCGCACGCCCGACCAGTCGCGCGCGGTCGCGCGCCGGTCGGCGTCGGCAGTCGCGAGCTCGTCCGACACCTGCCACGTCCGCACCAGGCCCGGCGGGGCGAAGATGCGCGGCGCCGGCATGTCGGCCGGACGCGGGTTGGCCGCGACGCGGTAGCGAAAGTTCGCGTAGTGGATCTGCCCGCTGGCGTTGTCGCGCGCCGCGGTCGCATCGATGGCGACCGAGCCGTGCCGCGACGTCGCCTTCAGCTGCGGGATGCGCAGCGACCGACGGCCGTTCACGAAGACGTCGGCCGCGTCGTCGTAGACCTCGACCCGGACGTGGTTCCAGCCGCCGATCGCGTAGGTCTCCCTGCTGCCGAAGTCGGTGCCCGAGTAGATCTGCCAGGTCGCGTGGCCCTGGACGACGGGCATGTACTGGTTCGCGTCCCAGGCGCCGTTCTTGTGCACGCGCAGGTAGAAGTTCTCGGCATTGTTGGCGGCGTCGACGCGGAAGTAGACGCCGGCGAACGCAGGCTCGGCCTGGAACGCGACGTCGTACTCGATCGAGCCGGTCGCCAGGTCGACGCCGCGTAGCGTCGCGCCGCCGGTGTGCATGCGCAGCGCCGGCAGGCCGAGGTAGGTCGCGGGCGCGGTGCCCTCGCCCTCGAGCTCCCAGTGCGCTGCGTCGAGCGGCACGGCGACCCAGTCGGCGTCGGCGGCTTGAGCGGCCGGCACGGCGAACGTGCACGAAGCGATGGCGGCGAGAAGGAAACGCAGCGGCTGGCTCATGGCATCTCGCGGAGGATGGCGAAGTAGATGCAGATGCATCTACAGGCTAGCATAGCCTGTCGCGCAGGCGGCGGGAACTGGTCGCTAGGTCGCGCCGAGCGCTTCCCAGCGCTCGAGCGCGACGAGGAGCTCGACGTCGATCTGGGCGTAGCGCATCTGCGCCGATTCGGCACGCACCGGATCGTCCGCGTAGAGGTCGGCGCTGGCGAGGATGGCGCCGAGGTCCTTCTGCTCGGCCTCGAGCGCCTCGATCCGCGCCGGCAGCTCGGCGAGCTCGCGCTGCTCCTTGTAGCTGAGCTTTTTCGGCTTGCCGGCACCAGCGGCCTTCGACGCGACCGCGGCCGGCGCGATCGTCGCGCCCGGCGCCGTCGCACGCCGCCCTTTCGCCGCCGCGGCCTCCTTCTTCTCGGCATCCTCGCGCAAGGCCGTCGCGCGGCCGCGCTGCAGCTTCCAGTCCTCGTAGCCGCCTTCGTACTCGCGCCACAGGCCCGGCTCGGTCTCGCCTTCCCAGGCAATCGTGCTGGTGACGACGTTGTCGAGGAAGCGCCGGTCGTGGCTGACGAGGAACACCGTCCCGGCATACGACTGGAGGAGCTCCTCGAGCAGTTCCAGCGTGTCGATGTCGAGATCGTTGGTCGGCTCGTCGAGGACGAGCACGTTGGCCGGCAGCGCGAGCAGGCGTGCGAGCAGCACGCGGTTCCTCTCGCCGCCCGAGAGGGTGCGCAGCGGCGAGTTGGCGCGCGCCGGCGAGAACAGGAAG
>JBBRZP010000074.1:0-17253 GCA_038236565.1 Burkholderiales bacterium | reverse complement strand
TCTCGGCCACGAACGTGATGTCGTACGGCGAGTTCCCCGACATCGCCAACGACTTCTCGAACAAGAGCCTGCTGATGCCGGGCGGCCTGATCCTCAACGGCAACCTGAAGGAAGTGCAGGACGTGGACCTGAAGGCGCCCGACCAGGTGCAGGAATGGGTGACACACTCCTGGTACAAGCAGGGCGACGAGAGCAAGGGCCTGCATCCGTTCGACGGCATCACCGACCCGAACTTCGAGCTCGGCAAGGGCACCAAGGGGACGCGCCTGAACGTCGAGAACTTCGACGAGTCGGCCAAGTACTCGTGGGTGAAGTCGCCGCGCTGGAAGGGCAACCCGGTCGAGGTCGGGCCGCTGGCGCGCTACATCGTCGGCTACGCGCGCGGCCAGGAGGACATCAAGGCGCAGGTCGACATGGTCCTCAAGACCCTCGACGTGCCCATCACCGCGCTCTTCTCGACGCTCGGCCGGACCGCGGCCCGCGGCCTCGAGGCGTCGTGGGCGGCGCACAAGATGAAGTACTTCTACGACCAGCTGATCGCCAACATCAAGGCGGGCGACCTGAACACGGCGAACATCGAGAAGTGGGAGCCTTCTTCCTGGCCCGCCGAGTGCAAGGGCGTAGTCGCCGTCGAGGCGCCGCGCGGCTCGCTCGGGCACTGGGTGAAGATCAAGGACACGCGGATCGACAGCTACCAGTGCGTCGTGCCGACGACCTGGAACGCCGGCCCGCGCGACGCCAAGGGGCAGATCGGCGCCTACGAGGCGGCGTTGCTCAACACGCCGATGGTCAACCCCGAGCAGCCGCTGGAGATCCTGCGCACGATCCACAGCTTCGACCCTTGCCTGGCCTGCGCGACGCACGTCATGTCGCCCGAAGGCGAGGAAATCGTGTCGGTCACGGTCCGCTAGGAGACATGATGCAAGTCGAACGATGGACCGGGCGGGTGATCGGCGGCCCGCTGGTCGATACCTACGTCTACGAAGCACCGGTGCGCATCTGGCACTGGCTGACTGCGCTGTGCTTCGTCGTCCTCGGCGTCACCGGCTACCTGATCGGCGCGCCGTTGCCGTCGATCGGCGGCGAGCCGGTGAACAGCTTCCTCATGGGCTGGATCCGCATGATCCATTTCGTGACGGCGATGATCCTCATCGTCGCTTTCCTGGTTCGCGTGTATTGGGTGTTCGCGGGCAACCACCACGCGCGGGCGATCTTCATTCCGCCGCTGTGGAGCCTCGCCTGGTGGCGCGGGCTATTCGGCCAAGCCTCGTACTACCTGTTCCTGCGGCGCGATTCGGAACGCTGGATCGGCCACAACCCGTTGGCACAGATCGCGATGTTCTCGATGTTCACGCTCGGCACCGTCGTCCTCATCCTCACCGGGCTCGGCCTGTACGCCCAGGCCTACGGCTGGGGCAGCGGCTGGATGAATGCCTTCGGCTGGGTCACCGTGCTGCTCGGCGGCCCGCAGGCGGTGCGCACCGTGCACCACCTGGCCATGTGGTACGTGCTGCTCTTCGCCTTCATTCACATCTACATGGTGTTCCGCGAGGACGTCATGAGCGACGCGTCGGTCGTCGGCACGATGATCAGCGGCATCCGCATGTTCAAGGACGAGCCGCGGCGCTGAGGAGCGGCACGCGATGACGAAGTCGCTGCCGGCGCGCGAAGGCAGGCGGGCACGCCCGCCGAAGCCGCGCCCCCCGCATCTCTCGTGGCCGGTGCGGCGGCCGCCGCACCCGGGCGAGTTCCTGCAGACGCGCTACCTCGCGCCGCTCGGCATCAGCCAGACCGAGCTCGCGCTTGCCCTGGGCGTCTCGCGCCGGCGTGTCAACGAGTTCGTCAAGGGCCGACGCGCGATCTCGCCCGACACCGCCGTTCGCCTCGGCGCCTTCTTCGGCACTGAGGCCGCGTTCTGGATGCACCTGCAGGTGGCGTGGGACATGCACGGCGCGCTGCAGAGTGCGGTTGTCGTGAAAGCGCGGTCCATTGACGCAACGCAAGCCCCGAGGCCGATCGGCGGCTAGCCTGCATGTGTTACGACCTGCGTAACACGACGCGAATGAACGATCGAACGGAAGTGCTGGTGCTCGGCATCGGCAATGTGCTCTGGGCCGATGAAGGCTTCGGCGTGCGTGCGGTCGAGGCACTGCACGAGGCGTGGGTCTTCCCTGCCGGCGTGCGCCTCGTGGACGGCGGCACGCTCGGCCTCGGCCTCTTCGAAGACGTCGCCTGCGCCCGCCGCGTCCTCGTCTTCGACGCGATCGATTTCAGCCTGCCGCCCGGCGCGCTCAAGGTCCTGCGCGGCGGCGAGGTGCCGGCGTGGGGCGCCGTGCGCGTATCGCCACATCAGATCGGCTTCAACGACGTGCTCGCGCTCGCCCAGCTGCGCGGCGAGTCTCCCGAGCTCGTGACGGCGATCGGCGTGCAGCCCATCACCCTCGACGACTTCGGCGGCAGCCTGCGCCCCGAGGTCAAGGCGCGCCTGCCCGAGGTGCTGGCGCTGGCCGTCGCCGAGATCGCCGCCTGGGGCTTCGCGCCCGTGCCGCGCGTGCCCGGCAGCGCCTGCGAGCCGCTCAACGACCGCTCGCTCGCCCTCGACCGCTACGAAGCCGGTCGCCCTTCCGCCGAAGCGGCCTGCCGCGAAGGCGACCTCCGTGTGCTCGCCCTCTCGGGTGCGGTGCCTCGGCCCTGACCGGAGCCGCGCGATGTGCATCGGAACGCCGATGAGGATCCTCAGTTGCGAAGCCGGCATCGCCGTCGCCGAAGGGCGCGGCCAGCGCGAGCGGCTCAACGCGCTCATGGTCGGCGACGTGCTGCCGGGCAGCTGGGTGCTCGCCTTCCAGGGCTCGGCGCTGCGCGTCATGAGCGAAGACGAGGCGGCGCAGACCGATGCGGCGCTCGACGCCCTCGCTGCCGTGCTGGCCGGCGCGGCCGACACCGATGCGCATTTCCGCGACCTGATCGAGCGCGGGCCGCAATTGCCCGCCCACCTGCAAGGAGATCGCTCATGAGCGTCATCCCGATGCCCGTCCTGCCCGGCGCCGACCTCGTCGCCTCGTACCCGCTCGTCGCCCGGCTGTTCAGCCGGCACGGCTACGCCGAGCTCGACGCCGGCAGCTTCGATGCCTTCGTCGCCCGGCCCGGCCACGCGCTGCTTGTCTTCCTCGAAGACCCGGCGCGCATCAAGGAGACGCTCGACATCGCGGTGATCGTCCCCGAGTTCGAGCGTGCGTTTCCGGGGCGCTTTCCGATCGGCGTGCTGCTGCCCGAGGCGGCACGGCAGTTCCAGGCGCGCTACGGCTTCAACCGCTGGCCGGCGATCGTGCTGCTGAAGGACGGTCGCTACGTCGGCGCCGTCGACGGCCTGCGCAATTGGGACGAGTACATCGAACGGCTGACGGCGCTGCTCGCCGCCGAGCCGACGCGGCCACCGACGGTCGGCATTCCGGTCCGCGGCGCCGGCGGCGCGGCCAGCAGTTGCGCAGCATGAGCGGCCCGCGGCAGAACGCTGCCGGTGTCGAACCAGGAGATGCGATGAAGGACTTCCCGATTCCTGTGCGAGCCATCGGCCCGGGCACGCAGGCCGACGAAGAAGACGCTCAGCTCGACTACCTCGAGATGCCGACCGGCATGAGCACATTCCAGATGCCGCGCCTGCCCGAGACCGCCGACAACGCCGCCATGGCCGCTTCGCGCGACGTGCTGGCGCGCTTTCTCGCCGAGCTCGAGCGCTGGGATCCGGAGCGCGAGCCGCAAGGGCCGAGCACCGAGATGACCGGCATCGAGCCGGCGGCGCTGGAGATCACGAACCAGATGCTCGGCGAAGGCGAGGTCTCGATCCAGATCGGCGGCGAGCGCCGCTTCAGCATCCAGGAAAGCGTCTTCACGGGCCTGTGGCGCTGCTGCGAGATCGACGCGCAAGGCCGACTCGTGCGCGACTGGCTGGAAGCCGCCGCGGTGCCGCAGATCGCCATCGATGCGGCGCGCGCCGGCGCCGCCGGCGTGATCGTCGCGCCGGAGTGGCCGGCCGGCGCGATGAACTCGCCGGCGCTCGTCGCCGAGATCGGCAGCCAGCTCGCGGCGCGTACGCCCGGCGAGCGCGCGCACGTGATCAATCTGACGCTCTTTCCGATGACGCCCGACGACCACGGCGTGCTCGCCCAGGCGCTGCCGGTCGGCCCGGTGGCGATGATGTCGCGCGGCTTCGGCAACTGCCGCGTCACCTCGACGTCGACGCGCGACGTCTGGCGCGTGCAGTACTTCAACGCGATGAACACGATCATCCTCAACACGATCGAGGTCGTCGACATGCCCGAGGTCGCGCTCGCTTCGGCAGAGGATCTTGCCGACAGCCGCATCCGCATGGCCGAACTCGTCGCGTGGATGAGCGAATCGTGCGTCGAGGCTTCCGGAGCGCCTGCGTGAGCACGGTCGCCTTCCAGGGCTTCGGCCACGATCGCGAGATCGGCCCGCTGACGCGGCTCGAATGCAAGATCTGCTGGACCGTCTACAACCCGGTCGAGGGCGACCCGGTGTGGCAGGTGCCGGCCGGCACGCCTTTCGACGCCCTGCCGGAGCACTGGACCTGCCCCAATTGCTCGGCGACGCGCGAGCAGTTCATGGTGCTCGACGATGACTGAGGTCGCGCCGCCGCCTCCCCTGCCCGATCCGTCGGCGCATCTGGCCGCGAGCTTTCGCGTCGTCGCCGAGCGCATGGCCGGCCTGGATTTCGTGAACCCGACGCTCGAGGTCGAGGCCGTCGCCTTCGCGCCGTGGCAAGGCCACTGGCTTGGCGTCCTGGTCACGCCGTGGTTCATGAATCTGGTGCTGCTGCCGCGCGATCGCGCCGCATGGCAGCCGCTGCCGTTCGGAGCCAAGCGCAAGCTGCGCTTCCCTACCGGCATCTACGAGTTCATCGGCGCCGACGACGCGACGGTCGGCGAGCACCAGACCTGCTCGCTGTTCTCGCCGATGCACGAGTTCGAGAACCAGGCGGCGGCACGTCTCGTCGCCCGGCTTGCGCGCGAGGCCTTGTTCGATCCGGCCAACGCCGAGCAGCCGGAGTATCCCAAGGGCGACCTCTCGTCGCCGCGGCCCGCCGACGGCGAAGCGGCTGGCGAACACGGCGGAACGCGCGCCAAGGTCGCGGTCTCGAAGCGCGACTTCCTGCGCGGCGACTTCAGCGGCGGCGGCCATGCCGATCGAAGGTGAACTGCTCGTGAGCCTGCACTGCGACGGCCGGCGCGTGCGACGGGTCGAGGTGCGATCGACGCGGCCGGCGATCGGCGCGCGCGTAGCGATCGGCCGCCGACCCGTAGAGGCTGCGGCGCTGCTGCCCGCGCTCTTCGCGATCTGCGGCCATGCGCAAGGCAGGGCGGCCATCGCGGCGCTGCGCGCGGCGGATGCCAAGACCGAGGAGACGGCCGACCCGGCCGCCTGGTCGGTGCCGCTCGAGGCCGTGCAGGAGACCTTCTGGCGCCTGCTCATCGACCTGCCGAAGGCGCTCGGGCTCGCCCCCGAGGCCGCTGTCGTCGCCGCCGCGCGTGCGACCGTGAGCCGGACGATCGGCGCGCTGCGCCCCGCACCCGCCGATGCCGGCACGGCGCTCGCCGATGCCGCGTCGGCGCTCGCGGCACTGGCACGCGACCATGTCTTCGGCAGCGATGGCGACGCCTGGCTCGCCGACACCGATCTCGACGCCTTCGATCGCTGGCGCGACGCGGCAGCGACGCTGCCGGCACGGGCGCTGAAGCGCGTCGTCGAAGGCGCGCGAAGCCTCGGCCGCAGCGACACCGCGCTGATGCCCGGCCTCGACGACGCGCTCTGGCAGTCGGCCGTCCTGCCGGCCCTGCAGCGCGGCCCTGCGTTCGCGCAGGCGCCGACCTGGGATGGGCAGCCGGTCGAGACCGGCGCGCTCGCCCGCATGCACACCCACCCGCTTGTCGCCGCTCTCGTCGGGCGCGACGGCCAGAACGCATCGACGCGTATCGCCGCCCGGCTCATCGAACTCGCCGACGTGCTCTCGGCCCTGCGGCGCGGCGTCGCCGGGCCCGAGCGCTGGGTCCGCGCCTGGCCGCTCGGCGCCGGCGGGGGCGTCGCAGCGGTGCAGACCGCACGCGGCCTGCTGCTGCACTACGCGCGGCTCGACGACGGCCGTGTCGGCGCTTACCGCATCGTCGCGCCGACCGATTGGAACTTCCATCCCGAAGGCGCCCTGGCGAACGGCCTGCGAGGCGCCGAGGCCGACGACGAGCCCGCGCTCCTCGCCCAAGCCCGCCTCGCGGTGCTCGCCCTCGACCCCTGCGTCGGCTATCGCGTCGAGGTCGCGCGCGATGCATGAGATGTCGCTCGCCGAGGGCATGCTCGGGCTCGTCGAGGACGGTGCGCGCCGCAACGCGGCGAGCGCCGTGAAGGCCGTGTGGCTGGAGATCGGCGCGCTCGCGCAGGTCGAGGTCGAGGCGCTGCGCTTCTGCTTCGACGCGGTGACGCGCGGCACTCTCGCCGAAGGCGCGCGCCTCGAGATCGTCGCCACGCCCGGCGCCGCCTGGTGCATGCCGTGCGGCGAGCGGGTGGCCATCGATCGCCTCGGCGACGCCTGCCCGCGCTGCGGCAGCCATCAGCTTCAGGTCGTGCAGGGCGACGCGATGCGCGTCCGTGAAATCGAAGTCGTTTGACGAGGAGAACATCATGTGCGTCACCTGCGGCTGCGGCGAGGGCGAGACCAGGATCGAAGGGGAAGCTGCGCAGGCCGCGGGCGGGGCGGCCGCTGGCATGCACACGCACGCCGATGGCTCCCTGCACCGGCACGGCCACGAGCCCGAGCACGGGCATGGGCCCGCCGGCGCCCACTGGCACCGGCATGCCGACGGCAGCTGGCACGACCACGCGCACGGCGATGGCCACGAGCATGCGCATGGCCACGAGCACGCGCATGGCCACGAGCACGCGCATGGCCACGAGCACGCGCATGGCCATGAGCACGCACCAGTCGGAGCAGCGCTCGGTGCCGTGCATGCCGCCGGCGTCGCACCCGCGCGCATGGTGCAGATCGAGCGCGACATCCTGGCGAAGAACGACGCCGTCGCCGCGGCCAACCGGCAGCTCCTCGCCGACCGCGGCATCTTCGCGATCAACCTCGTCTCCAGCCCCGGATCGGGCAAGACCACGCTGCTCGTGAAGACGATCGAGGCGCTGCGCGGCCGCATCGCCGCGTCGGTGATCGAAGGCGACCAGCAGACCTCGCGCGACGCCGACCGCATCCGCGCCACCGGTGCGCCCGCGATCCAGGTCAATACCGGCAAGGGCTGCCATCTCGACGCCGACATGGTCGGCCGCGCCCTGGCCGGTCTCGATCCGGCCGACGGCAGCCTGCTGCTGATCGAGAACGTCGGCAACCTGGTTTGCCCGGCGGCCTTCGACCTCGGCGAAGCGCACAAAGTCGCGATCCTTTCCGTGACCGAAGGTGACGACAAGCCGATCAAGTACCCCGACATGTTCCATGCCGCTGATCTCCTGCT
Organism: Burkholderiales bacterium; assembly: GCA_038236565.1. GTDB lineage: Bacteria > Pseudomonadota > Gammaproteobacteria > Burkholderiales > Burkholderiaceae_C > Schlegelella_A. The sequence goes on along the minus strand of JBBRZP010000074.1, from coordinate 9,733 downwards.
GATCAACAAGACCGATCTCCTGCCCCATGTCGATTTCGACGTCGAGGCGGCGATCGCCTTCGCCCGCCGCGTGCAGCCGGACATCGAGGTGATGCGCGTCTCGGCGAAGACGGGCGCGGGCTTCGATGCCTGGCTCGCCTGGCTCGAGCGCGGCACGGCCGCGGCGAGGGGCCGCCGCGATGCCAGCGTCGCTGCGCTGCGCCGGCGCCTCGCCGAGCTCGAGTCGGAGCGCGCGCGCGCCTGAGTCGCCATGGATGCCCTGGCCGTCGACGATCTGCACACGCGCCGCCGCGTCGAGGTCGGTGGCATCGTCCAGGGCGTGGGCTTCCGGCCCTTCGTCTATCGCCTGGCGAACGAGCTCGGCCTCGGCGGCTGGGTGCGCAACGACGGCCAGGGCGTGACGATCGAGGTCGAGGGCGAGACCGCGGCGATCGACGCCTTCATGCGCCGCCTGCGCAGCGATGCGCCGCCGCTCGCGCGAGTCGACCGCGTCGCCGGCGAACGCGAACTGCCGCAGGCTGGGCAGAACGGTTTTGCGATCGTCGACAGCCGCGGCGGCCGCGCGGCGACGGCGATCGGCCCCGACAGCGCCGTCTGCGCCGACTGCCTCTCGGAGATGCTCGATCCGGCCGATCGCCGCTGGCGCTACGCCTTCACCAACTGCACGAACTGCGGCCCGCGATACACGATCACCCGCGCCTTGCCCTACGACCGGGCGACGACGAGCATGGCCGGCTTCGCGCAGTGCCCGGCCTGCCTCGCCGAGTACCGCTCGCCGCTCGACAGGCGCTTCCATGCCGAGCCGAACGCCTGCCCGGCCTGCGGGCCGCGGCTCGCGCTGCTCGACGCAAGAGGCACGGCGATCGAAGGCATCGATCCCGTCGCCGGCGCGCTCGCGTGCATCGGCCGCGGCGAGATCGTCGCGATCAAGGGCCTCGGCGGCTTTCATCTCGCCTGCGACGCGCGCAACGCCGTGGCGGTTGCGCTGCTGCGCGCACGCAAGGCGCGCGAGGAAAAGCCGTTCGCCGTGATGCTCGCCAACCGCGCCTCGATCGCGCCGCTGGCGAGCTTCAGCGCGACAGAAGGCGAGCTGCTCGAAGGCGTCGAGCGGCCGGTCGTCCTGCTGCGCAAGGGCAAGGACGCGGACGCGCTCCTTCCCGGCGTCGCCCCCGGCCTCGCCTGGCTCGGGGTCATGCTGCCCTATGCGCCGCTTCAGGTGCTGCTCTTCCACGAGGCGGCGGGGCGACCGGCGGGCACCGCATGGCTCGGCGCCGCGCAGCCGCTCGCGCTCGTGATGACGAGCGCCAACCCCGGCGGCGAGCCGCTGGTGATCGACAACGACGAGGCGCGCCATCGGCTCGCCGGCATCGCCGATGCCTTCCTCCTCCACGACCGCGACATCGTGCAGCGCTGCGACGACAGCGTGCTGCGTGCCGTTGCCGGCGATGCGGCGCGCGGCTTTCAGTTCGTTCGCCGCGCGCGCGGCTGGACGCCGCGCTCGATCCGCCTCGCCGCGAGCGGTCCCCCGGTGCTCGCGCTCGGCGGCCACTTCAAGAACACCGTCTGCGTGACGCGCGGCGACGAGGCCTTCATCTCGCAGCACGTCGGCGATCTCGACAACGCGCCGACCTGCGAAGCGCTCGAGGAGGTCGTCGCGCACCTGCTCTCCATCCTCGAGGTCGTGCCGGCCGTGGTCGCGCACGACCTGCATCCCGACTTCTTCAGCACCCGTTTGGCAGCCCGCTTCGGCCGCGACCGCGGCGTGCCCCTGCACGCCGTGCAGCACCATCACGCGCACATCGCTGCCGTGCTCGCGGAGCATCGCGTGCAGGGCCCGGTGCTCGGCCTAGCGATGGACGGCGTCGGCCTCGGCAGCGACGGTGCCGCCTGGGGCGGCGAGCTGCTGCGCGTCGACGGCGCGTCGTTCGCTCGCCTCGGCCGCCTGCGCCCCCTGCGCCTGCCGGGCGGCGACCGTGCCGCGCGCGAGCCGTGGCGCATGGCGGCCGCTGCGCTCGCGCTCGCCGGCCGCGGCGACGCCATCGCCGCGCGCTTCGCCGACGAGCCCGCAGCGGCGCCGGTCGCCGCGATGCTGGCGCGCGGCTTCAACGCGCCGGAGACGAGCAGCCTCGGCCGCTGGTTCGACGCCGCCGCCGCCCTGCTCGGCGTGCGCCACCGCATGGCCTTCGAAGGCCAGGCCGCACTGCTGCTCGAGGGCGTGGCCGAACGGCACGGCCCGGTCGCGGCCGAGCCCGCGCTCGTCGCCATCGACGCCGCGAACGAACTCGATCTCAGCCGCCTCGCGCTGCGCCTCGCCGACGAGCGCGAGCCCGGCCGCGGCGCCGCTCTCTTCCACGCCACCCTGGTCGCGGTGCTCGCCGAGTGGCTGGCGCGCGCCGCCGACGCCGAAGGTGCGACCACCGTCGCCTGCGGTGGCGGCTGCTTTCTCAATGCGCTCCTCGCCGGCGGCCTGCGCCGGGCACTCGCGGCACGCGGCCTCGCGCTGCTTGAAGCCGAGGCGGTGCCGCCGAACGACGGCGGCCTGTCGCTTGGCCAGGCCTGGGTCGCGCTGCAGGCGTGCCCCCGCCCTTGAAGGAGAAGAACCGATGTGCCTCGCCATTCCCGCCCGCGTCGTCGCGCTCGTCGACGACGACCAGGCGCTCGTCGATCTCGGCGGCGTGCGCAAGCGCGTCTCGCTGGCGCTGGTGGAAGGCATCGTGCCCGGCGACTACGTGATCGTGCACGTCGGCTACGCGCTCGCGCGCCTCGACCTCGACGAGGCCGAGCGCACGCTCGCGACCTTCGCCGAGGCCGGCCTGCTGCCTGCAGACGCGCCCGCCACTGCCGACGCGGCGCCATGAAATACATCGATGAGTTCCGCGACGGCGATCTCGCCCGCGGCCTGGCCGGCGCGATCGCCCGCGAGGCCGATGCAGGGCGCCGCTACAACCTGATGGAGTTCTGCGGCGGGCACACGCACGCGATCTCGCGCTACGGCCTGAAGGACCTGCTGCCGCCGAGCGTGAACATGATCCACGGCCCCGGCTGCCCGGTCTGCGTGCTGCCGATCGGCCGCATCGACAACGCGATCGAGCTCGCCGCGCGCCCCGGCCTCATCCTCTGCACCTATGCCGACACGATGCGCGTGCCGGCATCGAAGGGACTGTCGCTGCTGAAGGCAAAGGCGCGCGGCGCCGACATCCGAATGGTGTATTCGAGCGCGGACGCGCTGCGCATCGCCCAGGAACACCCGGATCGCGAAGTCGTCTTCTTCGCCATCGGCTTCGAGACGACGACGCCGCCGACCGCGGTGGCGATCCGGCAAGCCAAGGCCCTGGCCCTCACCAACTTCAGCGTCTTTTCGAATCACGTGCTGACGCCGGCGGCGATCAGCCACATCCTCGAATCGAAGGAAGTGCGCGAGTACGGCACGGTGCCGCTCGATGGCTTCATCGGCCCGGCGCACGTCTCGACGGTGATCGGCAGCCAGCCCTACGAATACTTCGCCGAGGAGTACGCGCGGCCGGTGGTGATCGCCGGCTTCGAGCCGCTCGACGTCATGCAGGCGATCCTCATGCTCGTGCGCCAGCTCAACGAGGGCCGCGCCGAGGTCGAGAACGAATTCACGCGCGCCGTCACGCGCGAGGGCAACGCGAAAGCCAAGGCGCTGGTCGCCGAGGTCTTCGAGTTGCGCCGGACCTTCGAATGGCGCGGCCTCGGCGAAGTGCCGTACAGCGCGCTGGCCATCAAGCCCGCGTACCGCGCGTTCGACGCCGAGGCGCGCTACGACATCAGCTATCGCTCGGTGCCCGACAACAAGGCCTGCGAATGCGGCGCCATCCTGCGCGGCGTGAAGAAGCCGAGCGACTGCAAGGTGTTCGGCACAGTCTGCACGCCGGAGAACCCGATCGGCTCGTGCATGGTCTCGTCCGAAGGCGCGTGCGCAGCGCACTACAGCTACGGCCGCTTCAAGGATGCCGCGATCGTCGTCGAACCCCAGCGCCGTGCCGTCACTTGCCCTTGAACGCCGGCTTTCGCTTGGCCTTGAAGGCGCCGATGCCTTCGCGGTAGTCCTCGCTGTCGTAGACGACGCGGCGCAGCCCCTGGACACGCTCGAATCCCTGCGGCGACATCGGACGCGCACCGCCCAGGATCCTCAACTGCTCCTTCATCACCGCAATGCTGAGCGGCGAATTGGCCGCGATCTGACGCGCCAGATCGCGCGTGAACGGCACCAGTTCGGCGACCGGGACGAGGTGGTTGATCACGCCCAGGCGCTCCGCCCTTTCGGCAGAAATGGGCTGGGCCGTGAATGCCATCTCCTTGACGATGCGCAGGACGGCGGCATTCATGAAGGTCACCATGCCGGAGACGTTGTAGGGCACGCCGATGCGGGCCGGTGTGACGGCGAAGGACGCCGCGGGCGAGGCGACGATCAGGTCGCAGGCGAACGCCGTTTCGCAGGCGCCGCCCCAGACCGTGCCTTCGATCATCGCGATCACGGGTGCGGGGAAATTCTCGATCTCGCGGATCAGGTGGCGCAGCGGATCGTCCCAGCCCAGCGGGTCGCGACGCGACTCCGGCAGCTCGTCGACGTCGTGCCCTGCCGACCACACCTTCGCGCCGGGGCGCGACTGCAGCACGACAACGCGCACGTGCTGCTCCCTGAAACCCGCGAGCGCTGCGATGAGCTCGTTGACGAGCGATTCGCTCAGCACGTTTCGCTTCGCATCGTGATTGAGCGTGATGAACCCGATGTCTTCTTCGACGCTGACCAGGACTAGCGGCATGGAACGTTCCCCGAAAGTGGATGCGATGGCGACGCTGGCGATCGTAGGTCGTCCCGGGCCGGTTCTGCCGTCTCGCGATGCACGGGGACGGCCAATGAGCGCGCATGGCCGCTCCGAAGCGCTCATCCCGGAGCGCGTAGCGCCGAGGGTAGTCCAGTGAGCACGGCACGCAAGGACTACGTTCGCCCGGTCGACTTCAAGCACGGCTGCGTCGACATGACGCACGGCGGCGGCGGCCGGGCGATGGCGCAGTTGATCGACGAGCTCTTCCTGCGCGCCTTCGACAACGAGTGGCTGCGCCAGGGCAACGACCAGGCGACGTTCAGCGTACCCGCCGGCCGTCTCGTGATGGCGACCGACAGCCACGTCGTCTCGCCGCTCTTCTTTCCCGGCGGCGACATCGGCTGTCTCTCGGTACACGGGACGATCAACGACGTCGCCATGGCTGGCGCCGTACCGCTCTACCTCCCCGCGGGCTTCATTCTCGAGGAAGGCTTTTCGCTTGCCGAGCTCAGGCGCATCGTCGAGTCGATGGCGGCAGCGGCCAGGGAGGCCGGGGTGCCGATCGTCACCGGCGACACCAAGGTCGTCGAGAAGGGCAAGGGCGACGGCGTCTTCATCACGACGACCGGCGTCGGCGTCGTCCCCGCCGGTGTCCGCATCTCGGGCGACGGCGCCCGCCCCGGCGACCGCATCCTCGTCAGCGGGACGATCGGCGACCACGGCGTGGCGATCATGTCGCTGCGCGAGAACCTGAGCTTCGAGACGGCGATCCGCTCCGACACTGCGGCCCTGCACGGCCTCGTCGCGGCGATGGTCGAGGCCGTCCCTGGCATCCACTGCCTGCGCGACCCGACGCGCGGCGGCCTGGCGACGACGCTCAACGAGCTCGCGACGCAGTCGGGCTGCGGCATGCTGATCGCCGAGGCGGCGGTGCCGGTGCGCCCCGAGGTCGCGGCGGCCTGCGAGTTCCTCGGCCTCGATCCGCTCTACGTCGCCAACGAAGGCAAGCTCGTCGCCATCTGTGCCGAGGCCGACGCCGAGCGGCTGCTCGCCGCCATGCGCGCGCATCCGCTCGGCGCCGACGCGGCGATCGTCGGCGTGGCGATCGCCGATGCGCACCGCTTCGTGCAGATGGACACGCGCTTCGGCGGCCGGCGCGTCGTCGACTGGCTCACCTGCGAACAGCTGCCGCGGATCTGTTGATGCGCATCCTCTTCCTCACCCACGCCTTCAACAGCCTCGCGCAGCGTCTCTTCGACGAGCTGACGCGGGCCGGCCACGAGGTCTCGGTCGAGCTCGACATCAACGACAGCGTGACGGAGGAGGCGGTGGCGCTCTGGCGGCCCGAGCTGATCGTCGCGCCCTTTCTGAAGCGACGGATTGCCGACGCGGTGTGGCAGAAGCACCGCTGCCTGATCGTCCACCCCGGCATCGTCGGCGACCGCGGTCCGTCGTCGCTCGACTGGGCGATCCTCGAGGGCGAGCGCGAGTGGGGCGTCACCCTCATCGAGGCGAGCGGCGAGTTCGACGGCGGCGACGTCTGGGCGAGCGCGAGCTTTGCGATGCGCACGGCGACCAAGAGCAGCCTCTACCGCAACGAAGTCACCGAGGCCGCGGTCGGGGCGATGTGCCAGGCCCTGCAGCGCATCGCCGAAGGCCGCGGCCCCGTCCCGCCGGCGGCGCTCGGCGATGCGGCGCGCGGCCGCGCCCGGCCCCTCATGCGCCAGGCCGACCGGGCGATCGACTGGGCGGCCGACAACAGCGAGACCGTTCTGCGCAAGATCCGCGCCTCCGACGGCGCGCCTGGCGTGCGCGACGAGGTGCTCGGCCTGCCGGTGTATCTGCACGGCGCGCATCGCGAGGGCGGTGCATGGCCGGCGGCGCTGCCGGGCGCTGTGCTGGCGCAGCGCGACGGGGCGATCCTGCGCACGACGCGCGACGGCGCGGTCTGGATCAGCCACCTGCGCCGCGCCGACGGCACCGAGCCGGCGTTCAAGCTGCCCGCGGCGATGGTGCTCGGTGAACGGCTGGCCGGCGTGCCCGAGTCGCCGCTGGCGGCCGATGCCGCGGCGGGAGCGCCGAGCCTGCAGCCGATCCGCTACGAGGAGAGCGGGGCGGTCGGCTGGCTGCACTTCGACTTCCACAACGGCGCGATGGGGACGGCGCAGTGCCGCGCACTGGCCGCAGCGCTGCGTGCCGCCAAGGCACGGTCGACCCGGGTGATCGTGCTCGCCGGCGGTGACGACTACTGGAGCAACGGCATCCACCTCAACCTGATCGAGGCAGACGCGCATCCCGCCGAGGAATCGTGGCGCAACATCGAGGCGATGAACGACCTCGTCCTCGAGATCATCGGCACCGACCGGCAGCTGACCCTCGCTGCGATCGCCGGCAACGCCGGTGCCGGCGGCGTCTTCCTCGCGCTCGCCGCCGACCAGGTGCTGGTGCGCGACGGCGTCATCCTCAACCCGCACTACCGCTCGATGGGCAACCTCTACGGCTCCGAGTACTGGACCTATCTGCTGCCGCGGCGCATGGCCGCCGATGCGGCGCGCGCGATGATGGAGCGGCGCCTGCCGGTCGGCGCGAAGCAGGCGGTGGCGCTCGGCCTCGTCGATGCCTGCCTCGCCACGGAAGCGGTGGCGTTTCGCGCCGAGGTCGCGGAGCGCGCTGCGACGCTTGCCGGCCCGGGCTGGACGCGCCGGCTCGCTGCAAAGAGCGCGCGTCGCGCCGCCGACGAGGCCGAGAAACCCTTGGTAGCCTACCGCACAGACGAGCTGGAGCACATGAATCTCAACTTCTTCGGCTTCGACTCGAGCTACCACGTGGCTCGCCAGCACTTCGTCAGCAAGGTGCCGCACTCACGAACGCCGTCGTGGCTGGCCCGACATCGCCGCCGCGCCCGGGCGTGACGGTCTCGGGAGAGTTCGCGCGGCAGCTAGCCCGCGCCGCCGCAAACTCACAATGCCGGCCAAATCGCCCACTTCAATGAAGCGTCTGTCTTGCCATCTCCAGCTGAATGCCAACTGACAGCCATCGACTATCTGCACAAGACGCAGCTCGAGTTTGCTCTTGACGTCAATCCGCGCATCAAGTGCGCAATCGCGGGCGACCAGAGTGCGCATCGCCCGAAGACATGGCTACGCGGATGCGCCGAGACGCAATACGATGACCTCGGTCCTCAAGCGCGCAGGCATCAAGGCGGAGTAGGCGATACGTCGAGGTCATGACGTTGGCTTTGACATTGCCGGAGCCGTCGTCCGATCTACGCCCGAGCTTGTCGGTGCGCTCTGTGCGCACTCCGCCAGCAGCCGTTGACGAATGCCAGCTGCTGGCCGGGGAGTGTGGGTGGTGTGTGCGGTCGCCGGCCGACCTACACCGTGCAGCCCCGTCGCCTGAGCGACAGCATTCGGGCGGCGGCGGGAACCTCCGATCCCGCAGCATGCCAATGCTCGACGAGGGCACGTCACGGAGGCGCCCCTGTTGCTCTGAGTCGCCATGTGCGGGACGCTTGATGCGCCTCAAGTCGGAGCGGGAGCCGCACCCTTAGTCTGCCCCTACCCCAAAGTGGGCGCGCAGCCAGAGGTTGCTCATGTCCAGCTTCGAAATCGTCGCCCGTGCGGATTTCTCCGACGTTACTTATCTGCTCGAAATCGACCATCCGCTGATGGCCCGGGCCGCCCGGCCGGGGCAGTTCGTGATCGTGATGGAGCACGCGCACGGCGAGCGGATCCCGCTCACGATCGCCGATTTCGACCGCGACAAGGGCACGATCACGCTGGTGATCCAGGCGGTCGGCAAGACCACCCGCGAGATGCAGCAGCGCTGCCAGGTCGGCACCCGGCTGCACGCGCTGGTCGGGCCGATGGGCATCCCCAGCCACATCGGCGCCGCAAAGAAGGTGATCTGCGTCGGCGGCGGCCTCGGCGTCGCGCCGATCTTTCCTCAGGCCCGTGCCTACAAGGAGAGCGGCGCCTACGTCATCGGCGTGCTCGGCTTCCGCAACAAGGCCCTGATGTTCTGGGACGACAAGTTCCGCGCCTGCTGCGACGAGCTGATCGTCTGCACCGACGACGGCTCGGCCGGCCTCAAGGGCCTCGTCACCGAAGGCATCCGCCAGGCCATCGCTGCGCATCCCGACATCGACGAGGTCGTCGCGATCGGCCCCCCGGTGATGATGAAGGGCTGCGCCGAAGCGACGCGGCCGCACGGCATCAAGACGATGGTCAGCCTCAACCCGGTCATGGTCGACGGCACCGGCATGTGCGGCGGCTGTCGCGTCAAGATCGGCGAGACGATCAAGTTCGCCTGCGTCGACGGGCCCGACTTCGACGGCCACCAGGTCGACTTCGACGACCTCATGGCGCGCCTCGGCCGCTACAAGCCGACCGAGAAGACCGCCCTCGAAGGCTGGAAGGAGAGCTGCCGCATCCGCGGCACCGCCGATCCCGTCGCGCCGGCCGAGCCGGACCCGAACGAGCACTGAGCCGTCGCTCGACGCACCCCTTCAGGAGCCGCACGATGGCCACGAAGAAGAAGAAGACGATCCGCACCATTCCGCAGGCGCGCACGCCGATGCCGGAGCAGGCGCCCGAGGTGCGGGTGACCAACTTCGAGGAGGTCGCCTGCGGCTACCGACTCGAGGACGCGCTGGTCGAGGCCGAGCGCTGCCTCGACTGCGCCGACCAGCCCTGCGTCGCGGGCTGCCCGGTCGGCATCGACATCCCCGGCTTCATCATGAAGATGACGGCCAAGAACTTCCACGGCGCCTACGACGTCATCACCGACACCAACCTGCTGCCGTCGGTATGCGGCCGCGTCTGCCCGCAGGAAAGCCAGTGCGAGGGCGTCTGCACGGTCGGGGAGTCGCTGGAGCCCGTGGCGATCGGCCGGCTCGAGCGCTTCGTCGGCGACATGGCGATCAAGGAAGGCTGGGCCAACGT
>JBBRZP010000073.1:0-17329 GCA_038236565.1 Burkholderiales bacterium | reverse complement strand
GTCGCCACCGCGCTGATCCATTCGCTCGCCGTCACCGAGAAGCGCAACAGCTTCAAGAACTGGACCGTGCTGCTCGCGATCGTCGCGTTCTCGCTCTCGCTGCTCGGCACCTTCCTCGTCCGTTCGGGCGTGCTCTCGTCGGTGCACGCGTTCGCGAGCGATCCGAAGCGCGGCCTCTTCATCCTCGTCTTCCTCGTGATCGTCATCGGGTCGTCGCTGTCGCTCTACGCCTGGCGCGCGACCAGCGTCGGCCTCGGCGCGCGCTTCGCGCTGCTCTCGCGCGAGACGCTGCTGCTCTCGAACAACGTGCTCCTCGTCGTCGCCTGCGGCGCGGTGCTGCTCGGCACGCTCTACCCGCTCGCGCTCGACGCGATGAACCTCGGCAAGATCTCGGTCGGCCCGCCCTACTTCGACACCGTCTTCGTGCCGCTGCTCACGCCGCTCGTGTTCCTGATGGGCGTCGGGCCGCTGGCGCGCTGGAAGGAGGCCGAATTGCCGGACCTCGCGTCGCGCCTGAAGTGGGCTGCGGGCAGCGCCGTGGTCGCGACGGTGCTGGTCGCCTGGGCCAAGGGCGGCGTCGGCATCGTCGCCGCGACCGGCCTGCTGATGGCGTTCTGGATCGTCGCGTCGGTCGCGACCGACGTGGTCGAGCGGCTGCGGCCCGCCGGCGGCGTGCGTGCCGGCGTCCTCCACCGAGCGCGGCAGATCCCGCGCTCGATCGTCGGCATGATGGTCGCGCACCTCGGCATCGCGACTTTCATCCTCGGCGTGACGCTGGTGCGAACCGGCGAATTCGAGCGTGACGTGCAGATGGCCGTCGGCGACACGACGACGATCGACGGCATGGTCTTCACCTTCAAGGGCGCGCGCGACGTGCAGGGGCCGAACTACCGCGCCGCGCGCGGCGAGATCGAGGTCACCAGGGACGGCCGCGTCATCAGCACGCTCACGCCCGAGAAGCGCTTCTATCCGGCATCGCAGTCGACGCTGACCGAGGCCTCGATCGACGCCGGCCTGACGCGCGACCTCTACGTGTCGCTCGGCGAGCCGGTCGCGGGCGGCGCCTGGATCGTGCGCATCTACGTCAAGCCGTTCGTCGACTGGATCTGGGGCGGCTGCCTGGTGATGGCGCTCGGCGGCCTGATCGCGGCGACCGATCGACGCTACCGCGCCCGGGTGCGCGAGCGCCAGGCGCAGGCCACGTTCGGAGCAGCCGCGGCATGAAGCGCCTCTGGTTCCTGATCCCGCTGGCCGCGTTCCTCGCGCTGGCGGCCATCTTGTCGATCGGCCTGAAGCGCGACCCGCGCGAAGTGCCCTCGCCGCTCATCGACAAGCCGGCGCCGAAGTTCTCGCTCGCGCGCCTCGACGACGCCAACAGGGTCGTCAAGCTCGCAGACCTGCGCGGCAAGGCCTTCATCCTCAATGTCTGGGCCTCGTGGTGCGTCGCCTGCCGCGAGGAGCATCCGGTGCTGGTCGAGTTCGCCAAGAAGCGCGCCGTGCCGCTGTACGGCCTCAACTACAAGGACACGCGCGTCGACGCCAACGCCTGGCTCGCGAGCTTCGGCAATCCCTACGACGCGTCGTTCTTCGACCAGGACGGCCGCGTCGGCCTCGACTTCGGCGTCTACGGCGTGCCCGAGACCTTCGTCGTCGACGGCAACGGCGTGATCCGCATGAAGCACATCGGGCCGCTCACGCCCGAGGTGCTGGCGACGAAGATCGAGCCGCTCCTGAAGAAGCTCGACGCGTAGATGACGTTCGCGCGCCTTCCCGATCGCGCTCGCGCGGCGTGTCGAGCGGCAATCGCCGCGGGCGCACTGCTTCTCGCTTCGGCCGTCGTCGCCCGCGAGGCAGCACCCGAGGTCGCCGATCCGGCGCTCGAGGCGCGCATGGTGCGCATCACGTCGGAACTGCGCTGCCTGGTGTGCCAGAACCAGACCATCGCCGACTCGAACGCCGCCCTCGCCGTCGACCTGCGCCGCGAAGCGCGCTCGTTGCTGAAGCAGGGCAAGAGCGACCGCGAGGTGATCGACTACATGACCGACCGCTACGGCGATTTCGTCCTCTACCGGCCACCGCTGCGATCGACGACGTTCCTGCTCTGGTTCGGCCCGGCGCTGATGCTGGTGGGCGGCGCCGCGGTCCTCGTCGTCGTCCTGCGACGCCGCAGCCGCCTGGCCGACGCTGCCTTCGAGCCCGACGACCCGGGCGACAATTCGGTCGACTCCGCTGCGCGCTCGAACGCCCTCCACGAAGCGGCCAGCGCCGCACGGCAGCTCTGATGGCGCGCACCGACAACCGCCTCGCCACGGCGCGCGCCCGGCTGCTCGCGCTCAAGGCCGAGCACGACGCCGGCCGTCTCGACGACGCGGCCCACGACGAGCAGCGGCGCGCGGTCGAACGCGAGATCGGCGAGCTGCTGATCGGCGGCGAGGCCGCGCCCGCGTCGGCGCGGCCGTCGGCGCGGCTGGTCGCGCTCCTGTCGGTCGCCGTGCTCGCCGTTGCCGGCGTCGGCTACTGGCAGACCGGCTCGCCGTCGCTGGCGCGCACGCAGCCGGCGCCGTTCGCAGAAGCCGCGGCGGCGCCCGGCGGTCCAGATGCAGCGAGCGCGGCCGCCGGCCTGCAGCAGATCGAGACGATGGTCGGCCAGCTCGCGGCGCGTCTGAAGGACAAGCCAGACGATGCCCAGGGCTGGACGATGCTGGCGCGCTCGTACACGGTGCTCGGCCGCTTCAGCGACGCCCTGCCAGCCTACCAGCGCGCGAGCGAGCTGCAGCCGCCGAACCCCATTCTTCTTGCCGACTGGGCGGATGCGATCGCGGCGACGAAGGGCAGCGCCAACAACCCGCAGACGGTCGCGCTCGTCGAGCGCGCGCTCGGGCTCGATCCGAACCACATGAAGTCGCTCGCGCTCGCGGGCACGATCGACTACGAACGCGGCGACTTCACCGGCGCGACGACGCGCTGGCAGAAGATCGTCGACCAGCTCCCGCCCGGCAACGAGGTCGCGAAGCAGGTGCAGGCGAGCATCGACGAGGCGCGCGAGCGCGCCGGCGGCGGGGCGACGCAGCCACGCGCCGCGGCGGCAGCGGTGGCTGCGGCGCCGAGCGCGAAATCGACCGTGCGTGCGGCATCGACCGCTGCCGCTTCGGGCAACACCGCCGTCAGCGGCATCGTCTCGCTCGATCCCGCGCTGCGCGCCCAAGCCTCGGCCGATGACTCGGTCTTCGTTTTCGCCCGCCCGGCGAGCGGCGGCCGCATCCCGCTCGCCGTCCTGCGCGCCAAGGTCGCCGACCTGCCACTGGCCTTCAAGCTCGACGACAGCATGGCGATGGCTCCCGGAATGACGATCTCGAGCGTCCCGCTCGTCACCGTCGGCGCGCGCATCAGCAAGACCGGGAACGCGATCGCCCAGCCGGGCGATCTTTCCGGCGAGACGACTGGGGTCGCGCCGGGCACGAGCGGCCTCGCGATCAAGATCGGCAGCGTCGTCGGCCCGCGCTGAGCGCGCGCCACGACGCCGCGCGGCGGCTCAGTCGAACACGGTGTCGGCGGGCGCGCCGAAGCTTCCACGCCGGCCGTCGAAGCGCGCCAGGGCATCGAGCAGGCGATCGAGATCGGCGCCACGCTCGACCGGGTGGAAGCGCTCGGTGTCGATCGCGAACACCGGCGCGCCGTCGTACGACGCGAAGAACTCGGCGTAGGCATTGCCGAGCCGTTCGAGGTAGGCCAGGTCGATGCCGTGCTCGGCCGCGATGCCGCGCTTCCTGACGCGCGCGAGCAGCGTCTCGGCCGACGCCTGGAGCCAGACGACGAGGTCGGGCTCGCGCAGCTGGGCGGCGATCGGCTGGTGCATCTGCGCGTAGAGCCGGTACTCCTCGTCGCTCAGGTTGAGGCGGGCGAAGAGCGCGTCCTTGGCGAACATGAAGTCGCTCACCACGGCCGGCGCGAACATCCCCGGCTGCGCCAGCGAGCGCATCTGGCGCTCGCGCTGGAAGAGGAAGTAGAGCTGGGTCTGGAACGCGTAGCCCGGACGGTCCTGGTAGAAACGCCAGAGGAACGGGTTCTCCTCCGGCTGCTCCAGCATTAGCTCGGCGCCCAGGTGCTCGGCGAGCTGGCCGGCGAGCGTCGTCTTGCCGGCACCGATCGGGCCTTCGATGGCGATGTGCCGATAGCGTGCGAACGTCGCGGACATCAATCGCGGAACACGAAATAGACGGCGCCGACCAGGCACAGGCCAGCCCACAGGAAGTCGAGCTTGAGCGGCTGCTCCATGACGACGAGCGCGAACGGAACGAAGATCACGAGCGTGATGGCCTCCTGCGTGATCTTGAGCTGGGCCAGCGACATGCCGCCGGCGAAGCCGATCCGGTTGCCCGGCACCTGCAGCAGGTACTCGAACAGGGCGATGCCCCAGCTGACGAGGGCGGCGACGATCCAGGAGCGCTGGTCGAGGTACTTGAGGTGGCCGTACCACGCAAAGGTCATGAAGACGTTCGAGGCGCCCAGCAGGAGCACCGTCAGCAGAGGCGCATGCAGCGAAGACATCATCGCTTCAGTTTAGCCAGCCGCTGCGTGGCGACCGCCGCATGCAGGTCCTCCACCCTGCCGCGGCCGGGCACGTGGAGGCCGGGCGCGATCTCGGCCAGCGGCCCGAGCACGAAGGCGCGCTCGGCGAGGCGTGGATGGGGCAGCTCGAGCTCGGGCGTGTCCAGCGTCCGGGTGCCGTGGAGCAGCAGGTCGAGATCGAGCGTCCGGGGCGCGCGCGGGAACGGTCGCGCGCGGTCGTGCGCCTGCTCGATGCCCTGCAATGCATGCAGCAAGTCGAGCGGCGCGAGCGACGTGCGCACGTGGGCGACCGCGTTGACGTAGTCCTCGCCCGGGGCATCGAGCGGCTCCGACTCGTAGTACGCCGAGCGCGCGACCAGCGTCGTCGCGGGCAGTCGGGCGATCTCCGCGAAGGCGCGGTCGAGCTCGGCGACGCGATCGCCGAGATTCGAGCCGAGCCCGATGAACGCATCCTCGGCGACGCTGCTCGCGTCGTCGAGGCCCGTCGATGTCACGAAGGCGTGCCCGCCGTTTCGCCCGGCTTCCTTCTGCGACGCCGGCGCTTGCGCGGTGCCGCGTCGCCCTCGGCCTGCGGCGCTTCGTCGTCCTTGGCGATGTCCTGCGACTCGGCGGCGGGCGCCTCGTCGCTGTCGGCCGGCGCCGCCGCGCGCTTGACGCGCCGTGGCCCGCGCGTCTCGCGCACGCCGTCGAGGAGATCGCGACGCTCGTCGTCGTTGGCCTGGAAGAGCGCTTCCCACCACACCGCGAGCGCCGGATCGGCCTCGCCGACTTCGCCGCGCAGGCGCAGGAAATCGAGACCCGCGCGAAAGCGCGGCTGCTCGAGCAGCGTCATCGCCGAGCTGCTCGCGCGACGCTCGAAGCGCGGCTGCAGCATCCAGATCTCGCGCATGTCGACGGCGAGCTTTCCTCGACCCGAAATGTCGCCGATGCGCGCATCGAAGGCGGCGTCGATCGCCGCCTGCAGCGCAGGGAATGGCGCCTCGCCGGCGTCCTGGCGCTGCTGCCAGCCCTCCTGCACGTCGTGCCACAGCATCGCCGCGAGCATGAAGCTCGGCGCGACCGGCTTGCCGGCCGCGACGCGCGCATCGGTGTCGGAGAGCGCGAGGCGGACGAACTTCTCGCGGCCGTCGTGGCGCTGCGCTTCGTCGAGGGCGACGTCGAGCACCGGGAAGACGCCGCGGTGCAGGCCGAGCTTCTTCAGCTCGACGATCGAGGCCAGCGCGTGACCGGTCTGCAGCAGCTTGATCATCTCGTCGAAGGTGCGCGACTGCGGCACGTTATCGAGCAAGGCCGCCATCTCCCTGATCGGCGCGCGCGTCTTGGCCTCGATCTCGAAGCCGAGCTTGGCCGCGAAGCGGACGGCGCGGATGATGCGCACCGGGTCTTCGCGGTAGCGCGCGACCGGGTCGCCGATCATGCGCAGCAGCTTCTTCTTCGCGTCCTTGATGCCGCCGTGGTAGTCGACGACGATCTCGCGCACCGGGTCGTAGTACATCGCGTTGACGGTGAAGTCGCGCCGCGCGGCGTCCTCGATCTGCGGACCCCAGACGTTGTCGCGCAGCACGCGGCCCTCGGCGTCGACGACGTGGGTCTTGTCGACCAGGTCCCTGCGCGAGGTCTTCTCGTTGCCGGTCACCTGCTCGGCGTCGGCGGCGGCGAGCATCGCGCGGAAGGTCGAGACCTCGATCACTTCCGAGAGGCCGCGGTCCTGCCGGCCACGGCCGAAGACGACGTGGACGATGCGAAAGCGCCGGCCGATGATGAAGGCGCGCCGGAACAGGCCCTTGACCTGCTCCGGCGTGGCGTTGGTCGCGACGTCGAAGTCCTTCGGACGGAGCCCGACGAGCAGGTCGCGGACCGCGCCGCCGACGACGTAGGCCTCGAAGCCTGCGTCGGCGAGCGTCGAGACGACCTTGACGGCGCGCTCGTCGACGAGCTTCGGATCGATTCCGTGCTCCGACTTCGGCACCTCGACGCGCTTACCGCGCGGCGCGTTGCCGGCGTCGACCGACTTGCCCAGGAGCTTGGAGATGAACTTCTTGATCATGCGAAGAGTGTGAGGATGCGCCAGCCGCGCTCGCGGGCGACGGCTTCGAGCTCGGCGGAAGGATTGGTCGCGACCGGATCGCTCGCCCGCTCGAGCAGGGACAGGTCGTTGAGCGAATCGCTGTAGACGCTGACGCGCCCGAAATCGCCCCAGTCGCGACCCTCGGCCGCCAGCCATTGTCCGACACGCGCGACCTTGCCCTCCCGGTACGACGGCACGCCGTCGATCCTGCCGGTGATCGCGCCGCTGGCATTGCGCTCCAGCCGGGTCGCGATGAGGGCGTCGATCCCGAAAGCCGCGGCGATCGGCGCGGTGACGAAGTCGTTGGTCGCGGTGACCAGGGCGATGCGGTCGCCGCGCTCGCGATGCTCGCGCACCAGCGCGACGGCCGCGGGATGCATCACCGGCGCGATCACCTCGCACATGAAGCGCACCTGCGCCTCCCGGCGCTCGTCCTCGCTCCTGACGCGAAAGGGCGCGCTGGCGAAGGCGATCCAGGCATCGATGTCGAGCCGGCCGGCCTTGTAGGTCTCGTAGGCCTCCGCGTTGCCGCGACGGAAGGCGTCGGCGTCGACCCAGCCGAGCGAGATCATGTACTCGCCCCAGGCGTGGTCGGAGTCGATCGGCAGGAGCGTGTGATCGAGGTCGAACAGGCAGAGCGATTCGCTCACGAGGCATCCTCCTCGGCCAGCATCTGCTTCAGCAGCGGCACGGTGATCGCGCGCTTGTTCGCGAGCGAGAACTCGTCGAGGCGGTCGAGTTGCGCCATCAAGTGCTTGAGGTCGCGCGCGAATCGGGTCATCACGTAGTCCATGACGTCGTCGGAGAGGAAGGTGCCGCGGCGATCGGCCTCGCGGCGAAGCGCCGCGCGCACCTCGCTCTCGCCGAGCGGGGCGAGGGCGAAGACGTGGCCCCAGCCGAGGCGCGTGCGCAGATCCTCGCGCACGGCGAGGTCGACCGGCGGCACGCTGCCGGCGGAGACCACCACGGCGCCGCGTGCCGTCGCGTCGACGAAGAGCGAGAACGCCGCGTGCTGATGCTCGGCGTCGAGCGCCTGCGCGTCGTCGATCACGATCCATTCGCGCTCTTCCGTTGCGTTCCAGGGGCATGCGGTGGCCGCGTTGAACCAGGCTGCGTGCTGACCCTGCCGCTCGGCGTGCTCGACGACGGCGTGCAGCAGATGCGTCTTGCCGCTGCCCTCCGGGCCCCACAGGTAGACCGGAGGCGCGCCGGGCGCGAGCGCCTGCAGATGGGCGAGCGCGCCGGCATTCGCGCCGGGCAGGAAGTTGTCAAAGGTGCGCGCCGGCTCCGGGCCGATCGCGAGCGGAATCTGCCTCACGAGGAGCGCCGCCTCGTCGAAGGAGCGGCGAGGACGCGGATCAATGGAAGCGCGACCGATCGCCGTGGCCCAACTCGACCAGGCGCCTGGCAACGACCGAGCGATCGCCGGCCTGCGGCACGTTCTCGAGGTAGGCCGAGAGATCGGCGACGGCGGCGGTCACGGCGCCGAGCCGGGCCGCGGCAAGGCCGCGATCGCGCCGTTCTTCCCAGGCGTCGGGCAGCAGCACGACGAGCCGGTCGAGCACGGCGTGCAGCCGACGGGGATCGTCAGTGCGGCGGTGGATCTCCTTCAGGTTGCGCAGCATGCGCGCGACGATCTCGCGCGGCGACGCCGCCTGCAGCAGGACGACGAGCGAGACCGGCGCGTCGCCCGCCAGGCCGTGCCGGCCGCGGTAGGGCGCGAGCAGCGCATCGAGCGCGTCGCGCGACATCGACTGGCCGGTGAACGGATCGATGACGACCTCGCCCTGCGGCATCCGCACCTTGACGAGGAAGTGGCCGGGGAAGGACACGCCGCTCGCCTCGAGGCCGACCTGGCCGGCGATCTCGATGTAGAGCATCGCCAGCGTGATCGGGATGCCGCGGCGCGTGTGCAGGACCGAATGCAGGTAGCTGTTCTTCGGGTCGTAGTAGTCGTTGACGTTGCCCGCGAAGCCGAGCTCCTGGAAGAAGAAGCGGTTCAGGAGGCGCAGGCGATGCATCGGCGCAGCGTCGTCCGCGAGGCGGATCTTCAGCCGCGCAGCCAGCGTGTCGATGTCGGCGAGGACGGTCTGGCAATCGAGCGTGGCATCGTCGTCCTGGGCGATGGCGATCGCCGCTTCGAGGACGGGAAAGCTGGCGTCGTCGGCGACCAGCGAGGCGAAATATTCGAGCGCTGTCGGCGCGTGGAGCAGCAGGGAGCCGGTCATCGCCGCAAGTTTAGAGCTTCGGCGTGATGGCCGAAGGCGTCGGCCACGTTCGATCAGACGCGCCGGGAAAAGTCACGCGGCCTCAGCCCCGCGGCCAGCAGGACGCCGAAGTAGACGGCCGCGGCCGCGCCCAGGCTGGCCGCGAGCCAGCCGATCCGCACGCCTTCCCGGCCGACCAGGCCGAACCAGTCGATGCGCCATGCCGCGAAGGCGAGCACGGCGCTCATCGCCAGCGTCGCGACCAGCAGCGTGATCGCAAACCGGCGCCAGCCGGCGGCCGGCGTGTACCAGCCGCCGCGCTTCAGGCCGATGAAGAGCCAGACGGCGTTGATCGTCGCCCCGAGGCTCACCGACAGGGCGAGGCCGGCGTGGGCGAAGAGCGGCACGAAGACGGCATTCATCGCCTGCGTCAAGGCCAGGACGATGATGGCGATGGTCACCGGCGTGCGGATGTCCTGCCGGGCGTAGAAGCCGGGCGCCAGGATCTTGACTCCGATCAGGCCGACGAGCCCGACGCCGTAGCCGCGCAGCGCCAGTGCGGTCTTGGCGGCGGCCAGGGCGTCGAACTTGCCGCGCTGGAAGAGCGTTGCGACGAGGGCATCGGGAAAGACCAGCAGCGCGGCGGCGCACGGCAGCGCCAGGAGGAGCGCCACGCGCAGGCCCCAGTCGAGCATCCCGGAGTACGCTGCCGCGTCGCCGCGGCCCTGCGCCGCCGATAGCTGCGGCACGAGCACCGCGCCGAGCGCGACGCCGAGCAGCGACGTCGGGAACTCCATCAGCCGGTCGGCGTAGAACAGCCACGACACTGCGCCGACGCCCTGGTGCGAGGCGATCTGGGTGTTGATCAGGATCGAGAGCTGCGCCACCGAGACGCCGAGCAGCGCCGGCGCCATCTGGCGCAGGATCGTGCGGACGCCCGGGTGGTGCCAGGCCTCGCGCAGCGCGCGAAAGCCGAAGGCGATGCGCGGCACGACGCCGATGCGCGCCAGCGCCGGCACCTGCACCGCGAGCTGCAGCACGCCGCCGAGCATGACGCCGCCGGCCAGGGCGTAGATCGGCTCGATGCCGAAGCGGGACAACACCGGCACGAGCAGCCAGACCGACGCGATCATGGCGACGTTGAGCAGCACCGGCGTCGCCGCCGGGACGGCGAAGCGCTTCCAGGTGTTGAGCACGCCGGCCGAGAGCGAGACCAGCGAGATGAAGCCGATGTAGGGGAACATCACCCGCGTCATCACCACGGCCTGGTCGAACCGTTCGAGCCCGGAGGCCATCAGCCAGACCACGACCGGAGCGGCGACGACGCCGACGATGCAGGTCACGACCAGGGCGAGAAACAGCACGGTCGCGACCGCGTCGACGAGCAATTGAGTGGCGTCGTCTCCGTCGGAGGCGCGGGCGCGCGCCAGCGTCGGCACGAAGGCCTGCGAGAAGGCGCCTTCCCCAAACAGGCGGCGCAGCAGGTTCGGGATGCGGAAGGCGACGTTGAAGGCGTCGAACGAGGCGCCGGCGCCGAACGCCGACGAGATGACGATGTCGCGCATCAGCCCGGAGACGCGCGAGACGAGCGTGAGGAGCGAGATCGTAGACGCCGCGCGGAGCAGGTTCATGGGCAGGAGAGGGTTGTGGGGCTCGTCGCGGGGGGTTGCCGATGCTATACTCGTAGTCTTTGCCGAAATTCATCTAGCGACCCATGGCCACTGCAGCAAAAGCCAAGAAGAAGACCGTCCGCATCGCCTCGGGCCTCAAGCGCGCCCGTCAGGACGTGAAACTCAACGCCGCCAACACGGCGCTGCGCTCACGTTTTCGCACCGCGATCAAGAACGTCCAGAAGGCGGTCGACGCGGGCGACAAGGTCAAGGCAGTCGAGCTCTTCAAGACGGCGCAGCCGGTGATCGATTCAATCGCCGACAAGAACCTCTTCCACAAGAACAAGGCCGCGCGTCACAAGAGCCGCCTTTCGGCAAAGGTCAAGGCGCTCGCGACCGCCGCCTGAGCAGGCTCGCCTGCTCCGACAAGAGGCCCGCTCCGCGGGCCTTTTTCATGGCTTCGCGGCGTGCGGGTCCTCGTCGACGACGAGGTTGTTGTCGCGCGCGAAGTTCATGACGAAGTCCCAGGCCATCGGTTCCATTTCCAGGAGCTCGCGGCTGACGACGACGCCCTTCACGCCACCGATGAAGCGCGGCACGCAGAACGGCGAGTAGCCGATGAACGCCGCCGCCCCGCCGCCCGAGCCCTCGGGCCGGAAGCACGACATGGCACCGGCCAGCCGCTCGGCCCAGTCGCTCGGACGGAAGACCTTGCCGTCCTTGGTCTGGCCCTGGATGAAGACTTCTCTCGGCTCGGCCACAAGCGACAGGCAGCATGGATATGGATCCATTGTCGCTGCGCCGCAGCAGAGCGCGATCCTTTCACTGCGGACGAGCGTGCACAAACGCGCGCCTTTAGAATCCGCCCTCCCTCGCTCGCGGAGTCACGACGATGAACGCGCCTGACAGGCTTCCCGCCACGCTGCCGGCCGCTGCCGGCGCCGAGCCGCACGTCATGAATACCTACGGGCGCCTGCCCGTGGCCCTCGCGTATGGCCGAGGCTGCTGGGTCTGGGACACCGAAGGGAAGAAGTACCTCGACGGGCTCGCCGGCATCGCCGTCAACACGCTCGGGCATGCGCATCCAAAGCTCGTGCCCGCGCTGCAGGACCAGATCGGCAAGCTCATCCACAGCTCGAACTACTACCTCGTGCCGCTGCAGGAGCAGCTCGCGGCGAAGCTGTGCGAGCTCTCGGGGATGACCAACGTCTTCTTCTGCAACTCGGGCCTGGAGGCCAACGAGGCAGCGCTCAAGATCGCGCGCAAGTTCGGCCACGACAAGGGCATCGATCGGCCCGAGATCGTCGTCTACGAGGCCGCCTTCCACGGCCGCTCGATCGCGACGCTCTCGGCCACCGGCAATGCGAAGATCCAGGCCGGCTTCGGCCCGCTCGTCGAGGGCTTCGTGCGCGTGCCGCTCAACGACGTCGCGGCGATCGAGAACGTCGCGAAGACGCGTCCGAACGTGGTCGCGGTCTTCCTCGAGGTGATCCAGGGCGAGGGCGGGATCCGGCCGACGACGATCGAGTATTTGCAGGACGTGCGGCGCCTGTGCGACGAGCGCGGCTGGCTGCTGATGCTCGACGAGGTGCAGTGCGGCATGGGCCGCACCGGCAAATGGTTCGCGCACCAGTGGGCCGGCATCCGCCCCGACGTGATGCCGCTCGCCAAGGGCCTGGGGTCGGGAGTGCCGATCGGCGCCGTCGTCTGCGGCCCGCGCGCGGCGGACGTCTTCGCTCCGGGCAACCACGGCACGACCTTCGGCGGCAATCCGCTCGCGATGCGCGCCGGCGTCGAGACGCTGCGCATCATGGAAGCGGAGGGCCTGCTCGCGAACGCGGCCGACGTCGGCGCCTTCCTCAAGGCGGAGCTCGAGCGTCGTCTCGCCGGCGTCGCGGGTGTCGTCGAGGTGCGCGGCCAGGGGCTCATGATCGGCATCGAGCTCGCGCGTCCGTGCGCGGTCCTGCTCGGCCGCGCCGCGGAGGCGGGCCTGATGATCAGCGTCACCGCCGAGAAAGTTGTTCGCCTGCTGCCGGCGCTCATCCTCACGCGCGACGAAGCGTCGCAGATCGCCGCCATCCTCTGCCCGCTGATCGAAGGGTTCCTGCGCGAACCGGCATGAAGCCCGGCATGAGCCTCGGCAAGCACTACCTGCAGTTCCGGGACCTGCGCGCCGAGTAATACGCCTATCTGTTCGAGCGCGCGGCGGTCATCAAGAGGCGCTTCAAGAACTACGAGAAGTACACGCCGCTCGTCGACCGCACATTGGCGATGATCTTCGAGAAGGCCTCGACGCGCACGCGCGTGAGCTTCGAGGCCGGCATGTACCAGATGGGCGGCTCGGTCGTGAACCTGACGACCACCGACAGCCAGCTCGGTCGCGCCGAGCCGGTCGAGGACACGGCGCGCGTGATCAGCCGGATGGTCGACATCGTCATGATCCGCACCTTCGAGCAGACCAAGCTCGAGGCCTTCGCGGCGAACTCGCGCGTGCCGGTGATCAACGGCCTCACCAACGAATACCACCCATGCCAGATCCTGGCCGACGTCTTTACCTGCATCGAGCAGCGCGGCAGCATGGACGGCAAGGTCGTCGCCTGGGTCGGCGACGGCAACAACATGGCAGCGACCTGGCTGCAGGCCGCCGACATCCTCGGCTTCACGCTGCACGTGAGCACGCCGGGCGGCTACGAGGTCGATCCGGTCGCCGCGGGCGTCAGGCGCACCGACTGCGTCAAGGTGTTCCTCGATCCGCTCGAGGCGTGCCGCGGCGCCGACGTCGTGACCACCGACGTCTGGACCAGCATGGGCTACGAGTCGGAGAACGCCGAGCGCATGAAGGCCTTCGCCGACTGGTGCGTCGACGGCGAGATGATGACCGCCGCCAAGCCCGACGCGCTCTTCATGCACTGCCTCCCCGCTCACCGCGGAGAGGAAGTCGAGGCTGAAGTCATCGACGGGCCGCAATCGGTCGTCTGGGACGAGGCCGAGAACCGGATGCACGTGCAGAAGGCTCTCATGGAATATTTGGTGCTGGGTCGGATCGGCTGACCTCGGCGCGCGGGCCGCGCGTCGCCATCGCCACGCCGATGCACGCGACGACCATGCCGGCCCACATCACCGGCGTCGGGAGGACGCCGAAGACGAGCCACTCCGCGAGCGCAGCGATCGGCGGCGTGAGGTAGAGCAGGCTCGTCACGCCCGTCGCCTGGCCGCGACGCAGCAGCAGGTGGAAGATCGAATACGCGCCGATCGACGCCAGCACGACGTGGTAGCCGAGCGCGATGAAGATCTGCCTGTTCCACTCGATGTCGAAGCCCTCGACGGCGACGCCGAGCGGCAGCATGACGACGGCGGTCGCGAAGAAATGGATGCACACCGCCGAGCGCAGGTCGGAGCGGGCGCAGAACTGGCGCTGGTAGAGGGTGCCGGCGGTGACGCAGGCGAGGGCCCAGAACACGACGGCAAGGCTCGCCCACGACGACGATGCTTCGGCGCGCTGGCCGACGACGAGCGCCACGCCGGCCAGCCCGACGCCGACGCCGACCTTCTGCACCGGCCCGAGGCGCTCGTGCAGCCAGCGCGACATGATCACGGCGGTGAGCAAGGGCTGGAGCGCGAGGACGAGCGCGGTCACGCCGGCGGACAGTCCCCAGCGCTGCGCATAGTGGCTGCCGCCGAGGTAGCCGGCGTGGCTCAGCAGACCGGCGATCGCGACGTGGCCCCATTCGGCGCTCGTCCTCGGCCATGATGCGCGCAGGCCGAAAGCGAGCATCGCGACGACGAAGGCGATCGAATAGCGAACGCCGAGGTAGGTGAACGGCGCCGCGTACTGGAGCGCGATGCGGGTCGCGACGAATCCTGCCCCCCAGATGGTGACGAAGTAGGCCGCGAGCGCGACCAGGACGGGCTCGGAGAGCGGCCGGTCGACGCGATGGACGGTGGCGGCGCTCACGCAGCGGATTATCGAGGAGGCGTCTCGATCGGGGCCGACCGCATCGAAGCCGTCGACGGTGCTACCGTCGCATCATCGTGTCCGTGCCTTCGTTCACCGCCCGCTTCGCCGACGCGAGCCGCGACGACTGCGTCGCGCTCGACCGCGTCGACGTCCTCGCGCCGATGCGCGACTCGTTCGTACTTCCCGAAGGCACCGTCTATCTCGACGGCAACTCGCTCGGCGCCTTGCCTCGGCGCACTGCCGCCCGCGTCGCCGAGGTCGCCACGCGCGAGTGGGGCGAAGGCCTGATCCGCAGCTGGAACACGGCCGGCTGGATCGAGCTCTCGCGTCGCATCGGCGACAAGATCGCGGCGCTGATCGGCGCGCGCGCCGGCGAGGTGAGCGTCGGCGATTCGACCTCGGTCAACCTGTTCAAGGCGCTGAGCGCGGCCGTGGCGATGCAGCGCGTCGATGTGCCAGCGCGCCGCGTCATCCTCTCCGAGCGCGGCAACTTCCCGACCGACCTCTACATGGCCGAGAGCGTTGCCGCGGCGAACGGCATGGAGCTGCGCGTCGTCGACGGCACGCGCGTCGCCGAACATCTCGACGGCGGCGTCGCCGTGCTGATGCTGACGCACGTCAACTACCGCAGCGGCCGCATGCACCGCATGGCCGACACCACGCGCGCGGCGCACGCCGCGGGCGTGCTCGCGATCTGGGATCTGGCGCACTCGGCCGGCGCCGTGCCGGTCGACCTGCACGGCGCCGACGCCGACTTCGCCGTCGGCTGCGGCTACAAGTACCTGAACGGCGGCCCGGGCGCGCCGGCCTTCGTGTGGGCGCATCCGCGCCACACGGCGCGCATGGACCGCGAGCAGCTGCGCCAGCCGCTCTCGGGCTGGCTCGGGCATGCCGCGCCGTTCGAGTTCGCTCCCGCGTACCGGCCGGCACGAGGGATCGAGCGTTTCGTCTGCGGCACGCCGCCGGTGCTCGCGATGGCGGCGCTCGAATGCGGCCTCGACGTCTTCGCCGACGCCGAGGCGCTCGGCGGCATGCCGGCGCTGCGCGCCAAGTCGATCGCGCTCGCCGAGCTGTTCATCGACCGCGTCGAGGCGCGCTGCGCCGGCCTCGGCCTGACGCTCGTCACGCCGCGCGACGCCGCGGCGCGCGGCAGCCAGGCGAGCTTCGCCCACGCCGAGGGCTACGCCGTCATGCAGGCGCTGATCGCGCGCGGCGTGATCGGCGACTTCCGCGCCGGCGAACGCGGGGCCGACGTCGCCGCCGACCTCGCGCTCTCCGGCGACCTGCTCCGCTTTGGCTTCACGCCGCTCTACACGCGCTTCGTCGATGCCTGGGAGGCGGTCGAGCAGCTGGGCGACGTGATCGCGAGCGGCGCCCATCGCAGCGCCGCCTTTGCCCATCGCGCGGCGGTGACCTGATGACGGATCCGAACGCGCCCAGGTCCGCGGCCGAGATCGTCGCCGGCGAGTCGGCCAAGGTCGACTTCAGCCGCGACATGAGCTACGGCGACTACCTCCATCTCGACGAGATCCTCGGCGCGCAACACCTGCGCTCGGGCGCGCACGACGAGATGCTGTTCATCGTCCAGCACCAGGTGAGCGAGCTCTGGATGAAGCTGCTGCTGCACGAGCTCGAGGCCGCCATCGCGGCGGTCGCGAGCGACCGGCTCCAGGCCTCGTTCAAGATGCTGGCGCGGGTCAGCAAGATCATGGAGCAGCTGGTCCACGCCTGGGACGTGCTCGCCACGATGACGCCGCCCGAGTACTCGCACATGCGGCCCGCGCTCGCGTCGAGCAGCGGCTTCCAGAGCTGGCAGTACCGCTCGATCGAGTTCATGCTCGGCAACAAGAACGCGGCGATGCTGAAGCCGCACCAGCACCGTCCCGACCTGCTCGCCAAGGTGCAGGCGCTGCACGATGCGCCGTCGCTCTACGACGAATCGCTGCGCCTGCTCGCGCGTCGCGGCCTGCCGGTTCCGCCCGAGTACGTCGAGCGCGACTGGTCCGAGCCGTATGTCGCCAGCGAAGGGGTCGAACAAGCGTGGCTGGTCGTCTATCGAAATCCGGAGGCGCATTGGGACCTCTACCAGCTCGGCGAGGAGCTCACCGACCTCGAGGACACGTTCCGGCTCTGGCGCTTCCGTCACGTCACGACGGTCGAGCGCGTGATCGGCTTCAAGCGCGGCACCGGGGGCACCGGCGGCGTGAGCTACCTGCGCAAGATGCTCGACGTCGTCCTCTTCCCCGAGATCTGGAAGCTGCGCACGGATCTCTAGCGCTTCAGCACGTCACGCACGAAGTCGAGCCGGTCCTGGCCGAAGAACATCGCGTCGCCGACGAAGAAGGTCGGCGCGCCGAAGACGCCGCGGCTCACCGCTTCCTCGGTCGTCGCGACAAGCCGCGCCTTCACTTCCGGCTCGGCCACGAGCGCGGCGAAGGCCTCGGCATCGAAGCCGGCCTCGGTCAGCGTCGCGGCGAGCACCGCCGGATCGCCGAGGTTCTTCGGCGTCTCCCACATGCTGCGCTCGACGAGATCGAGATAGCGCATGAGCTCGTCGGGCCGGCGCATCTGCAGGCCGGTCGCGCCGCGCATCAGCGTCAGCGTGTTGATCGGGAAGTGCGGATTGAAGCGGAACGGCACGCCGTAGTGCGCGGCCCAGCGGCGGATGTCGTCGTTCATCCAGCGGCCCTTGGCCGGCACGCTGACCGGGCTGGCGTTGCCCGTCGCCTTGAAGACGCCGCCGAGCAGCATCGGCCGCCAGACGATCTCGGCGCCCGTCTCCGCGGCGATCTTCGGCAGCTGCGTCCAGGCGAGGTACGAGGTCGGGCTGCCGACGTCGAAGAAGTACTCGATCGTCTTCTGGTTCGTCGCATCGTTCATGTCGTCACCATTTCTCCATCCACGGCCTCAGGTCGAG
>JBBRZP010000072.1:0-17410 GCA_038236565.1 Burkholderiales bacterium | reverse complement strand
CTCCAGGCCAAGGAAGGCCTCGCCCTCATCAACGGCACGCAGGTCTCGACCGCGCTCGCGCTGCACGCCCTGTTCGCGTTCGAGCCGGTGCTCGAGGCGGCGCTGGTGATCGGCGCGATGACCGTCGATGCGGCACGCGGCAGCGACGGCCCGTTCGATCCGCGCATCCACGCGCTGCGCGGCCAGCTCGGGCAGATCGACGTCGCACGCTACTACCGTGCGCTGCTCGCCGGCAGCGAGATTCGGCGCTCGCACCTCGAAGGCGACGACCGCGTCCAGGATCCGTACAGCCTGCGCTGCCAGCCGCAGGTCGTCGGCGCCTGCCTCGACCAGCTGCGCCATGCGGCGCTCGTGCTCGTGCGCGAAGCCAACGCCGTGACCGACAACCCGCTCGTCTTCGTCGGCGAGGGTGGCGCCGACGACGCCATCGTTTCCGGCGGCAACTTCCACGCCGAGCCGGTGGCGCTCGCCGCCGATGCGATGGCGGTGACGATCGCCGAGGTCGGTGCGATCGCCGAGCGGCGCATCGCCATGCTGATCGACGCCAACGTCTCGCGCCTGCCGCCGTTCCTCACCGCGAATCCGGGCCTGAACAGCGGATTCATGATCGCCCACGTCACCGCGGCGTCGCTGGCGAGCGAGAACAAGTCGCTCGCCCACCCGGCGAGCGTCGACAGCCTGCCGACGAGCGCGAACCAGGAAGACCACGTCTCGATGGCGACGTTCGCCGCGCGCCGGCTGCAGCCGATGATCGCCAACACGGCGCACATCCTCGGCATCGAGCTGCTCGCCGCGGCGCAGGGGATCGAGTTCCTGCGTCCGCTCGCCAGCTCGCCGCCGCTCGAGGCGGCGCACGCGCTCGTGCGGCTACAGTGCGCTGCGATGCCCATCGACCGCCACATCGCCCCCGACATCGAGCGCGCCACCGCCCTCGTCCTGGATGGCTCGCTGGCGCGCGTCTTGCGAACCGTGCCCGGACTGCCCGTGCTCTGGCAACCGGCCTGACCGACTCTCCCGTCCCGAAAGGATTTCCATGAAGCAACCCGCCCTCGTCCTCGTCGCCGCGCTCGTCGCCGCAACCGCCGCCCACGCCCAGGAGACCAAGGTCGCGATCGCGATCTCGGGCTGGACCGGCTTCGCGCCGCTCACGCTCGCCAAGGAAGCGGGCCTGTTCAAGAAGCAGGGCCTCGACGTCACGATCAAGAAGATCCCGCAGAAGGATCGCCACCTGGCGATCGCCTCCGGCGACGTGCAGTGCGCGGCGACGACGGTCGAGACCTGGATCGGCTGGAACGCCGCCGGCGTCGCGACGACGCAGATCTTCCAGCTCGACAAGAGTTACGGCGCCGACGGCATGGTCGTGAGGAACGGCATCACGAAGATCAGCGACCTGAAGGGCAAGACCGTCGCCGCGAGCCCGCCGGGCACGTCGCCGTACTTCGCCCTGGCCTGGATGCTGAAGAAGAACGGCATGTCGCCGAAGGACGTGAAGGTCGTCAACCTCGAGCCGCAGCCGGCCGCCAACGCGATCATCGCCGGCACCGACGGCATCGACGCCGCGATGACCTACGAGCCCTATCTCTCCGCCGTGCGCGCCAAGCCCGAGGCCGGCAAGATCATCGCGACGACGCTCGACTACCCGATGGTGATGGACACCTTCGGCTGCACGCCCAAGTTCCTGGCCGAGAACCCGAAGGCCGCCAAGGGCCTGGCCGACGCCTACTTCGAGGCCGTCGACATGATCAAGGCCGAGCCGAAGAAGAGCTTCGAGATCATGGGCGCCGACGTCAAGCAGAGCGGCGAGGCCTTCGAGGGCAGCCAGAAGTACCTGCGCTGGCAGGACCGTGCCGCCAACCAGAAGTTCTTCGCCGGCGAGCACGCCGCATTCACCAAGGAAGCGGCCGACCTGCTGCTCGAGGCCGGGATCATCAAGACGATGCCCGACCTGTCCAAGCTCGCGGATACCCAGTTCATCAAGTGATCGAAGGCGCCGGCCGCCCGCCGGCCCGCGCTCCAGCATGAAGCCGCTCGTGCCGGTCGCGCCGGGGACGCGCCTTGTCCTCGGCGTCGCCTTTTTCATCGTCTTCGTCGCGGGCTGGTCGTTCGCGACCTTCGGCGGCTTCGTCTCGAAGACCTTCCTCGCCGACCCGCTGACGATGGTCCGCTCCGGCTGGACCCTGCTCGCCACGCAGGGCTTCGGCTGGGACATCGGCTGGACCGTGTGGCGCGTCTTCGGCGGCTTCGTCATCGCCGCCGTGCTCGCGCTGCCGCTCGGCGTCGCGATGGGCGCGTACAAGCCGGTCGAGGCCTTCTTCGAGCCGTTCGTGAGCTTCGCGCGCTACCTGCCGGCGAGCGCCTTCATTCCGCTGCTGATCCTCTGGGCCGGCATCGGCGAGGCCCAGAAGCTCGCGCTGATCTTCATCGGCAGCTTCTTCCAGCTCGTGCTGATGATCGCGGTCATCGTCGGCAACACGCGGCGCGATCTCGTCGAGGCCGCCTACACGCTGGGCGTCGGCGACCGAGGACTCATCCGCCGCGTGCTCCTGCCCGGCGCCGCGCCCGAGATCGCCGAGGTGCTGCGCATGGTGCTCGGCTGGGCGTGGACCTACGTGATCGTCGCCGAGCTGATCGGCGCATCGAGCGGCATCGGCCACATGATCACCGACAGCCAGGCGCTGCTCGCCACCGACCAGATCATCTTCGGGATCATCGTCATCGGTTTGATCGGGCTGGCGAGCGACGTGCTGTTCAAGTGGTTCAACCGGCGCCTCTTTCCGTGGGCGGCGCTCGGGCGATGAGCATGGTCGGCGCCGAGGTGCTCAGCGTGCGCGGCGTCAGCCGCAGCTTCCGCTCGGGGCAGGGCGAGACCCTGGCGCTGCGCGCGACCGACCTCGCCGTCGCCGAGAACGACTTCGTCACCATCCTCGGCCCGTCGGGATGCGGCAAGAGCACGCTGCTGCGCATCGTCGCGGGGCTCGACCAGCCGTCGTCCGGCGACGTCCTGCTCGACGGCCAGCGCATCGCGTCCCCGGGCGCCGACCGCGGCATGGTGTTCCAGAGCTACACGCTCTTTCCCTGGCTCACGGTGCTCGACAACGTCTGCTTCGGCCTGCGCGAGCGCGGCCTCGCGCGCGCCCGGCAGCTCGAGATCGCGAACGGCTTCATCGCCAAGGTGGGGCTGCGCGGCTTCGAGGGCCACTTTCCGAAGCAGCTCTCGGGCGGGATGCAGCAGCGCACGGCGATCGCCCGCGCGCTCGCCAACGGTCCGCGCATCCTGTTGATGGACGAGCCCTTCGGCGCGCTCGACCACCAGACGCGCGAGCTCATGCAGGAGCTGCTGCTCGGCATCTGGGAAGCGGAGAAGAAGACCGTGCTCTTCGTGACCCACGACATCGACGAGGCCGTCTTCATGGGCTCGCGCGTCGTCGTGATGAGCGCGCGGCCGGGGCGGATCAAGCTCGACCGCGCGGTGCCGATCGTTCATCCGCGCCACTACTCGGTGAAGACGACGCCGGCGTTCACCGAGCTGAAGGCCGAGCTGATGGAGCAGGTGCGGGTCGAGGTGCGGGCGGCGCAGGTGCACGCACTGCCCGCGGGCTGACCGAGGAGTCTCGCCTGGAACGGTCGGGAACGCAGAAACACGAGAGCGACAGCCGCGCGACGCCGGCCAGGCGGACCCGCGACCGCGCCTCCGAGCGCATCCTCGCCGGCATCGGCCTCGTCATCCTTGCCGTCGCCTGCTTCGCCACGCTCGACACCGCGACCAAGCTGTCGACGGCCGGCGTGCCGATCCTGATGGGCGTGTGGTTCCGCTACGCGTTCCAGGCCGTCGCGACGACGCTCGTGCTGCTGCCGCGCTACGGCACCGCGCTGCTGCGCACCGAGCATCCACGCTACCAGCTGCTGCGCGGCAGCCTCCTGCTGGCGTCGAGCACGCTCGCCTTCCTGAGCCTGCGCTACATGCCGCTGGCCGAGTTCACATCGGTGGTGCTGATCGCGCCGCTCGTCGTCACCGTGCTCGCCGCCACGACGCTGAAGGAAGAGGTGTCGCCGCTGCGCTGGATCCTGGTCGTGGGCGGCTTCGTCGGCACGCTCGTCATCCTGCGGCCGGGCGGCACCGTCTTCAGCTGGGCGATCCTGCTGCCGCTCGGGCTGGTGATCACCAACGCCTGGTTCCAGGTGCTCACCAGCCGCCTCGCGCAGACCGAGAAGCCCCTGACCATGCACTTCTACACCGGCTGGGTCGGCACGCTGATCGCGTCGCTGGCGCTGCCCTTCGTCTGGACTTCGCTGTCCGACTGGCGCTGGTGGGGCCTGCTGTGCCTGATGGGGTTCATGGGCACCGTCGGCCACTTCTTCCTCATCGTCGCCTACCAGCGCGCACCGGCGTCGACGCTCACGCCGTATCTCTACGCGCAGATCGCCTTCGCGATGCTCGGCGGCTGGCTGGTGTTCTCGCAGGTGCCCGACACGACGTCGTTGTTCGGCATGGCGCTCATCGCAGTCTGCGGCGCTGCCGGCGCGTGGCTCACGGTGCGCGAGCGACGCCAGCCGATCGAGCCGGCGGAGTCGTAGACCGCAAGGCCCGGGCCCGGCGCTTGGGCGCACTCGGCCCTATCCTCGGGTCGATGGCCACCGAACAGGACCAGTTGCTCGCAGGCATCGCCGCGCTCGAGTTGCAGCGTCTTGTGCTCGGCGACGCGCTGACCGACTCTGCGCTCGCGTCGCTGCGCGCGAAGCTTGCCACGCTGCAGGCGACGCAGCCGCCCGCTGCCCCGACGCAGACCTTGAAGCAGGTGACGATCCTGTTCCTCGACGTCGTCGGCTCCACGGCGCTCGGCCAGCACCTGGGGCCGGAGGACATCCACGCGGTGATGGACCGCACGCTCGCACGCTGCAGCGAGATCGTCGAGCGCCACCGCGGCAAGGTCCTGCAGTACGCCGGCGACAGCATGCTGGCCGTGTTCGGCGCCGACGAGGTCCGCGAAGACGACCCGGAGCGCGCGGTGCTTGCCGGACTGGCGCTGCTCGAGGAAGGGCGAGAGCACGGCGCGTGGGTCGAGAGCGAATACGGGCTGCCGGACTTCGACTTCCGCGTCGGCCTGCACACCGGCAGCGTCCTGCTCGGCGGGGGAGTCGATGCCGAAGGCAGCATCCGCGGCATCGCTGTCAGCATCGCGGCGCGCATGGAGCAGGGCACGCGAGCCGGCACGCTGCGCATCAGCCGCGACACGTACCGCCACGTGCGCGGCCTGTTCGACGTCGAGGCGCAGCCGCCGATGGCGGTCAAGGGCATCGACGAGCCGGTCGTCACCTATCTCGTCGTGCGTGCGCGGCCGCGCACGTTCCGGGTCGGCGCGCGCGGCATCGAGGGCGTCGAGACCCGCATGGTCGGGCGCAACGGCGAGCTCGGGCTGCTGAGGGATGCGTTCGAGACCGTGACGAAAGGCGGCGGCCTGCTCGCGGTCGCGGTCGTCGGCGAAGCCGGCGTCGGCAAGAGCCGCCTCCTCCACGAGTTCGAGCGCTGGACCGAGTCGCAGCCGACACCGTTTGTCGTCTTTCGCGGTCGCGCGACGCCGCAGACGCAGGGCCAGCCCTACGACTTGCTGCGCGACATCGTCGCCCGGCGGCTGCTGATACGCGATGGCGACAGCCTCGCCGACGCCAGGCGCAAGATCGAAGAGGGCCTCGTGCCGCTGTTCGAGCCCGACGGCGGCGAGGACTGGGCCCGGGCGCATGCTCACATCCTGGGCCAGCTGATCGGCGTCGACTTCGGCGACAGCAGGCACGTCGAGGGCATCCGCGCCGACGGCAAGCAGATCCGCGACCGCGGCTTCCACGCGGCGGCGCAGATGTTCCGGCGGGTCGCGGCCGAGGCGCATGCCCCGATCGTGCTGCTGCTCGAAGACCTGCACTGGGCCGACGACGGCTCGCTGGATTTCCTGGCCCACCTGGCTCGTGCCAATCGCGACGTGCCGATGCTGATGCTCGGCCTGACCCGGCCGGCGCTCTTCGAGCGGCGCGTCGAGTGGCCGGGCGGCGCGGACGCGCGCCGCATCGCGCTCGCCCCGCTCGACGACGAGGCCAGCGGGCAGCTCGCCGGCGAGCTGCTGAAGAAGCTGCCCGAGATCCCTGCGGCGCTGCAATCGCTCATCACCGGCGGCGCCGAAGGCAATCCGTTCTATATGGAAGAGCTGGTCAACATGCTGGTCGACCAGGGCGCGATCGAGGCCGGCCCGGAGCGCTGGACGCTGCACGTCGACAAGCTGCGCGACACGCTCGTGCCGCAGACCCTCACCGCCGTGCTGCAGGCGCGCCTCGACAGCCTGTCGCCGTCCGAGAAGCTCGCGCTGCAGCAGGCGGCGGTGATCGGCTTCGTGTTCTGGGACCAGGCGCTGACCGCCATCGACGAGCGTGCCCCCGACGCGATGCAGCAGGTCACCCAGCGCGCGATGGTCGTCCCGCACCGGGACGCGGGCTTCGAGGGCGTGCGCGAGTACGCCTTCAGCCACCAGGTGCTGCACCACGTCACCTACGACACCGTGCTCAAGCGGCTGCGCCGCACCTACCACGCCAAGGCGGGCGCCTGGCTCGCAGGCCTGGGCGGAGCGCGCGCCAACGACTTCCTGGCCTTGGCGGCCGAGCACTTCGAGCAGGCCGGCGACACGGCGAACGCCTGCGAGTACTTCGCCCGCGCCGCGACGCACGCCGCTGCGCGGTACGCTCACGAGGCGGTGCTCGGCTACGCCGGCCGGGCGCTGGCGCTGATCGACGCGGACGACTGCGCCGATGCGCTCGCCCTGCGCTGGCGGCTGCTCGACGTGCGCGAACGCACGCTGGACCTGCAGGGCCGGCGCGCCGAGCAGCAGGCCGACATCGATGTGCTCAAGAGCCTGGCCGACGCGCTCGACGACGACACGCGCCGGGCCGAAGCCGCCTGGCGGCGCAGCGACTTCGGGCTGCGCACCGCCGACTTCCGAACGATGGAGAGTGCCGCGCGCGACGCGATGGCGCTGGCCGAGCGCGCCGGCGCGGTTGCCGTCGGCTTGCGCGCGCAGCAGCGTCTCGCGGTCGCGCTCTCCATGCTCGGCGATCCGGCAGCGGGCCGCGCGATCGCGGAAGACAACCTGGCGACAGCGCGCAGGCTCGGGTTGCGCAGCGCCGAGGCGCTCGCGCTGAGCGGGCTGGCGGCCATCACCAACGAGCAGGAAGACTGGATCGGCACCCTGGGGGCGCTGCAGCAGAAGCTGGCCGTCGAGCAGGAGATCGGCAACCAGCGGTCGGCCTGCGCCACGCTCATCAACCTCGGTGCGGCATGGCTCGAGCTGGGCGAGCGCGTCCACAGTCGCCGCCATCTCGAAGACGGCCTGACGCTGGCGCGCGCCGTCGGCGACCGCGCGACCGAGTGCTATCCGCTGCTCCGCCTGTCGGTGCTCGCGCTGCGTGAGGGCGACGCGACCACGGCGCTGAAGCAGGCGCAGTCGTCGCTCGGCATCGCCGTGGCCATCCACGACCCGCTGCTCGAGGCCAACGCCCTCTGCCGCGTCGGCGACGCGCAGCTGGCGCTGGGCGCGCGCGACGCGGCCGCGGCGGCATTCGAGCGCGCGCACGCGATGGCGGTGGCGCTCAGGCACGTCCGCCGGCACGATGCCGCTGCCGGCCTGGCGCGCGTGGCCCCGGCGCGCGGCGTGCCGGCGCTGTCGCTGCCGCCGGTGCAGCTGCTGATCGACCATCTCGATGCGGGCGGCTCCCTGCAAGGCACCGACTCGCGCGTCATCCGACTGACCTGCCATCTGGCGCTGGCCCGCGCCGGCGATCCGCGTGCCGTCGCCATGCTGGCCGAGGCGCATGCCGAGCTGCAGGCGCGGGCGGCCGGCATCACCGACACCGCGTTGCGCGACGGCTTCCTGAACGACATCCCGGAGCATCGCGGCATCGTCGCCGCGTGGAGAGACCGGTCTCCCTGAGACGCGGCAAATGTCGTGAGCACCGCGCGCGTGCTCGAGCACACCGCGCTCAGGATTGCGCCGGCCCCTTGCGGTCGCGGGCCCCGAACTTCGGAAACAGCATCCCGACCTGCTGGCGATACACCTGGTAGCGCTGGCCGAACTGCGCGATGAGATCGCGCTCCTCGAACCAGATGCCGATCAGGATGTAGCCCGTGCATGCCGCGGCGAACAGCAGGTGGCCTGCCGTCATCTGCGGCGTCGCCCAGAAGGCGAGCACGAAGCCGAGATAGATCGGGTGCCGCACGTGGCGGTAGAAGAGCGGCGTGTGGAAGACGGGTTCCGGCAGCGACTGGCCGCGCAGGTTCGCCCAGACCTGGCGCAGGCCGAAGAGCTCGAAGTGGTTGATCAGGAAGGTGCTGACCAGGAGCACGCCCCAACCGGCCCAGAACACCGCCTGAAGGACGAATCGGGCGACGGGATCGCTCACCGACCACAGCACCGGCTCGGCGATGGGCCGCCATTGCCACAGCAGCAGCGCGAGCGCGGCGGTCGCGGCGAGCACGAAGGTGCTGCGCTCCACGGCTTCGGGAACCACCTTCGTCCACCAGCGCTTGAAGCCGCGCCGTGCCATCACGCTGTGCTGGACGGCGAACAGCCCGAGCAGCGCGAGATCGACGACCAGCGTCTCGACGAGCGGCGCGGCCGTGCCGCTGTCGATGGTCGTGGGCAGCAGCGCGACGTTGCCGACGAAGCCGATGGCGTAGACGAAGGTGGCGAGGAAGAAGAGGTAGGCCACCACTCCGTAGAGGGCGTTGAGGATTGCCATGGTGAGTCTCCGGTTGCAGAACAGGGAGGACGTGACGAGCGGGCGGCCGCGGCGAAACGACGGGGCGAGCACATCCCGGCCCGCCGGCGGCGGGCTTGAAACGTCTCGGGGAGGAGGGGCCGGTCCGGCCCGCGTGCTACGGCGCTTCGCTGCCGGGCGGAGCGCGCGGCGGTCGCACGACCCGCGGCGCGGCGAGCGGTGTCATCGCGCCCATGCGCGGTTCTCCAGCACCTGCGCGATGCGCAGTGCCGCGCGGGCCGCGCCGTCGGTCTCCACCGGCCGATAGCGCACCGGCTCGTGCATCGCGGCCAGTGCGCGTTGCGCGAGATGCTCGGGATCGAGTGTCGCGGCGTACTCCATCGAGCGGTCGGCGGCGTAGTTGGCCAGGCGCTGGCGCACATGCACGCACTGCTCGAAGTGACGCTGCAACGGAAAGCTCAGGAACGGCCGGCGCGTGGCGACCAGCTCCATCGTCGTCGAGAGGCCGCCCTGCACCAGCGCGAGGTCGCAGCAGGCCAGGTGCTCGTAGAGGTTGTGCACGTAGGGCCGCACTTCCAGGCCGGGCTGCGGCTCGAAGGCGTCGGTCGACAGGCGCGGGCCGGTGACCAGGATCAGCCTGAGCTCGGGCAGTTCGCGCTTCATGCGCGGGAAGGCTGCGGCGATGCGCTGCAGCAGGTGGCCGCCGACCGCCGTTCCGCCCACCGCCGCGATCGCGATCTTCTCGTCGCGGCGGTAACCGTGTTGCGCACGCAAGCGCTCGGTGTCGGCGAGCGTGCGCGGATCGAACGGCAGGCAGTAGCCGCAGTAGCAGAAGTTGCGGTCGGTCCATTCGCGGATGACCGGCAGGCCGGGGCCGAAGGTCTGCTCGGTGACGTCCTCGCGGTTGCCGACGAAGATGGCCGCGTCGCGCAGGTAGGGATAGCGCGCGAGGTGCTCGATGTCATCGGCGTTGCGGTCGGCGCAGAGCGCAGCCTCGCGTGCGTTGCCTTCTTCCATCGGCAGGCAGCCGACGAAGTCGGTGAGGAAGACGTAGGGCTGGCGCTTGAGCTCCGGGTTCTCGTGGTAGTGGTAGTCCACGTCCCAGGCCTCGTCGCCGATGACGATGTCGTAGTGCTCCGACTCCATCAGGTCGACGAAGGTCATGAAGTTGCGGCTCATGATCTCGTCCATCGTGCGCAGCGCGAAGAACGCCTGCAGGTCGTGCTCGCCGGCGACCTGCTCGAAATGGCGGCTCTCGTTGGCCAGGCGCTGCGTGATCGGATGCAGGCGTTCGCCTTCGCGCTCGAGGTAGCCCGCGGCCGGGGCGACGGTGAACCAGTCGACGGCCAGATCCGGCTGGAGCTTCCTCAGCTCGCGTGCGATGGCCAGGTCGCGTTGCACATGGCCGAGCCCGATCGGGCTGGAGATGAAGAGCGCGCGCCGCGGCCGCTTCATCGCGCGCATCCAGCGGCGCTCGCGCGGCGCGCCGCCGATGAACTCGACCAGCGCGCGGTTGAAGGCGACCGGATCGCGCGCCGCGGTGACGTGACCGCCGCCGGCGATGGTGAGCAGCTTCGCGCCCGGCACCAGCGCGTGGATGTCCTGGCCCTTGGCGTAGGGGACGCGGCGGTCCTCGTCGCCGTGGATCACGAGCGTCGGGCAGGCGACGCGCCGTGCGAGCGCGCGCACGTCGTTGCCCGTCCACGCGTTGCGACACCAGCCGAGCCACTCGGCGTTGGTGGCCCAGGCGAAGCGCACGCCGTCCTCGTAGGGCTTGGTCGAATGCGGCTCGTTGAAGATCGTGCCCATGAACCAGTCGATGTAGGCCGGCCAGTCGCCGCCGAGCAGGTCGCCTTCCAGCTTCATGCGCTGCACGATCTTGTCGTTGGCCGGCAGCGAATCGGCGAAGCCGCCGGCGGTGATCACGTGCGTCACGCGCCCGGGCTGCTCCGCGGCCACGCGCAGCACCGTCATCGCCGCGGCCGAGATGCCGACGAGGGCGACCCGATCGGCACCGACCGCGTCGAGCACGGCCACGAAATCGGCATGGAAGTGGTCGAAGCTGTAGGCATGCTGCCCCGTCGGCCGATCGGAGCGACCGTTGCCGCGACCGTCGGCGGTGACGACGCGAAAGTGCCGAGACAAATGCGGCACCGTGCTCTTCAGCATCTGGCTGTGCACGATCTGGAACGGCGGCGCGAAGGCGATCCACGGGCCGCTCTCGCCCCACACGGCGTACCAGACCCTGACGCCGTCGCGCTCGACGAAGCCTTCGCGCACCGGCTGCACGGTCGCGAACGGCGACGCGTCCGCCGCCGGTACCGCGCACGGCTCGGGCAGCGGGCCGGCGATCCGGTCGAAGCTCTCGGGCAACGGGCGATCGGGCGTGCTCATCGGCGGCTCCTCTTGCGCGCAGCGGGCTCGGTGGCCTTCGCGGCCTTGGCGTCGAGGGCCTCCAGCAGCCACTGGACGGCGTCCAGCGCAGCGCGATGCTGGGCCTGCTCTTCGTTCGCGCCTAGCAGGTCGGCGGTTTCCATGCCGAGCCAGAACTCGGCGATCCAGCAGGCGATGACTTCGGGCGTGAAAGGCGCCGGCAGCGTCGTGCCGTCGGCCTGCCAGGCGGCGACGGCCTCGCGCACCGCGCCCAGCACCACTTTCTTCCAGGCCAGCAGGCGCGGCACAAACTTCTCGCGCAGCCCGGGGTTCGATAGGCTCGCCGCCGAGAGCTCGGCCTGCAGGCGCACGAAGCCCGAGGCGAGATCGTCCTCGTAGAAGCGCCGCGCGGCGGCCCACTTCTCCGCAAAGCCGCCGCTGCTCCCGTACATCACCGCCTGGCGTGTCAGCAGCCGCTGGTTGACGGCGTCGAGCACCTCGATGACGAGCTGGTCCTTGGTGCGGAAGTGGTAGTTGATCAGCGCGTGGTTGACCCCCGCATCACGCGCGATCTCGCGCACGCTGAGGGCAGCGTAGCCCTCGGACACGAGGCGCCGGAAGGTCGCGTCGAGGATGCGCTCGCGGGTCTGCGTCGCGTCGCCGTCGTGCAGGGTCGAAGTCGCCGCACGCGCGCCGCGGGCCGCGTCTTTGAGGGTCATGCTTTGCCGTGTGGTTTAAACGAGTGTTCAAATCGTAGACGAGTGGCGGACGATGTCAACCCCTGCAAGCGGTCGAGACAGGGCGCGCCGATCGCGGCATCCGCAAAGCAGAGGAGACGAGGTGGGGCGGGGCGGCGCAGGACAGACGCGCGCCGGGCGACAGTGTGTCGCTGACGACCGAAGAGGCCTGCGTCTACACGACCTGCCGCTCGCGTCCTTCCCAATAGGGCTTGCGCAGATCCTTCTTGAGGATCTTGCCGGTCGGGTTGCGCGGCAGCTCGGCGACGACGTCGATCGTCTTCGGGCACTTGAACGACGCCATCCGCTCGCGGCACCACGCGAGCATCTGCTCGGCATCGATCGTCGCGCCGGGCGCGGCGACGACCACGGCCTTGGGCACCTCGCCCCAGCGCTCGTCGGGAACGCCGATCACGGCGACGTCCTGGACTGACGGATGCTCGGCGAGCACGCGCTCGATCTCGGCCGGGTAGATGTTCTCGCCGCCGCTGATGATCATGTCCTTGATGCGGTCGGTGATGTAGAGATAGCCGTCGCCGTCGATGTAGCCGCCGTCGCCGGAGCGCAGCCACCCGTCGGGCGTGATCGTCGCGGCGGTCGCGTCCGGCTTGCCCCAGTAGCCGCCCATGATCTGGTCGCTCTTCACCCAGACCTCGCCGCGCTCGCCGGGGGCGACGGCCTCGCCGCTGGCCGGATCGCGGATCTCGATCTCGACGCCGGAGATCGCCCGGCCCGCCGACACGAGACGGTGAGCGACGGCGGGATCGGCGTGGTCCGCCGGGCCGAGCACGCTGACTGCGCCGCTTTGCTCGGTCATGCCGTAGACCTGCTGCATGACGCCGGGAAAGATCTTGAGCGAGGCGCGCATCACCGGCAGCGGCATCGGCGAAGCGCCGTACGACACGGCCTTGAGCGCCGAGTAGTCGCGGTCGGCAGCGCCCGGGACCTGGTTCATCACCGCCATCAGTGCGGGCACGTAGAAGGTGTGCGTGATCTTCTCGGCCTCGAGCATCGCCAGCGCCGCCGCCGGATCCGGCATGCGCATGATGAAGATCCGCGCGCCGAGGCTGATCGCCATCAGCGCATAGCTCGTGCCGCCGACGTGGAACAGCGGCATCGCCACCTGCACGCGCGAGCTGGGGTCGAACGACTGCGTCGCCGCGACGTTGCGCGAGTGCGCCAGCATGCCGCGGTGCGTGAGCATCGAGCCCTTCGGAAAGCCGGTGGTGCCCGAGGTGTAGAGCTGCACGAAGCAGTCGCCAGGGGCGGTGGGATGGACACGGGCATCGGGCTCGTGCGCGGCCAGCCACGCTTCGTACTCGTCGTCGGCGCCGCCGACGCGCACGACGCGCTCGACGATCGGCAGGTGCGCACGCAGCTTCTCGACCGCGCCTGCGAATTCCGGGCCGGCGAACAGCAGCCGCGCCTTGGCGTCGTTGATCACGTACGCGATCTCGGGCGGCGCGAGACGGAAGTTGACGACGGCGTTGGCGGCGCCGATCTGCGCGCAGGCCAGCGTCAGCTCGAGACACGACGGATGGTTGAGGTCGAGCACGGCGATCCGGTCGCCGGGAGCGATGCCCGCCGCGCGCAAGGCCGCGGCGGCGCGGCGCACGCGATGGGCGAGCTCGGCCCAGGTGCGGTCGGTGCCCGCGAAGGTGATGGCGACGTCGTTCGGCTGCTGCGCTTCCCAGCGGGCCAGGATCGCGGAGAAATCGGCGGGATCGGACATGCGGTCTCCTCGGCGGCGTGGATGCCTTCGCTCGGCGCAGATCGTAGCGGCCGGCACTGCCGGCGACCAGCGCACGGCGACGAGCGGGCGGCGATCAGAATGTCCGCATGCGCAAGACGGCATCCTCCGGCGGCCTCGTGTATTCCACCGACGCGGGTCGCATGTGCCCGGAGTGTCGCAAGCCGGTCACGTCGTGCAGCTGCGCGACGTCGCGTGCTCGCGCCGCGCCTGCCGGCGACGGCATCGCCCGCATCCGGCGCGAGGTCGGCGGCCGTGGCGGCAAGACCGTGACGGTGGTGACGGGCTTGGCCCTGGACGAGCTTGCGTTGAGCGCGCTCTCGAAGCGCCTCAAGGCGGCGTGCGGGACCGGTGGGACCGTCAAGGAGGGCGCGCTGGAATTCCAGGGCGATCACCGCGACGCGCTGGTCGCGCTGCTCGCGAAGGAAGGCTACAGGAGCAAGGTCGCGGGCGGATGACCGCGAGCAGCCGCGACGACGGGGCGGCGAGTCGGAGGCCGCCTCAGCGACTGGCCTGCGACGCGCTCGATGCGACGCGACGGGCGACGAACTCGACCGGCTGGTGGGCGGAGCTGCCGCCCTCGGTCTGCATGACGAATCGGATCTCGTCGCCGGCCAGGCGGCCTCGGTAGCGGTGCACGATCGCCGTCTCGCCGCCGCCAGCCTCCGCCATCTCGCTCGTCCGCGTGACGAAGCCGAGGCCCGCGGCATCGATGCGGCTCTCGAGCACGCCGCGCGCCACGCCGAGGAACGAGGCGCTGCCGTGCAGCGCGTCGCCTTCGCCGGAGAACACGAAGCGCTCGCTGTAGTGCGCGTTGGGCCAGTCGTAGTCGACCTCCGCGCGCCATTCGCCGTTGATTGGCGGACGTGTCGCCGGCGCGGGTGTCGGCAACACCGGCGCAGGCGCGGACGATCGCCACTGCCAGAGCGCTGTCACCGCCGCCAGGCCTGCCACGGCACCGGCCAGCCCCCACTGGGTGAACGCCCGGCGCGTCGGCGGCGGCGGCGCTGCGCCGCCGAGCACGTTGCGCACCTCGTGCACGAGCCGGGCCATGTCGGCGGCGAAGCGCGTGTTGTCGAGCTCCAGCGCATTGCGTCCGGCCAGCGGGGCGAGCTCCGGAGGCAGGTGCGCCGGGTCGGGCATGGCCGCGCCGTCGAGCAGCACCGGGATCACGCGCAGGCCCTTGGCCAGCCCCGCCGCGACTTCCTGCCGAACGAAATCGCCGGCCTCGAAGATGCGCGGCGGCGCGCCGTCGCGCTCGCCCTGCCAGCGCTTGCCGATCAACGCGAGCAGCACCGCCGAGTCCGCGACCGAGCGCTGGATGACGTCGCTGAACGGCTGCCCGGCGTTGATGTCGTCGACGTCGATGAAGACCCGCTCCGCACCGAAGCAGCGGGTCAGCTCGTCGTTGATCGCGCGCGCGTAGCCGGCTGCGTCGTCGCGGCGGTAGCTGATGAAGATCTGGGACGGTGCCATGGCGTGTGCGCGTGCGGCGCACTGGCAGGATAGCGCCGCTGGCCTGACAATCGCTTTCGTCCTGGTGGACGCCGCCGATGATCGACCTCAGCACTCTCAGTACCCTCAGCATGACGGAGATCGTCCGTCTGCAGAACCAGTTGCAGCACGAGCTCAGGCACCGCTTCGAGCGCTCGCTGCTAATGGCGTTCTCCGACATCGTCGGCTCGACGCCGTATTTCTCGCGCTTCGGCGACGCCGTCGGCCGCCAGCTGCACCAGCTGCACTTCGACCTGCTCGCGCAGTCTGCCACGGACGCGCAGGGCCGCATCGTCGACGCCGTCGGCGATGGCGTCTTCTGCGTCTTCCCCGATGCCGAGGCGGGCGTGCGCGGCATCGTCGCGTTCCAGCAGGCGATGGCGCGCGAGAACGCGTCGCGGGCGCGCGAGCACCAGCTGGCGGTGCGCATCGGCCTGCACTGGGGCTCGGTGCTGACCGACGGGGCAATGGTCACCGGCGACTCGGTCCACGTCGCCGCGCGGGTGGCGCGCGCGGCGGAGCCGGGCGGCGTCTACCTGACGCGCCAGGTGTTCCTGGAATTCGGGCCGGCCCTGCGCCTGCTCTCGCATCCGATCGGCACGCGCGAGCTGAAGGGCGTCGCGCAGCCGGTCGACCTGCTCGAGCTCGACTGGCGCGATCCGGCCGCCTTCCCGCGCCGCGTGCTGATCGAGGAGACCGAGGAGCACATCGCGCTGCCGCAGAAGGACATCGTGAGCTTCGGTCGCCTGCACGAGCCCGAGGGCGCGCGCGCCAA
This sequence comes from Burkholderiales bacterium, assembly GCA_038236565.1. Classification (GTDB taxonomy): domain Bacteria; phylum Pseudomonadota; class Gammaproteobacteria; order Burkholderiales; family Burkholderiaceae_C; genus Schlegelella_A. The sequence goes on along the minus strand of JBBRZP010000072.1, from coordinate 1,527 downwards.
CGACATCGTGCTGGTCCATCCCGATCCGGCGCGCGCGCGCCAGATCAGCCGCTGGCACTTCGAGCTGCGGCGCGCGCCCGAGGGCCTCAGGCTGCGCACGCTCTCCGACGGCCTGACGACGATCGACGGCCAGCCGGTCGGCAAGGGCATCGACGTCCCGGTGCGCAGCGGCACGCGGATCGGCGTCGCCAACACGCTGACGCTGCGACTCGACGGGCCGGCGCGCACCGCCGCCGACGACGACGATCACCGCACGATGATGATCAAGCCCGAGTTGCGCTGACCTGCTGGCGTCAGCGACCCGATCCGGCGCTCGTCTTGCCTGCGGACTCGTCGTCGATGGCCTGCTGCACCGCGCGATAGAACGACTCCCGCGCCTCGCTGGCCGGCCGGTCGCTCGCTCCCCCACCCCAGTCGGCGTTGGTCGCGATCACGAGCTGTCGCTTCGGGTCGATGAAGATGCCCTGGCCGAAGATGCCGCGGGCGGCGTAGGAGCCGTCGGCGTAGGTCCACCAGAAGTAGCCGTAGCCGCGCCCCGGACGGCCGATGTCGGTGCGGGTCGTCGTGGCATCGGCGAGCCAGCCGTCGGGCACGATGCTGTTGCCGTCGACGCGGGCACCGTCGAGGATGAAGAGTCCGAAGCGGGCGAAGTCGCGCGAGGCGGCCTGGATGCAGCAACCGCTGATCTCCTTGCCGGTGCGATTGAGGATCCACGTCGCCTGCTGCTCCATGCCCGCCGGCGCCCAGATCTTCTCCGACAGGTACGTCGCCATCGGCTTCTTCGTGGCCTGGCCGATGAGGACGCCGACGAGGTTGGTCTCGCCGGTGCTGTAGTGCCAGCGCGTGCCGGCGGGCGCTTCGCGCGGAAGCTTGCGCATGTAGCTCACCAGCGCATCGACACCGTCCTCGGGCTTGTGGCCGTTGAACTTCGCGACGTCGGAGTTCGGGTCGGCATAGTCCTCGTTCCAGCGCACCCCCGAGGTCATCGTCAGCAGCTGTCGGATGCTGACGTCGTCGTAGGCCGAGCCCTTCATCTCGGGGATGTAGTCGCTGACCTTGTCGTCCATGCCGCGGATGTAGCCGTCGCGGATCGCCGCGCCGACCAATGTCGACGTGATCGACTTGGCCACCGAGAAGCTGGTCCAGCGCCCGCCGCCGTCGAAGCCCAGGCCGTAGCGCTCCAGGCGCAGCTTGCCGTCGTGCACGATCAGCAGCGCGGCGCTGCGCTGGCTCGACATGAAGTCGTCGACGTCCGCCACCTGCAGCGGCGGCCCGGCCGGCAGCGGCATCGGCGTCGCACCGGGCGGCACGACATGCGACTTGGCGAGAAGGGGCACGCGGTCGAGTGCGCGAAACGCCGCGTCGCGCTGCGGCTGGCTCCAGAACAGGACATCGCGGTTGGTGGGCACCGTCTCGAGCAGTGCGCGCGTCTCCTTGTCGAGGCTGAACCAGCCGGCGACGCCGGCCACGACGAGGGCGGCCAGCAGCCCGAGCGCAATCTTCTTCGCCTTCATGGAAGCAGTCCGG
>JBBRZP010000071.1:0-17436 GCA_038236565.1 Burkholderiales bacterium | reverse complement strand
CTTGCTGCAGCAGGCCGTCATCACGGAACCGGTGACGTATGAGGACGTCGTACGCAAGAATCTGACACCAGCGCGACGCAAGCATATACTGGACGGACGTCCAGTAGTATTAGGGTGACTGGAGCTAAGCTGATACCCCATCTGCCGGTACAGTCCTGCCATGGCCCGGCTCATCGCCCATCTCGACATGGACGCCTTCTATGCGTCGGTCGAGCTGCTGCGCTACCCCGAGCTGCGCGGCCGCGCCGTCGTCATTGGCGGCAGTCGCGATCACCAGCCGCAGCGCCAGGCCGACGGCTCGCTCGCCTACCGATCGCTGCGCAACTACGTCGGCCGCGGCGTCGTCACGACGAGCACCTACGAGGCGCGCAAGCTCGGCGTGTTCTCGGCGATGGGCATGATGAAGTCGGCCGTGCTCGCGCCCGACGCCGTGCTGCTGCCGGTCGACTTCGACGAGTACCGCAAGTACTCGCGCCTTTTCAAGGCTGCGGTGCGCGAGATCGCGCCGCACGTCGAGGACCGCGGCATCGACGAGATCTACCTGGACCTGACCGAGATTCCCGGCGTGCACGACGACGGCGGCGCACGCATCGGCGCCACGCTCAAGGCCGCCGTGCGCGAGCGCACCGGGCTCACTTGCTCGATCGGCATCACGCCCAACAAGCTGCTTTCCAAGCTCGCCTCCGAGCTCGACAAGCCCGACGGGCTGACGCTGCTCGCGCACGACGACCTTCCGGCGCGCATCTGGCCGCTCGCCGCGCGCAAGGTCAACGGCATCGGCCCGAAGGCCGCCGAGAAGCTGACCGCTCTCGGCCTGCACACGATCGGCGACATCGCCGGCGTCGAGCCGGCGTTCCTGGTCGCACAGTTCGGCAAGAGCTTCGGCGCCTGGCTGCACGAAGCCTCGCACGGCAGCGACGAGCGCACGGTGGTCACGTCGAGCGAGCCGAAGTCGATCAGCCGGGAGACCACCTTCGACCGCGACCTGCACGCGGTGCGCGACCGGGGCGAGCTCGGCGCGATCTTCACCGACCTCTGCGAGCAGCTCGCCGGTGATCTGGCGAGGAAGGGCTACGCCGCCAGGACGATCGGCGTGAAGCTGCGCTTCGACGACTTCAGGATCGCGACCCGCGACCTCACGCTGCCCGGCCACACGCTCGACGCGCGCGAGATCCGTCGCGCCGGCGGCCAGTGCCTGAAGCGTGTCGACCTGTCGCGGCGGCTCCGCCTCATCGGCGTGCGCGCGAGCGCGCTGGCCACGCTCGCCGACCTGGTCGCGCCGCTGGCCGCGAGGGTCGACGACGCGCCTGCCGCGCGGGTGGTCGTCGTGCGCGAGGACCCGGGCGACGACAGCCTGCCGCTCTTCGGCGCCGCGTCGTAGCATCGTCGCTCCCGCCACGGCCGCCGCGTCCATGTCCGTCATCACCAGCATCGAAGACCTTCGTGTGCTCGCCAAGGAGCGCGTGCCGCGCATGTTCTACGACTACGCCGACTCCGGCTCGTGGACCGAGAGCACCTACCGCGCCAACGAAAGCGACTTCCAGCGCATCAAGCTGCGCCAGCGCGTCGCGGTCAACATGGACAACCGCAGCATCGCGACGACGATGATCGGCATCCCGACGGCCATGCCCGTCGCGATCGCGCCGACCGGGCTCACCGGCATGCAGCATGCAGACGGCGAGATCCTGGCAGCGCGCGCAGCGGAGAAGTTCGGCATCCCCTTCACGCTCAGCATGATGAGCATCTGCTCGATCGAGGACGTCGCCGCGAACACCAAGGCGCCTTTCTGGTTCCAGCCCTACATGCTGCGCGACCGGCCGTTCATGGAGCGCCTCATCGAGCGTGCCAGGGCAGCGCGCTGCAGCGCGCTGATGCTGACGCTCGACCTGCAGATCCTCGGCCAGCGCCACAAGGACTTGAAGAACGGCCTCACCGCGCCGCCGAAGCCGACGCTGGCGAACATCCTCGACCTGATGACCAAGCCGCGCTGGTGCCTCGGCATGCTGGGCACGAGGCGGCGCAGCTTCGGCAACATCGTCGGCCACGCGACCGGCGTCGCCGACATGTCCTCGCTCGGCGCGTGGACGGCCGAGCAGTTCGACCCGCGCCTCAGCTGGGCCGACGTCGAGTGGGTCAAGAAGCTCTGGGGCGGCAAGCTCATCCTGAAGGGCATCCTCGACGTCGAGGACGCGAAGCTCGCCGTCGCCAGCGGCGCCGACGCGCTCGTCGTCTCCAACCATGGCGGCCGCCAGCTCGACGGCGCGCCGTCGTCGATCAGCGCCCTGCCGGCGATCGCCGACGCGGTCGGCTCGCAGATCGAGGTGTGGATGGACGGCGGCATCCGCTCCGGGCAGGACGTGCTCAAGGCTTGGGCCCTCGGCGCGCGCGGCACGCTGATCGGCCGCTCCTTTCTCTACGGCCTCGGCGCGATGGGCGAAGCCGGCGTCAGGCGCTCGCTCGAGATCATCGCCAAGGAGCTCGACATCACCATGGCCTTCTGCGGCCACACCGACATCCGCACGGTCGACAAGCGCGTACTGCTTCCCGGGACCTACTGACGACGCGGACGGCGTCGCGCGCCACGCCATGACCCTTGCCCAGTTCGAGAGCCTGAAGGCCTGGCATCAGCGTCACTGGCGCGAGCAGCCGCTCGAGAAGCAGGCGTGGGAGATCGTTCTCACGCTCTGGCTCGCAGGCTGGGTCGGCATCCCGTCGGCTGTCGTCGTCCACGCAGGCTGGGCCGAGGTCGTCTGCTTCTCGCTGCTCTTCCTGCCGAGCGTCTACGTCGCCGTTCGCCGCCGACTGCATCGCATGGGCCTCGTGCGCTGCGACTGGACGGCGGCGCTGCGCCGCTGATCCGCCGCTAGAGGTCGCGGCCCTCGAAGGTGTTGCAGCGGTCGACCGTGCCGCTCTCGACGCCGCGCTTGAACCAGTTGACGCGCTGCGCGCTCGTGCCGTGGGTAAAGCTCTCGGGCACGATCATGCCCTGCGACTTCTTCTGCAGCGTGTCGTCGCCGATCTGCGCGGCAGCGTTCAGCGCCGTCTCGATGTCGCCCGGCTCGAGGCGCCAGCCTTGCTCCTTCTGCGAGCGCGCCGCCCAGACGCCGGCGAAGCAATCGGCCTGGAGCTCGACGCGAACGCTGATCGCGTTGGCCTGCGCCTCGCCGCCGCGGCCGCGCATCGCGTCGACCTTGTCCATGATGCCGAGCTGCTTCTGCACGTGATGGCCGACCTCGTGGGCGACGACGTACGCCTGCGCGAACTGGCCCGGCGCGCCGAGCTTCTGCTCGAGCACCTTGTAGAAGCGCAGGTCGATGTAGACCTTCTGGTCCTCGGGACAGTAGAACGGGCCCATCGCCGCCTGGCCCTGGCCGCACGCGGTCGGATAGCTGCCGGTGAAGAGCACGAGCTTGGGCGGCTGGTAGGTCCGACCCGACTCCTTGAAGATGTCCGTCCAGACGTCTTCGGTGCTGCGCAGCACCTGCGAGACGAATTGCGCACCGGTGTCGCCCGCCGGCGGCGCCGGGGCCGGACCCTGCTGCTGCACGGTCGGCGCGCTGTCGCCGCCGCCCAACAGGCCCAGGATGGTGAGCGGATTGATGCCGAAGATCCAGCCGGCGATGATGGCGATGGCGATGCTGCCGATGCCCAGGCCGCGGCCACCGATGCCGAAGCCGCCGCCGCCGCCGCTCCGGCCGCGCGCGTCCTCGACGTTGCTGCTCTCCTCCTGGCCGTCCATCCGCATCACGTTCCCCCCGGGCAGTGAAAGTCGTGGCGATGGTAGCGCCCGCCGACGTCCGAACGCTGTCGGCCGAGACGCCGTCGCGGGCGCTGCCGGCGTGAGGTCGCTCACACCTCGAAGGGGGTCGCAGGGCGCCGCTCGAGGGCGGGCGAGCGAGTTGTCCTACCATTGGCCCATCGCCGCTTCGAGGCCCGCCATGCGCACCGCCACCGAGCTCCTCGCCCAGTACGCCGAATACCACCGCGACCGGCGCAACATCGTCAGCCACCTCGTCGGCGTGCCGATGATCGTGTTCGGCATCGGCGTGCTCCTTGCCCGGCCCGCGCTCGCCGCAGGCGGCCTGTCGGTGACGCCGGCCTGGATCGTCTTCGCCGTCGCCGCGGCGTGGTACCTGACGCGCGGCAACGCCGTTCTCGGCGTCGCGGTCAGCGCCGTCGTCGGCCTGCTCATCTGGCTCGCCCAGCAGGTCTCGGGCGGAAGCGTGCCGGTGTGGCTCGGCTGGGGCGCGGGCTTCTTCGTCGTCGGCTGGCTGATCCAGTTCGTCGGCCACTGGTACGAAGGCCGCAAGCCCGCATTCGTCGACGACATCGTCGGCCTGCTCGTCGGTCCGATGTTCATCACCGCTGAAGCGATGTTCATGCTCGGCTGGAACAAGCCGCTGCTGTCGGAGATCGAGCGCCGCGCCGGCCCGACGATGATCCGCGACATCGCCCGGATCGCCTAGACGCGCAAGTACTCGCAGCGCTCGGCGGAGTCGAGCACGAAGCGGGCGACGGCGTCGGCGTCGTTCAGATCGATGACCGGCAGACCGGTCGGCGTGGGCAGTCGGTCGGCGCTGTCGGTCGCGATCGCGATCACGAACGGATCGTCGGGATAGCGCGCCCGCATCCCCGTCGACGCGCGCCAGACCTCGATCTTCGGCAGTGCCGCGTTCTTGAAGCCTTCGACGAGCACCCAGTCGCAGTCGTCGAGCTCGTCGATCAGCTGGTCGACCGTCGGCTCCGCCGGCTCGGGATATTCGCGCATCTTGGCGAGACGCCGGCTCGATGCGACGACGACCTCGTAGGCACCGGCCTGACGATGACGCCACGAGTCCTTGCCCTCGTGATCGATGTCGAAGTCGTGGTGGGCGTGCTTGACGACTGAGACGCGCTGGCCGGCGAGGCGCAGGCGGGCGATCAGCTGCTCGACCAGCGTGGTCTTGCCGGAGCCGGAGTAGCCGCAGAAGGCGATGACATGCATCGGACGAGTTTAATGAGGTGCCCCGAACCGAGGATGTGCGGGGCCGCGCGAGGCCGTGCCGAATAATCGGGCTGCCCATGCACGATCCTTCCCTCGACCCGTCGCCTCCGCGACGCGGCTGGCTCGCTCCGGGCGACGCGTTCTGGCGCACGTTGCTCGGCCTGCCCGAGCTCGCCCTCGTCGCCGAATCGTGCGCCGGCGAGCGCCGCCTGCACGACGCGCTCGCGGCCGACCCCGCGCGACCCATCGACGAGGCGGCGCTCGCCGCCGTGGCCGACAGCGACGCCCGCGACAACTGGGCGACCTTCCTCGCCTACCGCGACGCCGTGCTCGGCGCCGGCACGCTCGAGGCGCACTACCTGGCGCTGATGCGCGGCGGTCGCGTCGCAGTGCCGCCGGTCTTCGTCGCCACGACGCTCGCGGCGATCGTCGCCCACCTGCTCGAGGAGACGAGCGATGCCTTCGAGCGTCGCGCCGGCCAGCTGCTGCACCGCGAGCAGCGCATCTCGCTGAACGACGGCCGCGTCCTGGCGGCCGACCTCGAGACGATCGATGCCCTGGACGCGGCGGCGAGCGGCGACGTGATCGGATCACTGCTGCGGCGCGACGGCTCCCACGCCAGTGCGTCGACCCTTTCCGTACTGAGCGCAGACAACGCCGACGCGCTGAGGAGCGACAACGACGCGCGGCGCTTCGTCCTCGACCTGACCCACGAAGTGTCGAGCGAGGTCGGCCACGGCCTGGTCTTCACGATGACGCGCGCCCACTCCGGCCTCGGCGCCCTCGCCCGGGTGCTCGAGCGCTGGATCCGCCACTTCCTCGGCGTCGAGACGACGATCCGGCCGCTCCCGCGGATTGACGATGCAGCGTGGTCGTGGCACATCGGCCTCGACGTCGACTCGAGCGCGATGCTCGACGACCTCTACCGCGGCACCGACCTCGACGGCGCGCGTGCACAGCGCCTGCTGGCGCTCTTTCGACTCGACTTCGCCGACGCGCGCGAGATGCGCGCCGACCTCGCAGGCAAGCCGGTGTACCTCGGCCTGGCGATGGGCGAACAAGGCACGCTAAAGCTGAAGCCGCAGAACCTTCTCGTCAACCTGCCGCTCGCCGCGTCGTCGTAGCTGCCCCGGGCTTCAGCGCGCCGCGTCCGGAAAGAACAGCTGCTGGCCGCCGATGCGGTAGGCCGCGATCGTCGCCTGCCCGGAGGGCGAGAGCACCCAGTCGGCGAAGGTCTGCGCGAGCGCGACCTTGACGTGCGGATGCTTCGCCGGATTGACGACGATCACGCCGTACTGGTTGAAGAGCTTCCTGTCGCCCTCGATCAGGACGACGAGCCTGCCGCGATTCCTGAAGGCCAGCCAGGTGCCGCGGTCGACGAGCGCGTAGGCGTCGGTCGACGAGGCGATATTGAGCGCCGGGCCCATGCCGCAGCCGCACTCCTTGTAGCCGGCGAAGCGCGCGCCCGGGGCCTCGATGCCGGCCGCCTTCCAGTAGCGCAGCTCGGCCGCATGGGTGCCGCTCTTGTCTCCGCGCGAGACGAAGGGCGCGGATTGCGCGGCGATCCTGGTGAAGGCGGCGACGACGTCCCGGCCGCGGACGCCGGCCGGATCGTCCACCGGACCGACGACGACGAAGTCGTTGTACATGACGTCGCTACGCTTCAGGCCGAAGCCCTCGGCGACGAGCTTCTCCTCGGCCGCCTTGTCGTGCACGAAGAGGACGTCGGCGTCGCCGCGCCGGCCCATGTCGAGCGCCTGCCCGGTGCCGACCGCGACGACGCGAACGTCGATCCCGGTCGCCTGCTTGAAGGCCGGCAGCAGGTGCGCGAAGAGGCCGGACTGCTCGGTGCTCGTCGTCGACGCCATGACGATGCTGCGCTCCTGCGCCGTCGCAGGCGACGGGCCGAGCGCGAGCGACGCCGCCGGGAGCGCCGCGAGCAGCAGGCGGCGCATCGCGAATGTCAGACCTCGAGCGACCATGAGAGCTCTCCTTTCAGGAACAGGTCGGCGCGACCGTTCGCACCGGCGCCGAAGAAGTCGGCCGTCGGCAGGTCGGTGTCGATGCGACCCGAATCCATGTAGACGACGCGGCTCGCCAGGCGCTTGGCCTGGCCGAGGTTGTGGGTGCTCATGACGAGCGTCATGCCGTCGCCGGCGAAGGTGGCGAGGAGCGCCTCGACCTCCTTCTTCGCCGATGGATCGAGGTTGGCCGTCGGCTCGTCGAGGAGCAGGATGTCGGGGTCCACCGCCCAGCCGCGCGCAAGGGCAAGGCGCTGCTGCTCGCCGCCCGAAAGCGAACGCGCCGGACGGTCACGGAGCGCCGTCAGCCCGACGCGCCGCAGCGCGAGCGCGGCGCGCTCGTCGCGCTCGGCCGCTGGCGTGGCCCGGCGGGCGAGCCACAGGGCGACGCGCAGGTTGTTCCACACCGACAGGCGCAGCAGGAACGGGCGCTGGAACACCATCGCCTGCGGGCCGGCCGGCCGCATCGCGTTCCGCGTCCCGGTGTGGGCGACCGCACCGCTCAGCAGGCGCAGGAGGCTGGTCTTGCCCGAACCGTTGGCGCCGACGACGGCGATGAAGTCGCCGGCGCGGATCTCGATCGTCGCGCCGCGCACCGCCCGCACCGGGCCATAGGCGAGCGAGGCGTCGCGCAAGGCGAGCAGCACCGGCGCCGCGGCGGTCGTCATCGCGCCTCCTGCACCAGCGGCCCGGCGCCGCGACGCAGTCCGGCGATCGCGACGTTGAGCAGCGCGACGACCGCGAGCAGGATGCCGCCGAGCGCGAGGGCGAGCGGCAGGTCGCCCTTGCTCGTCTCGAGCGCGATCGTCGTCGTCATCACGCGCGTGAAGCCGGCGATGTTGCCGCCAACGATCATCACCGCGCCGACCTCGGCGATGGCGCGTCCGAACGCGATCAGCATCAGAGTCGCCACCGCCCAGCGCTCGTGCACGAGCATGAGCAGCGCGCACACGAAGGGGCTCGCGCCCATCGAGCGCAACTGGTCGCCGCCGTCGCGCAGGGCGTCGGCGACGACCTGGCGCGCGAGCGCGGCGATGATCGGCAGGACCAGCATCGTCTGGGCGATGACCATCGCCGTCGGCGTGAAGAGGATGCCCCACGAGCCGAGCGGCCCGCTGCGCGAGAGCAGCAGGTAGACGACGAGGCCGACGACGACAGACGGCAGCGCCAGCAGCGTATCGAGGGCCAGGAGCACTGCGTGCTGGCCGGGGAAGCGCGCGACCGCCAGCCACGCGCCCGCGGCCAGGCCGATCGCGGCCGCGCACACGCAGGCGCTGCCGCTGACGGCGAGCGACAGCGCGACGGTGCGAACGAGCTCCGGGTCGGCATGGACAATGAGGCGAAGCGCGGTCGCGAAGCTCTCTCCCAGCGCGCTCATCGCGAATTCTTCATCCGGGCGGCATTCTGGGTGGCCATCCTTCCAGGGTCGATATGAACGCACATGCATAGGGTCGACCTCGCCTACACGCTGACGTCGGGGCTGGCAGAGCGACGCGAGCTGCACCATCCGCTGCTCGAGCTGCTCGCCGAGATCCATCGCAGCGGCTCGATCTCGGCCGCGGCACGCGCGCTCTCGCTCTCCTACCGGCACGTCTGGGGCGAGCTCAAGCGCTGGGAGGGCGAGCTCGGCCGGCCGCTCGTCGTCTGGGCCAAGGGGCAGCGCGCCCGGCTGTCGCCGTTCGGGATCAAGCTGCTCTGGGCCGAGCGCCAGGCGCAGGCGCGCCTCGCGCCGCAGCTGGCGTCGCTGCGCAGCGAGCTCGAGCGCGCCTTCGCGCTCGCCTTCGACGACGCGGCCGAAGTCGTCCCGATCTCGGCCAGCCACGACGAGGCGCTGCCGCTCCTCGGCGAATGGTGCGCGCGCCGGCACCGGCTGCACCTCGACCTGCGCTTCACCGGCAGCGTCGATGCGCTGGCGGCGCTGAACGACGGCCGCTGCCTGCTCGCCGGCTTTCACGCCCTGACCGATGCGCCGCTGGGCTCGCCGACGGCGCTCGTCTACCGGCCGATGCTCACGCCCGGCCGGCACAAGCTGATCGGCTTCGCGTCGCGCAGCCAGGGGCTGATCGTCGCGGCCGGCAATCCCCTCGGCATCCGGTCCCTGAGCGACCTGGCCGACCGTCGGGTGCGCTTCGTCAACCGCGCCCGCGGCACGGGCACGCGCGTCGTCCTCGACGAGCTCCTCGCCGCCGCCGGCGTGCCGGCGCAGGAGATCGCCGGCTACGACCGCGTCGAGCCCTCGCATCGCGCGGTCGCTCAGCTGGTGTCGAGCGGCGGCGCCGACGCGGCCTTCGGCATCGAGGCGGTCGCGCGCGCCCAGGGGCTCGACTTCATCGAGTTCGGCCGCGAGCGCTACTTCCTCGCCACCCTCGCCGCCGGCCTCGACGATCCGCTCGTCGTCGCCTTGCGCAGGGCGCTGGCGTCGAGCGAGTGGCAGCTCGCGCTGCGCGCGGTGCCCGGCTACGAGCCCTTTCGCAGCGGCGAGGTGCTGTCCCTCACGGAGGTGCTGCCGTGGTGGCGCTATCGCCGCCCGAAGGCGAAGCGCCGCGCACACGACGAGAGCTCGGCTATTCTCGGCGTCGAGCCGAGCCGCTCGCCATGATCGACACCAACGACATCACCGGATTGATCCTGGCAGGCGGCCGCGGCAGCCGCATGGGCGGGATCGACAAGGGCCTGCAGATGCACGCCGGCATCCCGCTCGCGATGCACGCCCTGCTCCGGCTCTCGCCCCAGGTCGGCGCGGTGATGGTCAACGCGAACCGCAACCTCGGCGCCTACGAGTCGATGGGCGCGCCGGTCTGGCCCGATGCGCTGCCCGACTATCCCGGGCCGCTCGCCGGCTTCCTCGCCGGGCTCGAGCACTGCGAGACGCCCTACCTTGTCACCGTGCCGTGCGACTCGCCGCGCTTCCCGGTCGATCTCGTCGAGCGCCTGGGTGCAGCCTTCGACAGCGAAGGCATCGAGCTCACGATGGCGGCGACGCGCGAAGACGGCGAGCTGCGGCTGCAGCCGGTGTTCTGCTTGATGCGCGCGAGCGTGATGGAAAGCCTGGTCCGATTCACGTCGAGCGGCCGGCGCAAGATCGACGCGTGGACGGCGACGCTGCGCACGGCCACGGTTGAGTTCGACGACTGCAGAGCGTTCGTCAACGCCAACACGACGGCCGAGCTCCAGCAGCTGCAGCGCCATGACTGAAGAGCCGGCAGAAACGCTCCAGGAGATCGCGTCCTGCATCGCCGGCTACGACCCGAAGGCCTTGCCCATCGCCCAGGCGCAGGAGTTCATCGCCCGCCTCGTGCCGCGCGTGCAGGCGGTCGAGATGCTCGCCCTGCGCACGGCCCTCGGCCGGGTCCTGGCGCGCGACGTCGTCTCCGGCAGCGACGTCCCCGCGCACGACAACTCGGCGATGGACGGCTACGCCGTGCGCGGCAGCGAGCTCGCCGAAGGCGCCGAGAGCGTCTTCGCGGTCGCCGGTGCCGGCTTCGCGGGCGGACGGTTCGAGGGCACCGTCGGGCCGCGCCAGTGCGTGCGCATCATGACCGGCGCGGTGATGCCCGACGGGCTCGACACCGTGGTGCCGCAGGAGTTCACCCGCCTCGACGGCGATCGCGTGGCCATCCCCGCGAGCATCGTCCGGCCGGGCGACAACCGGCGCCGCGCCGGGGAGGATCTGGCGCGCGGCGCGGTCGCGCTCGCGGCCGGTCGCCTGCTGCGGCCGGCCGACCTCGGCATGCTCGCCTCGCTCGGCCACGCCGAGGTTGCCGTGTTCAGGCGCCTGCGCGTGGCCTTCTTCTCGACCGGCAACGAGCTGCGCTCGGTCGGCGAGACGCTCGACCCCGGCTCGGTCTACGACAGCAACCGCTACACGCTCTGGGCGATGCTGCAGCGGCTCGGCGTCGAGGCGATCGATCTCGGCGTCGTCCGCGACGATCCCGAGGCCCTCGAGGCAGCGTTCCGCAGCGCGGCGCGCGAGGCCGACGCGGTGATCACCTCGGGCGGCGTCAGCGTCGGCGAGGCCGACCACACCAAGCTCGTCATGGCCCGGCTCGGCGACGTGCTGTTCTGGCGCATCGCCATGCGGCCGGGCCGGCCGATGGCGATCGGCCGGATCGACGACCACGGCCGCAGCGCCATCCTGTTCGGCCTGCCTGGCAATCCGGTCGCGGTCATGGTCACCTTCTACGCGCTCGTGCGCGAGGCCCTGCTGGCGATGAGCGGCGCGACGGCGTCGCCGCTCCTGCCGCTGCGCGCGGCGAGCGTGGAGGCGATCCGCAAGCGTGCTGGTCGCACCGAGTACCAGCGTGCGATCGTCAGCCGGCGAGCCGACGGCCGCCTCCAGGTGCGAACGACGGGCTCGCAGGGCTCGGGCATTCTGCGCAGCATGAGCGAGGCCAACGGCCTGGTCGTGCTCGGCCACGAGCAGGGCGACATCGCGGCCGGCGACGAGGTCGACGTTCTGCCGTTCGATGCGCTGATCTGAGCGCGGCGCTTCAGCCGCGCGGCGGCTCGGGCTCGGCGTCGAAGCGGTCGAAACCGCAATAGCAGATGAAGTGGCGGTTGGTGGCGCGACCGAACAGGGTCAGGCCCAGGCGCACGGCGAGCTCGTGGCCCATCTGCGTGATGCCGCTGCGCGAGACGACGATGGGCACGCCCATCTGCGCCGACTTCATCACCATCTCGCTCGTCAGCCGACCCGTCGTGTAGAAGATCTTGTCGGCGCCGTCGATGTCGTTGAGCCACATCCAGCCGGCGATCGTGTCGATCGCGTTGTGGCGGCCGACGTCTTCGACGAAGGTCAGCATGTCGCCCTGACAGAACAGCGCGCAGCCGTGCACCGATCCGGCCGACTTGTACGTGCTCTCCTGAACGCGGACGGCGTCGAGCAGGCGGTAGAGCTCGCGCTGCGAGAGTCGCGCCGATGGCTCGGCGGCGGAGGGCAGCCGGATCGAATCGATGGCGCCCATCAGGTCGCCGAAGACCGTCCCCTGGCCGCAGCCGGTCGTGACGACGCGCCTGGCGGTCTTCTCGTCGAAGCGCTCGATGCCGGCGCGCGTCTTCACGGCGGCTGCATTCACCTCCCAGTCGACGGTGATCGAATCGATGTCGGCCGGGCGCTCGACCAGGCGCTGGTTGCGCAAATAGCCGAGGACGAGGAGCTCCGGCGCCGAGCCGAGCGTCATCAGCGTCACCAGTTCGCGCTTGTCGACGAAGACCGTCAGCGCGCGCTCGGCGGGGATGGAGATCGTTCGCGTCGCGCCGAACTCGTCGCGGACGGCGATCTCACGGGTGAGCGGCGCACGCGCCGCGGTCAGGCGGATCGCGGGCTTGTCTATTTGCGCGGGCCCGTGATCTCCGCCGACGTCGCCTTGGTGCCCGGCGGGCTCGTCGCCATCGCGGGCGGCGAGTGCGCACCCGACGCCTCGAGCGGCTTGGCCACCTGGGGCGCTGCCTGTGAGACGTACGCGCCGGGGTCGGTGCACGGCGGCGTGACGTCGGCCGCGGACGCCGGCTGGCCGGCCGCGACCGGACTTGCCCGGTACGTCGCCGCAACCCGGTCCATCGTCTTGCACAACTTGTAGAGCCCGACCTTGTCGGTCCATGCGCTCTTGGCCGCAGCCTCCGCGGCCTTGGCCTTGGCCTCGTCCGTGAGCGCGGGCAGCTTGGCGAGCGACGCCGTCGCGAGCAGGGCGGCCGTCAACGCGGCCAGGACGGATTTGCGCATCACGATTCCTTCGATGTCACGCGGCGGGTTGTTCGATCCCGCGCGGCGGCGGGCTGCGCTGGGCCGGGATGGCGCCGGCGGCGATGTCGTCGTACCAGAGGCGGTGGTGATCGCGCGCCCAGCTCTCGTCGACGTAGCCGGTCTTCATGGCGCGGTAAGCGCCGCGCATGCCGATCGTTCCCATGTAGATGTGGCCCAGGAACATGGCGATGATGAACACCGCCGCGATCGAATGGATGATGTGCGCGAGCTGCATGTCGGGGCGTGTCGGATCGAGACCCGGGATGATCTCGTCGAGGACCAGCCCGGAGCCGACGACGATGCTGCCGAGGACCAGAACGCCGCCCCAGAAGACGATCTTCTCGCCGGCGTTGAAGCGATGCGACGGCGGCTCCTCGCCGCCGAGCATGCCGCCCACGCGCCGCAACCAGGTGAAGTCGTCGCGCTTCGGCCAATTGCTCCGCAGGAACGTGAAGAAGACGATCACCAGCGAGAGCGCGAACAGCGGGCCGGCGAAGTTGTGCGCCGTCTTCAGCGCCCAGGTGAGCCAGCCGAACAGCGCGCCACCGATCAGGGGCAGCAGCAGGAACTTGCCGAACGCCATCACCAGCCCCGAGATGGCAAGGACGGAGAAGGCGATCGCGTTGCTCCAATGCGCGGCGCGCTCGAAGTACGTGAAGCGCTTGATGACCCGGCCGGTGTCCGGCTGGTGCTGGCCGATCGGGCCCTTCGCGAAGAAATACAGGGCCAGGGCGAAGACGACGATGACGACGAGCGCGCCACCATAGGGAATGATCCACCAGTTGCGGATCTGTCGCCACGCCTCGCCGGCCGAGGTCGTGCGCGAGCCGGGATACGAGGTCGTGGGCTGGATGAGGATGCCGCGCTCTCCCAGTTGCAGGTTGTTCACCGAGCCCGGGTTCCTTCCGGAGTCGTGAACGCCGCGCCAGAACGGCGCGTTGTTGAGCGGCTGGCTGCGCGCGCGCTGCGCGTTGGAGTCGGCCGGCTGCGGCTCGGGGGCGGCCGGCGTCGTGACCGCGCCCGCCGCGCCGATCGGCGCGGCGCCGCCATCCGGGATGGACACGGCCGCGGGCGGGTCGGCCGCCACGGTCGTGGGCGCGGCCGAGCTCGCCCCGGTTTGCGCGAACGACGCGCCGCCCGCGGCGAGCAGCAGGGCGGCGAGCGTCGCCTTCAGCAGCGTGAATCGCATGACGTCTCCTCGCTCCTCACTTGCGCGGCGCGTAGTCGTTCTGCCCTTGGGCGCGCTGCGTCAGTTGCGCGTTCCAGCTCGCCTCGTCGCCCGGCTTCCACCCGGGAGCGAGATAGCCGTTGTCGGTGATTTGCCACGGCTGGCCGTGTGCCTTCTTCGCGCCGCCGACCGGCATCGTCTGGACCTTCTCGCCGCAGGCGACGAGCGCGCACACGACGGCCACCGCGGCCCACGCCTTCGCCAGGCTCACGACTTCTTTCCCTGCGCCGGCACCGCGCCCGGAGCGCCTTGCGCCGGCTTGCCGTAAGCCGTGCCCCAACCCCAGACCTCGCTGCCCTTGCCGCGATTGAGAACCCGCGTCCTGAAGATGTCGGCGATGACGTCGCCGTCGCCGCCGAGGAGCGCCTTGGTCGAGCACATCTCGGCGCAGGCCGGGAGCTTGCCTTCGGACAGGCGGTTGCGCCCGTACTTCTCGAACTCGGCCTCGCTGCCGTTCGCTTCCGGGCCGCCGGCGCAGAAGGTGCACTTGTCCATCTTGCCGCGCAGGCCGAAAGTGCCGTTGCTCGGAAACTGCGGCGCGCCGAAGGGGCAGGCGTATGAGCAGTAGCCGCAGCCGATGCAGATGTCCTTGTCGTGCAGGACGACGCCTTCGGGCGTGCGATAGAAGCAGTCGACCGGGCATACCGCCATGCACGGCGCGTCGGAGCAGTGCATGCACGCGACCGAGATGCTTCGCTCGCCCTGCACGCCGTCGTTGAGGGTGACGACCCGGCGCCGGTTCACGCCCCAAGGCACGTCGTGCTCCGCCTTGCAGGCCGTGACGCAGCCGTTGCACTCGATGCAACGCTCGGCGTCGCAGATGAATTTCATTCTGGCCATGAGTGCTCCTAAGCCGCCCGCTCGACCTGGCAGACCGTCGTCTTCGACTCCTGCATCATCGTCACGCTGTCGTAGCCGTACGTCGTCGCCGTGTTGACCGCTTCGCCACGGATGACCGGATGCGCGCCATCGGGGTAGTACGGCAGCAGGTCGGCGCCCTGCCAGCGGCCCGAGAAGTGGAACGGCAGCCAGACCGTCTCGCGGTCGACCCGCTCGGTGACGAGCGCCCGCACCCGGATCTTCGCGCCGGTCGGCGACTTCACCCAGACCTGCTCGCCGTCGCGGATGCCTCGATCGTTGGCCGCGGCTGGATTGATCTCCACGAACATCTCCTGCTGCAGCTCGGCAAGCCAGGGGTTCGAGCGCGTCTCCTCGCCGCCGCCTTCGTACTCGACGAGCCGGCCCGAGCTCATGATCAGCGGGAACTGCTTGCCGATGTCCTTGTTCTTTTCCTGTACGCTCTTGAAGAGCGTCGGCAGGCGCCAGAACGCCTTCTTGTCGTCGTGCGTCGGGTACTTGGCGATCAGGTCCGGACGCGTCGAATAGAGGGCCTCGCGGTGCAGCGGCACCGGGTCGGGGAAGTTCCAGACCACGGCGCGCGCCTTGGCGTTGCCGAACGGATGGCAGCCGCGCGTCAGGACGACGCGCTGGATGCCGCCGGAGAGATCGGTCTTCCAGTTCTTGCCCTCCGCGGCCGCCTTCTCGGCGTCGGTGAGGTCGTTCCACCAGCCGAGCTTCTTCAGGAAGATGTGATCGAACTCCGGGTAGCCGGTCTGGATCGGCGAGCCCTTCGACGCCGACCCGTCTTCGGCGAGCAGGTTGACGCCGTCCTTCTCGACGCCGAAATTGGCGCGGAAGTTGCCGCCGCCTTCCATCACGTGCTTGGAGGTGTCGTACAGGTTCGGCGAGCCCGGGTGCTTGAGCTCAGGGGTCCCGTAGCACGGCCAGGGCAGGCCGAAGTAGTCGCCGTCGAGCTTGTAGCCGGTCTCCTTGTCGATGCCGCCCTTGGCGCGCAAGGTCTTGACGTCGAAGACGTTCATGTTCCTCATGTGCGCCTTCAGCCGCTCGGGCGACTGCCCGGTGTAGCCGATGGTCCAGGTGCTGCGGTTGATCTCGCGCAGCATCGCTTCGGGCTCGGGTTCCATCATCCCGCCCCTGCCGGCGACGACCTTGATGCTCTTCACCAGCTCCCTGCCGAAGCCGAGCTTTTCGGCGAGCTGCAGCATGATCATGTGATCGGTGCGCGACTCGAACAGCGGCTCGATCACCTTCTCGCGCCACTGCAGCGAGCGGTTCGAAGCCGTCACCGAGCCGGAGGTCTCGAACTGGGTCGCCGCGGGCAGCAGGTAGACGGCGCGATTGGCGTTGAGGTCGCCGGCGGTGCCCGGCATCGCCGCCATCGCCGCCGAAGCCGACGGGTACGGGTCGACGACGACGAGCAGGTCGAGCTTGTCCATCGCCCGCTTCATCTCGGCGCCTCGCGTCTGCGAGTTCGGTGCGTGGCCCCAGAAGAACAGGCCGCGCAGGTTCGAGTCCTGGTCGATCAGCTCGTTCTTCTCGAGCACGCCGTCGATCCAGCGCGACACGGTCATCCCGGGCTTGGTGAGCATGCCCGGAGCGAACTGCTTCTTGATCCACTCGAAATCGACGTCCCAGACCTTGGCGTAGTGCTTCCACGCGCCCTCGGCCAAGCCGTAGTAGCCGGGCAGCGAGTCGGGGTTGGGGCCGACGTCGGTCGCACCCTGGACGTTGTCGTGGCCGCGGAAGATGTTGGCGCCGCCGCCGCTGACGCCGATGTTGCCGAGCGCGAGCTGCAGGATGCACGAGGCGCGCACGACCGCGTTGCCGGTCGTGTGCTGGGTCTGGCCCATGCACCAGACGATGGTGCTGGGACGGTTCTCGGCCATCATCTTGGCGACCTTGAAGACCGTCGCCTCGTCGACGCCGCAGGCCTCCTGGACCTTGTCGGGCGTCCACTTGGTCATGACCTCGTCGCGAACCTTGTCCATGCCGTAGACGCGGTCCTCGATGTACTTCTTGTCTTCCCAGCCGTTCTTGAAGATGTGGTGCAGGACGCCGAACAGGAACGGGATGTCGGAGCCCGAGCGGATGCGCACGTACTCGTCGGCCTTGGCCGCGGTGCGGGTGAAGCGCGGGTCGACGACGATCATCTTGCAGCCGGTTTCCTTGGCATGCAGCATGTGCAGCATCGACACCGGGTGCGCTTCGGCGGCGTTCGAGCCGATGTACATCGCGCACTTCGAATTGCGCATGTCGTTGTACGAATTCGTCATCGCGCCGTAGCCCCACGTGTTCGCGACGCCCGCGACCGTGGTGGAGTGGCAGATGCGCGCCTGGTGGTCGCAATTGTTGCTGACCCACAGGCTCACCCACTTGCGCAGCAGGTAGGCCTGCTCGTTGTTGTGCTTCGACGAGCCGACGATGAAGACCGAGTCGGGCCCGCTCTGCTTCTTCAGCTCGAGCATCTTGGCGCTGATCTCGGCCAGCGCCTGGTCCCAGGTGATGCGCTCGTACTTCGCGCCGACGAGCTTCATCGGCGTCTTCAGCCGGTACTCGCCGTGGCCGTGCTCGCGCAGGGCCGCGCCCTTGGCGCAATGCG